>CANRAZ010000053.1 GCA_947628705.1 uncultured Lachnospiraceae bacterium | reverse complement strand
GTCCTCTTGTGCTGATTAACCTCAGCCTGTGCAAAGAAATTACCGCTGTAAACAAGGTTGAAGCCGAAGGCCTCGCCCATATCTTCATTTGCATTACGGCTCACAAGAGCGGCAAACGGGTTATTCTGATGGCTGGACTCACCCTTTACGGAATCTACGCTCTGCTTCCCGTGATGAAGCGGAGCCCTTTCAACGATCCTTTCTCTTGCCCAGCTTCCGTTAAGAGTTATCATATCATAGTCGCTGCCGTCAAAATCGACACAGGCGCTCAGCGTTCTCCTAAGCTCAACGCTTTCGCTTCCTTCATTGTAAAAACGCACGCTCCTTGCAATAACATCAAGGTCATTGAAAACAGTGTACATAATATCCGCCTTTATTCCAAGGTGCCCGTCGGAGGCGGTAATAATCAAAGTATCCGCCTCATCTTCACCGCACCATGTGGCAGGAATACAGTCAAAATCCCTCTGCGAAAGAAGCGGCTTGCCTTTTACGATTTTGAAGGAATCATATCTGAGCTCGCAGGTTGACATTCCGGCGCTGTCCATAACCGCAAAACACGGTTCTCTGTAATCGCCGGTTCCGTGGCAAGGGTATTCAAAGCCCTTACTGTCCATAAAGGTTCCTTTGTCCCTTAAATTGGATTTGAGGGTATACGGATTTTCATTCAGCCTCAAATAATACGATAAATCGTCATTACCAAGCCTTTTCCCGTAATAGTTATGAAGAATAAAGCCCTCCTCCGTAACTGCAAACGCGTAAGTAGACGAAGGAGTTTCCAGCGTGAATGTCAAAAGCTCTTCATCAAAAGTTTTTAATTCTCCGTTTATCCATCTTGAATATGCAACAGACGATTTTCCTGTTTTTATCATTTTTCAGCCTCCATTTTCTTATATGTTCTCTTAAGCCTGTCCGAAAAAATTCCAAATGAAAGGAGCAATAAAATATCCCTTATAAAATATGAAAGATAGTAATAATCCATAACCGCAAGCGAATGCGTGTCCGTTTGCAGGGCAAATGGAATTCTGTTATAACAATAAGGCATTAATCCGGCCAAAATAAGGAAAAAGGCAACAAGAATCATTATCAGGCATAACGGCATTACGTATGAAATGGTTTTTTTAAATGTAGCCAGCGCGCTGATAACAAACAAAACAACGCCAAACGTTATGCCGATTGCCATATCCTTTAAGTTCTCGATTGTGCACATTACCGTAAAAATACCTAAAAGCCCCAACGGCATAAACATGGCTCCAAGTCCGTCACCGCTCTCATGGGTTTTTTTAATGGATTTAGGCACGACCAAAAAACATATAAAAATAGAAAAGCACCCTAAAATAGCGACAATATTAGGGTTGCCATCGAAAAAAGAAGTCAGAGAAACGTCCGTCTTAAAATTAACGACATCGCCGGAATCCAGCTTTATAAGCAGAAAACGGATAAAGGAAGCGGCACACGCCAGTACGGCAAGTATTACAGGCAAAACCTCATAATAAAATCTTACATACTTACCGTCCTCAAGTATCACTGTTTCTACCGCGCCTTCTCTTCTCGTTCTTGCAGATGATGCTTTTTTCTTAGCGTTTTTGCTATTTGTACTCATAATAAACTTTACCCCTCACTATTACGCATCTGAGATTAAGATTTTTATCAATAAGCAGTAAATCCGCATCTGCTTTTTCCTTAATCACGCCTTTATTTTCAAGTCCCATAAGCCTTGCCGGCGTTTCCGTCGCCATTTTTACCGCATCCTCAAAAGGTATACCCATGTCGGCAGCCGACCTGACGCACTGCCACAAAAAGCTCGTAGAGGCTGCTATTGCCCCGCTTTTTACACGCGCCACTCCGTTTACAACGTCTATCAGCTGGCCTCCGAACTCATACTCCCCATCGCAGAGTCCGGCAGCTCTTAAGGAATCGGAAATAATAACCATTCTGTCCGTTCCGAAAATCTTGTACAGCGCCATAACCGCCGCCTTATGCACATGAAGTCCGTCAGTGATCACCTGAACATATATGTTCTCCGTAACGGCGGCGCCGATAGGGCCCGGCTCTCTGTGCGCAAACGGCGGCATTGCATTGAAGGTATGCGTAAGACATTTTGCTCCGTTTCGTATCGCCTCTACTGCGGTATCGTAATCACAGTCTGTATGCCCTATGCACACGACCGCCTTGCACTTCTTTATAAATTCCATATTGTCGAAGCACTCAGGGGCTACCGTAATCAATTTCATGCCCTTGAGCGAGTTAAACTCGTCAATATCCGCTCCCTTAACGAATTTCTCGTTTTGGGCGCCCTTCTTTTTTGAATTTATGTAAGGCCCCTCCATGTGAAAGCCCAGTATCTGAGCGCCCCCGACGTCCGTTTTCGCCTCGGTCACTCTTTTTAGGGATTCATAATCCATTGTCATTGTGGTAGGATAAACAGAGGTTGTTCCGTTTTTAGCCCATACGTCACACAGAGTCTCAAACTCAGCGTCCATAGTATCGCAGCCGGCGCAGCCATGGGTGTGTATGTCTATGAGGCCCGGAATAACCGTGAGCCCGTCGCAGTTAATAACGTCCTCTGCTCCTGCGCACGAAGCGTCCCCATGTTCGGAATCCGACTTGATTATTGATTCTATGATGCCGTCGGCACTTATTGAAATATCGCATTTTTCTTTATTCAGCAGAACATTTTTCAGCTTCATACGCCCTCCAAATCTACAAGACCGGCAGCCGCAACCGCCTGACCGACGCGTCTTTCCATTTCACCCGGAAGAAAAATATTTATTTTTTCGTTTAATTCAGGGAATTCTTTTTCAAGTACCCTGCAGGCATTCTCAAGTATGATTTCTCCGCCTCTTCCGCTGGTAACGCGGCCTGCAATCTGTACGTTCTCTATATCGTATATTTCAGAATAATTTACAACGGCATAACCGAAATAGACGCCTATTGTTTCAAATATAAGCTCAGCCCTTTTATCGCCGTTTTCAAGAAGTTTTTGAACAAATTTAAGCTTTTGTGCAGGAGTAAGCTCCTCCGGCAGATCAATGCCGGCTTTCGGAGCCAAACGGATAACGGCGTCCTGACTGAAATATTCGGCTCCGACTCCAAAATCTCCTGACCACGGGTCTATCGGAGCATCCTTGTTGTAATCGACCGGTGCAAAAGCGAGCTCTGTCATGTAGCCGCTTATATGACCGTGCTTATCAATATATCCGCCTGCCTCCGAAGTTCCCATGGCTATGCCGAGAACGCCGTTTAAATCAAGCGCCATTGAACAGGCAAGAGCGGCTACGTCGCCGTCATTTGCAACGGTCATTTTCATGCCAAGCTCCCTGCAAACGTCAATATAGATGTTTTTGGCCCTCTCACCGTATTTTGACTTGTCAACAGACATAAACAAGGAGCTGACCATCGCTCTGTTTTTGACAAGAACGCCTGCCGTAGATATACCGACAGCATCGACCCTTTCCATGTATGACGCCGCCTTCTCTATTGCTTTTTTAATTTCATTATAGTGGTAATTAATATCAGAATTAACCTTTGGATTCCAAACAATTTCCTCTGTCCGCACAGTCTCGCCGTCGACTACGCAGGCGATTTTCATATCGCTACCGCCCGCGTCAAATCCAATACGGCACCCGTCGGAATGTCTGCCTATACTCACGGGATTATTTTTTGCATGAGGCATTGCTTCAGCCTCATGGTAGTATATCTGAAAAGGATTTTCATAGGTTGTTTCCCAAAAATCAACATCAAAGGCTCTCGGCCCGTCATGCGTATATACGCTCTTTATATAATTAAAAATATCCCTGTCGCCTGAAATATATACCTTGAAACCGCCTGCGGACCAAAGAAGAGTTTTCAAAAGCCTCTCAACATAAAAACAGTTTTCGGAGTAATCATCAGTCAGGAAAGTATCTTTCCTGTATATAAGACCGTCCTCACGTTCAACAGCAATTGAAAACGGTCTGTCTGCCCTTTCTAAAAACTGCCTGTTATAAATCACAGCAGGAATAAAGTTTTCATCAAGTACGGGTCTAAGCATCGTTATCTCCCATTTTCAAACATTATTAATCCATCCACAGGGAATCCGGATATTTTCCTTCAGCCGCCATTCTTCTGATTTCCTCGACAACCAACGGCTTATCCTCGATGTAGGTGAGGCCGAACCAGCGCTCGCTGACTGGAAAAATTTTTACAGAGGCTTCTCCGGATTTTATCAGGTGCTTGATAACCATAGGAAGCAGAAATTCTTTATCTGTAAGACTGCTCTTATTATCCTTTAAGAATTCAACGAATTTATGCTTGAGCTTTTCAAGAAAAGCAGGAGTACACCCCCACATATTCATTGATACAAGAGAATCGATCGAAGCGGATATGGCGTCACCGTCTGAATTTTCGCCGACGACAACACCGTTTTCTTCTCTAAGCTTAAACGACTCCTCTACGTCAGATAAAATATATTCGCCGTCATGGAGACAAATTCCTCTTGTTACGGTTCCATGCTTGCTAAGCGTATTTCCAAGAACATAGCCTGCCATGCAGTACTCGTTGCTGTCAGCCTGTACCTCAGCAAGATAGTCATGCACTTTTTTAAACGCCTCAAAACCGTAATAATCATCTGCGTTGATTATCGCAAACGGAGTATCCACATGACCTGCGCACGCAAGCACGGCATGTCCTGTTCCCCAAGGCTTTACGCGCCCCTCAGGAAGCGAAAAGCCGCACGGGAGATCGTTGATGTCCTGATAAACATACTCTACGTCAACATGCTTTGAGATGCGGTCTCCTATCAGTCTCTTAAATTCCTCTTCAATATCGCGCCTGATTACAATTACAACTTTATCAAAACCGGCACGGACGGCGTCATAAATGGAATAATCCATTAAAATTTCCCCTGACGGCCCCACATGCTCCAGCTGTTTTATTCCCTTTCCGAAACGGCTGCCCATACCGGCAGCCATTATGACCAAGGTCGTTTTGTTAGGCATATCCTTACTCCCAATCCAGTATTATAGTACTACAAAGACCACTAAGCTTTATCAATCGTTAACCTTGTTAAGCACGGCTCCGAGAATTCTTGCTTTAGTGTATTCCAATTGCTTAACCGCATCTCCGATTTTTTTCTTGCTTGTTACGCCCTGCTCGATCACCAGAACAACTCCGTCCGCCTGTGAAGCGATGATAGCCGCATCTATTACATGGGTTATCGCAGGAGCGTCAATTATTACATAATCGTACTTTCTTTTGCAGAACGAAATCAAATTAGAGAACATAGGCGAATTGAGCAGCTCTGTAGGAATAGGCGTCGACCTGCCCGCAAGAATCAAATCGAAGCCCTCGTCTACGGCGAAGCAAAGCACATCGTCAAGGCTGGCCTGAGACGTCAGGTAATGTGACATTCCTTTTATTGAATTTTTACCGGGAGCATCGGTCGTAATGCGGTACCTAGACCTCATAACCGATTTTCTAAGGTCGCAATCCAGAAGTATAACCTTCTTTCCGTCATTTGCAAACGAACGCGCCATTTCAAATGCAACCGTGGTTTTTCCCTCGCCTGTTTCGGCAGATGTAAAAAGTATGACCTTGTTTTCCTCGCCTGAGAAAGCTATATTCGCCCTTAAAGTGTTGTAAGCTTCTCTTTTAGCGATTGAAAAATCTTTTTTTATTTTAAAAGTAACGTTATTCAAAGCTTCTTACCGCCTTTCTCTCCTGATTTAGCAGCAGGTCTCTCTGTCTGTTTTCTCTTAGATGCAGCAGGAGGCGCGCTAATCTCAATGTTTTCATTCGGTATGGCAGCAAGCGCTTTTATTCCGAAGAGTCTTTCTATATCATCAATTTTTCTTACGGAATCGTCAAGCATGTAACGGCAGACATAAAAGCCGCAGCTTAAAACAAAGCCTGCAAGCAGACCTATTGCAGCATTTCTCATGGTATTTGGAGAAACGGCGTCCGGATTGACTGTCGGAGCCTCGATGATTTCAGGCGCGCCGACACGAAGCCTTTCCGAAACCCTGCTCTGCACTGCCTCCGCATAGGCGCTTGCCAGCTGCTGCGCAAGCTCAGGGCTTTCCGCTCTGATCGTGAGTTCAAGAACTCTCGTGTTGGTCGGGTTATTAACCGACATCATGCCCGAAACGTCGCTGTAGGTATAATCAAGTCCCGTTTTTGAAATAACGTCAGCCGCCACGGAGCCTGAATTTACGACCTCAATACAGTCAAGCATGAATGATGTGCTTGCTGAAGTACCTGTGTTTATGACAAGGAGAGTAGTCGTAGACTCATACATCGGCGTTATAAACAGCAGGCTGTATAAAAGAGCAGCTATTCCGCAGACTCCCGTAACAACAAAAATATTCAGGAGTTTTTTTATGAGATATCCAAACAGCTCCTTTAAATCAATTACTTCTTCTTCGTCTCTTTCCATCGTTTTCCTCACATATCGTGCGTTATTTTTAGTTGTTTTATCACCAAGGCTTTTTTTGGCTTTCGACAACCATTATAACATAGAAATCAGTATTTTCAATTATGTTTTTGCACAAATGAAGCTCAAATATGCAAAATTGGCTATTCAACCGTAACGCTTTTCGCAAGATTCCGCGGCTTATCCACGTCAAGCCCCCTTGCAACCGAAACGTAATAGCTTAAGAGCTGCAGGGGAATTACCGAAAGCGACGCCATAAAAAGCGGCAGGGTCTTAGGAATATAAACCGCATAATCTGAAATTGATTCCATACTGTACTGGCCGTAGGTAGAAAGCCCGCAGACATACGCTCCCCTAGCTTTCACCTCGACAATATTTGACACCGTTTTATCGTAAAGCGAAGGCTGGGCGGCAAGGGCAATAACCAAGGTGTTTTTTTCGATAAGGGCAATCGGCCCGTGCTTAAGCTCTCCTGCCGCATACGCTTCCGAATGGATATAAGAAATCTCCTTCAGCTTAAGAGAGCCCTCAAGAGAAGCCGCAAAATCCACGCCCCTGCCTATGAAAAATACGTCTTTTGCCGAATAAAACTTACTCGCAAGCCATTGCATTCTCTCCTTGTCGGCAAGTATTACCTTAACCTTATCCGGAAGCTTTTTCAGCTCCTTTACATATTTGTCCGCTAAAGCATCATCTATAGACCTTCTTGCGCAGGCAAATTTTATCGCTATCAGGTACAGCGCTATCAGCTGCGCGCTGTATGCCTTCGTTGTAGCCACGCTTATTTCAGGCCCGGCAGAGGTGTAAAAGACATTTTCTGCTTCCCTTGCAATCGAGCTTCCGACAACGTTTACGACTGCAAGCACCTTGTTTCCAGATTCCTTGGCAAGCTTTACGGCTTCCTTCGTGTCTGCGGTCTCCCCCGACTGGCTGATTACCACAACAAGTCCGTCCGGCTCAAGCATCGGCCTTCTGTAACGGAACTCCGACGCAATCTCGACCTCAACAGGGATCTTTGCCATTTCCTCTATTACGTATTTACCGACCATTCCGGCATGGTACGCAGAGCCGCAGGCGACAATATAAATCCTTGTGATTTTAGCGATTTCCTCGTCGGAAAGCTTAAGCTCCGGAATATTTACCCTTCCGTCCTCCAGATGAGGCAGAAGCGTATCCAGAATCGCTTTGGGCTGTTCATTGATTTCCTTAAGCATAAAATGCTCGTAACCGCCTTTTTCGGCAGCCTCATAATCCCAATCAATGTAGCTGGCGGCAACCTCTATTTTTTCTTTGTCTACATTGTAAAACTCTATGTCGTCCTTTGTCAGCTTTGCAACAGTCATGTTGTCGATAAAGCATACGTTTCTCGTGTGCTTAAGAATCGCAGGAACATCACTTGCAATATAATTCCCGTCGGAGGCTCTGCCCACGACCAGAGGACTGTCTTTTCTGACGGCATATATTTCTCCCGGGTGCTGTTTAAACATTATTCCGAATGCATACGAGCCTTCTATTCTGTACATCACCTTTATAACCGTGTCCAAAGGATCTCCGTCATAGTAATAATCCAGAGCATTGGCAACGACCTCCGTGTCTGTTTCAGACACAAACTCATAGCCGTTTGAAATAAGCTTATCTCTGAGATATTTATAATTTTCAATAATACCGTTATGGACGACGACCACGGAACCGCTCTTCGTAAAGTGAGGGTGAGCGTTTACGGTGGACGGCTCTCCGTGAGTAGCCCACCTTGTGTGTCCGATTCCGACTTGACCCGAAACGGTTTTTCCGAAATCCGTCATCTGTTCCAGAACCTTAAGTCTGCCCTTTGACTTAAACACCTTAATGGTACTGTCCTCTGATTCGGAATCCGCAACTGCAATTCCTGCCGAGTCATACCCCCTGTATTCAAGCTTGGACAAACCGTCCAACAAAATAGGAGCGGCCTGTTCCATTCCGGCATAGCCAACAATTCCGCACATAACAACCAAACCTCCTGTGCCTGAAGCCAATTCAATCGATTAAATCAGTACTGTGAAACAATGTCATCCACAAGGTATTCCATTGCCTCTCTCTTTTTTATCATGTCCTTAGCCAGCGCGAACTGACACCTTGTTCTCACAAGATTGTGTTTATCGTATAAGGTTTTAAAATACTTGTCTCCCGTAATGTAGTCATCAAGAAAACGCACTCCGAGTTCAATCGTAATTGTTATTGCTCCGAGCACCATTGAAGAAAGCTCGTTCGGAGTAAGCGACTTAGCGGTTTTGCCGATAAACCCTTGGGCAAATGCCTGAAACCTTGTCAGATCCAGTGAAACAAGCTCAAGATTTTTCTCGTCCTCAGCAGCGGTATTGCAGGCAAATCTTACCGCATCCCCAAAATCATGCATTGCAAGCCCCGGCATAACGGTATCGAGGTCAATTATCGCTATCGGATAATGAGTCTGCTTATCAAAAAGAACATTGTTAATTTTTGTATCGTTGTGCGTTACTCTAAGAGGAATTTCCCCTTTTTCAAGCATTTCGGTAAGCTCGCACGCCAGCTTTTCATTCTGTTTAACAAATTCTATCTCTTCGGCAACCTCGGCGACACGTGAGAATTCATCCTTTTTAATATTTTCATAAAGCTGCGCTATTCTTTTTTTAGTATTGTGGAAATCCGGTATTGTTTCATAAAGTCTTGACGCGTCAAAATCGGAAAGAATGTTTTGGAAATCGCCGAAAGCCGCCCCTACCGCTTCCATAATCGAAAGCTCATCGCAGCTGTCAAAGGTAACAGAATCAATATGGTTGCTCATTCTCCAGAAATTGCCCTCTCCGTCGTCAAAAAAGTTCTTTCCTTCATCTGTTACGTAGAACTTGAGGGTTTGCTGTCCGGGAATGGATTTTGAGCGGATATGATTAGTTACAAGCGAAATGTTGCTCATAATCTCATCGGGCTTTTTAAAGACATATGTATTAATTCTCTGAATGATATACGTTTTAGTTATGCCGTTACCCTGTGAATATTTGAGCCAATAGGTAGAATTGATGTTTCCTGTCGTTATTACCTCATAAGAGACAAGGGTTCCGCTCGCATGGAAAACAGCTGCGATTTCACGGAGTTTTTTTTCTATAGAATGTTCGTAATTCATTATTTTCCTCACTTTACGGTTTTCTGTATTTTATGTTGCGGACAATTATAATATAACCCGCAGGTATCAAGGCCTATCGTTAAATCATTCCCTGCGCCGCCTGCACCAGCTCTGCATGTCCGTACAAGTTTACTGGGCTTAACCGCATAAAAATGCGAAGCCGGTACGGGCGTCAGATCTGCATTTACAGGCGCCGACTAGCCTTTGCTACAATACGTAAGGCGTCATCTGGTAAACATAATAGTTGAGCCAGTTTGTATAAAGCGTGTTGCCGTGCGCCCTCCATGTAAGGTAAGGCTCGATTTCAGTATTACCGTCAATATAGTAATTAACCGGCTTGTCTATCTTAATTCCCTTTTCCAGATCACGCTTGTATTCCCGGTCAAGAGTAACCCTGTCATATTCCGGGTGTCCCATCATAAAGACCTGTCTGCCGTCCTTCGCCATTATGAGCGCAATCCCTGCCTCCTTGGAGTCAGCCAGCACCATAAGCTCCGGATGCGCATACACCTCGTCCGGGTCAACAGCCGTGTGCCTGCTGTGCGGAAGAAGAAAAACGTCATCAAAACCTCTTACTAACGGAATTTTCCTGTTCCTTACGTTGTGATAAAAAAGCCCGAACATCTTTTTTTCCAAAAGCTTTTTCTTTATTCCGTAATGATAATAAAGCGCAGCCTGCGCGCCCCAGCACAGGTGCATTGTACTTGTAACATTTGTTACGCTCCAATCAAATATATGCGTGAGCTCCTCCCAGTAGGCTACATCCTCAAATTTAAGAATCTCCACAGGCGCGCCTGTTATTATCAGTCCGTCAAACTTCTGTTCCTTAACGTCGTCAAAGGTAAGATAAAAGTTGTCCAGATGGCTCTTTGCAGTATTTTTGCCGACATAGGTCTTCGTGGTAAGAAAGGTTATGTCAATCTGCAGCGGAGTGTTGGAAAGGGAACGCATCAGCTGAACCTCTGTGTCCTGCTTTAAAGGCATAAGATTCAAAATTGCAATCTTAAGAGGCCTTATATCCTGACTAAGCGCTCTGGACTCATCCATCACGAATATATTTTCATTTTCAAGTATCTTCTTTGCCGGAAGATCGTTTTGAACTCTGATTGGCATTTTAACGTCAACTTCCTTTGCTTGTACTGCTTTGAGGCATAAAAAAGCACACAAAGCGACTATTAGATTTTATAACATAATAACGGAATAGTCAAGGACAAAGAGGTTTTCATATCCGTCCGGCTATTCCGCATATTTCCCGTCTTTCTGCTTCTTTTTGCCTTGCTTCAGAACAAATACAAGGATAATTTCTAGTTTTCCTCAGCCATTTTAAGAAAATCCTCCTCACTGATGATAGGGATCTCAAGCTCTTTTGCCTTTTTGTTTTTACTGGAATTGCTTGTTACGTCGTTATTGATCAGATAATCCGTATTTGCGGACACTGCCGAAAGAACCTTCCCTCCGCGCTGCTCAATATACTGCTTAAGCTCGCTTCTTCCGGAAAAATGTTCTACGGAGCCCGTAATAACAAAGCTTTTTCCTGAAATGCCCGAAGCGACCGTTTCCGCGCTTTTCTCAAGTTCAATATGCTTAAGGCAGTTATCGATTACTCTTCTGTTCTTCTCGGACTGCATAAAATCCGTAAAGGCCTCTGCAATAACCTGTCCAATACCGGCTATTGCCGCAAGCTCTTCGCTGCCGGAGGATATGATTTTTTCCCAGTCATCGTTAAAATGGCTGCAAATCAGTCTTGCGGTAGAAAGGCCGACATTTGGAATGCCAAGCGCATATATAAAGCTGGCAATATTGACTCTTGATGCTTTATTTACGCTGTTCATCAGGTTTACAAAGGATTTCTCCCCAAAGCCGTCCATCTCGACAATTTCAGACTTAAATCTGTCAAGCGCAAACAAATCGGCAAATTCATGCACGAATCCCTTTGCAATAAACTTTTCAAGCGTCGCTTCAGAGAGTCCCTCAATGTTCATCGCATCTCTTGAGACAAAATGCGAAAAGCTTTTGATTTTCTTTGCGCTGCATTCCGGGTTGGTGCAGTAAAGGGTTTTCACTCCGTTTGCGTTTACCACCTCTGTTTTTTCTCCGCAGACAGGACAGCGATCAGGTATATTCATATTACCGGACCTTGTTAAATTGTCTGCGATTTGAGGAATTATCATATTCGCCTTAAAGACGGTTATCCTGTCACCGATCCCAAGCTCTAAATCCTCTGCTACAGAAACGTTATGGACGCTTGCCCTGCTGACAGTCGTACCCTCCAGTTCAACAGGCTCAAAGATGGCAACGGGATTTATAAGACCCGTTCTGGAAGCCGACCACTCTATTTCCTTAAGCACCGTTTCCGCCGTTTCATCCTGCCATTTAAAGGCTATTGCATCTCTTGGAAATTTTGACGTCCTTCCGAGACTTTTACCGTACTCAATATCATCAAAAAGAAGTACAAGCCCGTCGGAAGGAAAATCGTTGCCTGAAACCTTTTCCTGAAATTTTTTTACTGTTTCAACAACATTTGCAGCATTAACCCTTTCTCTTTCAACGACCGTAAAGCCAAGGTGTTCAAGGAACTCAAAGCCTTCCTCCCTGAATTTAAAATCCTCTCTGATAAATTCACCGTCTGTCTCAGCAGAAAAAAGAGAAAAAACAAAGAAATGAACGTTTCTTTTCGCTGTAATTTCATTGTTGAGCTGTCTGACCGTACCCGAACAAAGATTTCTCGGATTCTTATACTGTTCGTCAGGGTTCGAAATCGAAGCGTTTATTTTTTCAAAGTCAGAATATTTGATCACTGCCTCGCCCCTGATCACAAGCTCTCCCTTATAAGGGATTTTTTGAGGAACATTCTTGAAAACCCTTGCATTGTTGGTAATAACTTCCCCAATCTCTCCGTTTCCTCTGGTTACCGCCCTTAAAAGCTCGCCGTCATCATATGTTAAAACGACTGTGAGGCCATCCATTTTCCAGCTTAAAATCCCCTCCTTTTCTCCAAGCCAGTCAGCAAGAGCTGCTGGATCCTTGGTTTTATCCAAGCTCAGGCACGGATTTTCATGCTTGTATTTTGGTAATTCGCTTAAAACCTCATAGCCTGCATGTGCCGTCGGACTGTTGGTAAGGACTGTTCCCGACTCCTCCTCCAAAGCCTTTAATTCATCATACAGCCTGTCATATTCAAAATTGGACATGATTTCTCTGTCTTCCTGTTCATATGCCCTTGCCGCCTTATCCAAAAGCGCAGTCAGTTCCCTCTGTCTTTCACTAATCGCCATTTTATCTCTCCTTCACTCATTTTCGATATAATCATCTGCTCAGTCCTCTTACCTCTTCCGGAGTCAGCTCCCTGTATTCTCCGGTTTTAAGGTCGCCGAGCCTTACATTCATGATCCTTATGCGCTTAAGGAAGGTCACCCTATAGCCCATGTACTCGCACATTCGCCTGATTTGTCTGTTAAGTCCTTGAATGAGGACAATGTTAAAGGAATTTTCAGATTTTTTGTATATCCTGCACGGCGCAGTGATTTTATTCAGCACAGGCACGCCCTCAGACATCTTCTTAATAAACTCGTCCGTCACAGGCTTGTCAACACGGACAAAATATTCTTTTTCGTGCTTTTCTCCCGCCTTGCTTATATTGTTGGCAAGCTCTCCGTTATTTGTCAGGAAAATCAAACCGCTTGAATTTTTGTCAAGCCTTCCTACCGTGTAAAGCCTTGCAGGATAATTTACCGCCTTAATTATATTATCCTTATTGCTTTCATCAGACGTACATTCAACTCCAACCGGCTTGTTATAGGCTATTATTACCTTTTTATCAACCGCCTTAAGTTCTTTTCCCCGACAGGTGACCTTCTGATCGGGACTTACCCTGCTGCCCAAATCAGCGGTAACTCCGTCAATTTCTACCTCTCCTGCCTCTATCAGCCTGTCGGCTTCCCGTCTGCTGCAAAACCCGGCTTCGCTCAAAAATTTGTTGATCCTAATACTGTCTTCCAATTCACATACCTCTCAGTCCCTATCCTCTACGGATAAAAGAATAAACGTCAGAAATGAAAGAAATAAAAGTAACGGTGCTGCAAGGGATTCAGGTCTGTTGATTTCATATATCAATGCGACAAAAAACACGATCAGCATGACAACCGAAAAGAAGGTCCTTATTTCTTTTGCCCCAAACTCAAAGGAATCCTCCTCATCAGGCAGAATTTCACTTTTATTTTCAGAATTCTTTTTTTCCGCTCCGTTTTTCTTCAATTTTACCTCCTATCTTGCTTTAGCAAGATTTTTAAAGCTTGCCATTTCCGCATGCTCAATAAGCTGCCTCTTATTATTTTCGCTGTAGCCGTTAATCCTCTTTATAAGCTCGAATTCCTTATTCATCGTGGTATTGGAAACCGTCCTGTTGTCCGTGTTTACGGTAACGCACATTCCTCTTTCCAGAAATTCAACCAAAGGATACGCTTCGATGCTTTGCGCCGCTCCTGTCTGCAAATTGCTTGTCGGACACATTTCCAACGGGATATGATGCTCCGCAAGATATTTCATAAGTTCTCTATCGTTTATCGCAGCAATACCGTGACCGATTCGCCATGCTCCAAGTCTGAGAGCCTCTTCAACGCTTTCCGCTCCTGCCGCCTCTCCTGCATGTACCGTAAAAGGAAGCCCCTTTTTTGCCGCATAGCTGAAAAAGCCTTCATAGGCGCCTACGGGCCATAACGCCTCATCGCCTGCGAGATCCAATGCGCACACGCCCCTGCCGAAATATTTTACGGCAAGATTTAAAGTCTCTTCATTCGCTTTATCGCTCTGCCCTCTCATCATGCAGAGAATAAAAGAGATCTCAATTCCGAGAAGCGATGCATAACCCAAAGCCTCAATTGCTCCAAGAAGGATCTGCTCCTGCGTATAGCCCTTCTGAGTGTGGAACTGAGGCGCAAAGCGTATCTCCGCATAGAAAATACCCTCACGTGCAAGCTCTTCCGACAATTTCATTGCGGCAAAACGCACAGCCTGCGGAGTTTGCAGCACCCTAATCGGCAATTCAAAACACTTAAGATAATCTGCAAGAGTCCCTTTTTCCGAAGAAAAGCTCATTTGAGAAAGCAAAGCTTCGTCAGACGGCAGCATATTTTCCGCCGTCCTCTCACATTTCCCCTTCGTTTCCTGACAAAGGGCGTCCTCCGACGAAAGCTCAATGTGTTCTTCTTCAGCTATTTTTTTTACCACGCTTGGGGTTAAAGAACCGTCCAAGTGTAAATGCAGCTCGTTCATTTCAGTCACCTGTTAAAAGCTTTTTTGATTTTATCAGCATTTTCATCCGTCATTCAAGTCGGCCGTTCAATCGGACGAATTAATTTCCGATAGCCGCCTTTCAGAATTCCTTATTTTTTATAATATCACAAATTGACCTTCTTTACATTAAAATTTAAGCTTGAATGCCAAAGTAAATTCCAGTGACAAACGAAATTCCAGAATGCCAGAGAAAATGTGGGGTTCAGCCAACTTTTTCTTTGGCATTTTTTCTAAAATGTTGTATGATATTTATGAAACAGTCTGTTTTTCTGCATGAAAAGCA
>CANRAZ010000052.1 GCA_947628705.1 uncultured Lachnospiraceae bacterium | reverse complement strand
AAGTTGGATGAACCCCACATTTTCTCTGGCATTCTGGAATTTCGTTTGTCACTGGAATTTACTTTGGCATTCAAGCATTTTAAGAAGTTCTCCTCCCTCAAAGCTGTGATTCGTGCCTGCCCTAAGATAATCCTCTCCAAGCGCCGCCAGCTCATCAAGCACACCTCTGCTCACATTAAAGGTATAAAGCTTTTCAGGCGGCGTTTCTGCAATAAACCATAAGGCGTACCAGCTTGAACTGTTCAGCTCTCTGCACTCAAAAACGGGCTGTGCGTTCCCAGAATCTGATTTTTCCAGTCCGTTTTCGAAAGCATGCGCCTCGTCTGTTCCGCGGGGTCTTAATGACATAAGCCTGTCCTTACAGTCCTCGCACACGGCTCCTCCCCTTTCAACGCTGAAAAAGAGCTGCGTCTCCTGCTTTTTGTGACAGCAGACGCATTCGTCGAGCAGCGGACCTTCTCCGTTTATATACATAATCTTAATTTCAAAAACCGCTTTAATAAGTTCATTCGGTATGCTGTCAGAGGTCAGCGCCCTAAAGGATGTATAAAGAAGCTTCAGCACCTCTCTCTCGTCGTTTCCTTCTCTGGTAAGATAATTTGCGACCTCACAGAAATACATTCCGTAATATGCCTTTTCTACGTCGGTTCTGAGTCCGCTGAAATAATTTTTTACCGCAGCGTCTGAAAGGTTATAGCTGTTTTTTCCTTCGTAAAGCGTAAACTCTCCGAAAATACAGACCTGAGTGCACGCCAAAAAGGCGCTCCCCGGTCGGCGGGCGCCCTTTGCAAACACTCCTATTTTACCTCGTTCCTTTGTAAGAATCGTTATCCTCCTGTCGTAATCCCCTATCGGCATCACCGAAAGCACGATCCCCGTCACTGTTATTCGTTCTGCACTCATTTTCTTCACTGGCACATGCGGTATACTCAAGATAGTCAAATATACTTCCGGTCTGGGCAAATTTATTCCACTTTTCCATATCCATAATCGTAAACCTCTCACTCTTTCTCTCTCGGCTGCCTCGCCGTTTATCAGCAGGAGATTTTGTTACGGTTATTGTCCCCATGTATCCCTTTTATTATTCCTTATCGCACCTGTCGCTGTAACCAAAATTCTTCATAAGAATGTCGCTGTCGCGCCAGTCCTTCTTTACCTTTACCCAAAGCTTAAGATTGACCTTACAGTCCAGAAGATTCTCCATTTCCTCTCTGGCAGCCGTGCCGATTTTCTTAAGCATCGCCCCCTGTTTTCCGATTATGATTCCTTTGTGGGAATCCCTTTCGCATATGATGGAAGCATCTATATCAATCAGTCTCCCTCCGGGACGCTCCTTCATCTGTTCAACGGTCACGGCTGTGCCGTGGGGAATTTCCTCGGAAAGAAATCTCAAGGCCTTTTCCCTCACAAGCTCCGCGCATATCTGCCTTTCAGGCTGATCCGTTATTGTGTCCTCATCGTAGTACATCGGACCTTCCGGAAGATAATCTCCTATTACCTTAAGCAGAGTATCTGTGTTTTTCCCTGTTTTGGCGGAGACGGGAACCACCTCTGCAAACCTCATTACGCTGCTGTAGGTTCCGATATTTTGAATTATGTCTTCTTTTTTTACCTTATCAATTTTGTTGATAACCAGAATCACGGGAGTTTTAGTTTTTTTAAGCATTTCTGCGATATGCTGTTCTCCCGCTCCGATATAGTTTTCCGGCTCAACAAGCCACAGGATTACGTCCACCTCTGAAAGAGTCCTCTCGGCTGTAGTCACCATGTACTCTCCCAGTCTGTTTTTTGCCTTGTGTATGCCCGGCGTATCAAGAAAGATTATCTGCTTTTCTTCGTCGGTATATACTGTCTGTATGCGGTTTCTTGTCGTCTGCGGCTTACTCGAGGTAATCGCGATCTTCTGTCCGATCAGCCTGTTCATAAGAGTGGACTTTCCCACATTAGGTCTTCCGATAAGAGTTACAAAGCCTGATTTAAACTTCATGCCCTATGGCTTCCTCCTGTTTAGGTATTTCATATTTTTCTCGGCTGTTTCACATTCCGTTATCCGGCAATTTCCGTGTCTTCAAATCAGAAGCTGTGTCCGGCATGTCTGCCGAAGCCGTATCATAAGCTGTATCTGATATGCTTGCCGAAGCCGTGCCTCTAATTAAGCTCCTTAACCTCTTTGAACAAATCTCTGTCCTCGCTGCATTTTGCAGCGCTTCCGACAGTGCAGATATATCCTTGATTTACAGAGCAATCCAAAAGGTCAGCCGTGTTTCTGATGCTTTCAAGGTCAGCGCCCAAAATTTCATCTCTCTCCTTCTGAAGCTGTGCTTCGTCGACCCCGGAGAGGTAACAGCTTAACGAATAGGTTCCCACACTTTTCGGCGTCTTAGGCATATCCGTTCTGCTAAGTGTTCCGATTATATAGTTTTCAACCTCCTCGGTGCTGAGTTCAAGGTTTCTGATATAATCCGCCGCCTTCGCATACACACCGTAGGTTTCTTTAAGGTTAGGGTCTCTGTATGAAACGATTCCGCAGTTGCCGCTTATCGTTTCATAAAGGTAATGGCAGCCGTAGGCTCCGCCCTTTACCCTTACGTTAGTCCACAGATAGTCATAGGAAAGAATAGTCTTCATGACAGCCATCGCTCCTGTGTAGTCAAAGCCCGCCTTCTTAAAATTCCCGGCAGTTGCGGCATACTGTATCTGTCCGCTTATCTTATAAACCTCATTTTTCGCGTCAGGAGCAAAAGGTCTGACGGAGCCTTCCTCTCTCCACAGCTTCGACGAATCATTTTCAGCCTGCTTGATTTCACTAAAGGCTGAAACGCTTTCCGTGAATTTCCCAAGCGACTCCTTCAGCGCATTAACGCCCTCGTCACGCGATGTTATGCTGATAAACATTTTTGATATGTCTGCGGCTCCGCTTGCGACTCTTATGAGCTTCTCGACCGTTTCATCCGATTTTTCGTCAAAATTGTCATAGATATCCTTAAGGAACTCGTACATATCTATTCCCTTGACCTTCTGCCTGAAATAAGCGACAGGCGAGAAATAGGACTGCGCTCTGCGAAGCGCCGTGGTGTTGCCTGAGCTGATAAGAGACATCTGCATATGGCTTACGGTTTCTCCGATAATCTCCTTAAGCCTTTTTTTGTCCCACAGTCTTGTCGAAGTAAGTATCTCAGAGATAAGCTCCATCGCTTTTTCCGTCTTATCTGACAAAACTCTTGTCTCTACTACCATATATGCTTTATATTCGTCAATATTCTCAAGAACCGAATATGTTTCGGTATAAAATGAAATGCCGCCTGTATTGATATTGATTTCATCGGCCAGTTCAAGGTAGGAATGCTTCTCCGTTCCTGCAATACCGAGAACGTTTGTAAGAAGCGCCGCATACTGCCAGTAGTCTTCCTTCATATTTCCGATGTCGAACATGAATCTTATATAAGAAATCCCGTTTGTGGAAACATCGTGCTTTATGACCTTTACGCCGTTTATGTCAAGCTCCTCATTATAAAGCTTTTCCGCATCTTTATTCATATCGGACAGCCTGAGCTTCGGAAGCGTTGCAATTGCCTCCTCCGTGTCCTCCGCCTCCTGATACCTTCTGAGAGCCTTTGCGTCGGCAGCCAGTTTTTCAATCTCTTCGTCTGAAAGACCTGCCTTATAAGCGGCAAGCTTTTTCGCAAGAGCCGCTTCCTTTTCCTCAGTCATGCCTCTTGCCGGAACCATGGTATGATATACCTTGTGAAGGTTATCCAGCAAATCCGTTTTTATGAGGTTTTCAAAATATCCGGTTCCAATTTCATTTCTAAGCTCTTCAAAAACAGGCTGCAGCGAACAGTAGTCAAACACTCTGTTATCGTCATAAAGCCAGCTGTTAAGAAGATTTATTCCGTAAATTAGCCCCTTCGGATAGCTTCCGCTGTCGGCTTCCCTGTAATAGAATTCTCTGATGTTTACCGCTCCGAGCAGACTGTCTTTGTTGAGACCGTTTTGAATCTGCTCGTTCAAAACCCTGTTTACAACGGAAATAAAGGCTTCCATCTTTTCAGGCTCGCTGCCCTTGGCAATAAGGTTAAAGTAAGGCTGCCTGATGTATGCGTTAAACCCGCTTAAAATGTCCTTGCCGATACCCTCGTCTAAAAGAGCCTGCCTTACAGGCGCGCCCGGCGAACTGAAAAGCACCGAATCAAGTATATCCCATGCCTGACATCTCTTAACATCCAAAATATCTCCTATTACTGCGTTATAGCTGAGATATGTCTTGCCCTCCAAGCTTTCCTCTGCCGCAACCGGATATCTGTCAGTGACATACTTCGGCTCCGCACCGGACTTCTGCAGAGGAATCTCGGAATCTACAGGCTGACAGTCAAAGCTTGAAAGATATTCCCTGTCGAGCCACTCAAGACGCTCCTTAAAATCAAAATCCCCGTAAAGGTAAATGTAGCTGTTCGACGGATGATAATAACGGCGGTGGAAATCCAGAAATTCTTTATAGCTCAGCTCCGGTATCACTTCAGGATCTCCTCCCGAGGAAAGTCCGTAGGTTATATCCGGATAAAGCGCCGCATTGACGCTTGTGTCCAGCAAATCCTCTACCGAAGAATAAGCTCCCTTCATCTCGTTGTAAACGACGCCGTTTATCTTTATTTCGCCGTCGGGACCGTCAAGCTCATAATGCCAGCCCTCCTGCTTAAAAATTTCCTCGCTGTTATAAATGCGAGGATAAAAAACCGCATCCATGTAAACGTGCATAAGATTTTTTATATCCTGCATATTGCAGCTTGCAACCGGATAAAGCGTTTTGTCCGGATAAGTCATCGCATTTAAAAAGGTGTTGAGAGAACTTTTTGCAAGCTCAATGAAAGGGTCCTTTACCGGAAACTTCCTCGAGCCGCAAAGAACGGTGTGTTCAATGATGTGCGGAACGCCCGTAGAATTAAAAGGAGGCGTCCTGAAACCGATATAAAACACCTTGTTTTCATCGTCATTTGAAATAAGGCAGACCCTCGCCCCGCTTTTTTTGTGCTTGAGTACAAGACCCTCGCTTTCAATGTCGGTAAGCTCCTTACCGAAGCACACCTCATAATTTTCAAAAACCGTATCTTTAAGACTGTATGCTGCCAAAATTTACCTCCTGCACCGCTTATCCGGCCGCTCAACCTGCTTTTTTGCAGTTCTTCTAACCTGAATTTTATACTTTGAAATCCTCAGTGCTTTAATTACCGTCTCTCCAAAAATATTTTTGGTTAGCTCTTTAATTAAAATACACAAAAATGATTTTACCACATATTGTTTTCTTTGTCATGTGTTGCCTAAAAAAAGATACTGCAACTTTCCTCTGTTTTTTGATACTTTCTTCGTCAAAGCAACACATTTATAAAAAAAGTATTAAAAAAATGTGTCGTAAAACATTGACAATACACAAGATTATGTTGTATATTTATTGTACAAACTGTTCATTGTACTGCATGCGCAGTTTTCTTTTATGGTGGTTATACGATTACTGCAGTACGGAAATGAGGCTTACATGAAAAAAGGTACTGTTAAATGGTTTAATGCGAAGAAGGGTTTTGGTTTTCTGTCTGATGAGGAAGGTAACGATGTATTCGTGCATTTCTCCGCAATAAACATGGACGGTTTTAAAGTGCTTGAAGAAGGCGACGCTGTCGAGTATGAGGTAGTTGAAGGCGACAAGGGTCCTCAGGCAGCCAATGTAGTTAAACTTTAATCGTACGGAAATCATGGAAATTGAAAAAGGGCACCCGCCGATGCGGCCGCATGAGAAATGCGCGCGTATCGGCGGATGCCCTTTTAGTCTTTAGTTGAACTCTTTTTTAGGCATATGCCTGCATTTGTCTTTTATTATTCGTCAAAGTCATCCTCCGAGCTGCCGTCGGCTTCATAGTCCGGTCCTTCAGAAGAATAACCGTCAGCTTCATAATCCGATTCTTCGGAAGAATAGTCGTCAAATTCATCCTCATAGTCTTCGTCTTCCATATCAGACATATCTTCTTCAGGCTCAGCGTACTTACGGTTTTTTCCCCTCTCTTTTAAATAAAGTATTACAAACGCAATACACAAAACAGACATTATAACTATTATGATAAGAAAAATCTTGGAATCGCTCTTTCCTGCATCAGCCATTACCGGCACGGTACTCGGTTTGCTCTCTCCGCTTACAGAAGGCGTTGATGTGGGAAGAGGAGAAACCTTACCGTCGTCTGAAGGAATTCCGGTAATTGCAGAGCCTCCTTCATCTTCAGAGAGATACCTCTGGAAAGTTCCGTCCTGCGTATCATAGCTGTACCATGTCGTACCTTCGACAAAGACAAGCACGAACACGCTGTCAGCTGAATTTGCATATGCCGGAAATGCCTCGCCGGCGATTTGAACAGAAGTAAGGACATAGCCTTCCGGAATTATGCTCTCATCGGCAAATCCGATGCGGAAATTCCTTACCGCAGTCGAGGCTGTCTGATACTTGGTACATGACGAATTTTCAGAATCGTAAACATAAAGCGAGCCGTCCGAAAGCTGAATAAGCGTCACATCGCCGTCATTCAGCCTAAGAGCCTCAACCGTTACTCCCGAAACCGTTGCCGTCGTCTTATCAAAGCCGACCGGTATTTCAGCAGTGATAACATCGGAAACGGTAAGCTCCTCCTCTTTTACCGACGCGTTGCCTGAGTCGTCCACGGCAATATGCTTGGCAGGCACCGTTACTCCCTGAGTCGGAATCGGCGTCTCTGTCGGTGTTGCTGTCGGTTCGGGCGAAGGAGTCGGAGTCGCTGCCGCCTTATTGACGTGAATATAGTAGGTCTTCTGACTGCCGTTTTCGGCAGTTACCACTATCCTTACGGTGTTTTCACCCTCTGAAAGACTGTTATCCTTCACTGAAACCTTTGCATATTGCGAATTCGGAGTCGCGCTTATCGTAAGAGCATCCGTGTCTGCGCTCACATTCATGCTGTATTCGGTTACATTTGAGGAAAAATCCGGAGTAAATTTCCCGTCTCCTATCTTAAGAGAGGAAAGAGTTGCGTCTTTAGAGGCTTCTCGCGGAGCATTGACAGTGACCTTACCCGTAGATAATGAAACGTCCATATCATTTCCGTCTCCATCAATCGCCATATCAACTCTCACGGTAAGATTGGTAGACCCTGCTTTAATAGCTTTAAATTTTACAGCATGGGAATACGATTTCTCAGGGTATGGAATGCCAATAAGATGTATCGCTCCGTTTCCACCCTCACTGTCAGCGGCCTCCTGAAACTCAACAACAGAGCTGTCATACATAAGATATATATCATATGAACCCAATGTATCGCTAGAGCTGAAAGAAACTGTTGCAGTAAACTCACTCCCTACTTCTACCGTCGTACTTGTTGTTGATACCTTTACCGAAGCAGCCAAAGCTCTTTGCGGTATAAGAATAATAAATGCAGTAAACAAAATAAGGAATGCCCTGACCGCAAAAATGTCTTTTTTACACAGACTTCCGTTTCTCATACAATATCCTCCCACTTATCAGAACTTATTGATTGCACCAAGTATATATTTTTTTATTAACAGCAAATCTCTGGCATTCGGTTTTGAACCGTCACTGACACAGGCAGCATAATTTTGTGCAGCGTTAAATTTTTGCGCCCCCAGGATTCCCTTTTTTAAATAAAGCAAATCTCTGGCATCCACCTTGCCGTCTCCGTAAATATCGCCGTTTACGCAAAGAACATAAGTCCGAGAGTCTGTTCGCAGCTGCATACCCGAAGCAGCAGCAACATTATTTTCTTGGACAGTTCCGCCGGTATTCGTAATCTTTTTCGTAGATGAGCCTTTGACGGTCAGCTTAGACATCACGCTGCCTACTGTTGTTCCCGGGTCTATATCCGTTATATATGAGCCTTTTATTGCATATACAGAACTGGTTACGCTTTCCGCCTCCTTTGTAGGTGTTGGAGTCGGCGCAGAGGTCGGTTTCACTGTAACGCTCGGAGTGTCTGTTACTGAAGGCGATGGACTTACAGTGCCTGAAGGTGAAGGACTTACAGTGCCTGAAGGTGAAGGGCTTACTGAAACCGAAGGCGTCGGAATCGGGTTTTCGCTTCTGCTTATCGTAATTCGGTAAGTTTTTTTATTCCCATTTTCCGCAGTCACAACAATATCAAAAACATTCCTGCCTGCATTAAGGGTCTTAGTCCCCGTACCGCTTACCGTTGCCTTGGAGGAAACTGTTTTGGCATCAATTTTTATTTCTTCCGTCTCATAATCCACAACCGCAGTGTAGTTCAACGTATCATAACTGAAGCTTGGCGTAAGATTTACCCCACCTGCACTGAGTGACGACAGATAGGCATTCGGATTTCCGTAGGCTGTCGGCCTTCCGGCAGGCTCTGCCGTCATATTGTTGAAAACCGGAATGGAAAACTCGATTGCCAAATCCAGATTTTCATACGCCGACTTCTGACTGTTGGCTTCCGAAGCCGCACCCTGAACATTTGTCATGTACTGGTGTCCGTATGTACTGGTCGGCGTAACATTAAATTTTTCAAGATAAATAGTGTTCTGTCCTCTATTTATGTACTGTTTTCCAAGCATTATGCTGCCGCCTATAAGAGCCTTGTATTTTGTGTCCCAAGGTCTTAAATCACTGGGATCTTTTTCATTTTTTTGTGACGCAAACCAAAGTCCTCTCTGGATTGCAGACATTGTGCTTGTTTTGTATGCGCCCCAGTTAAAATAATTATAAAAGCCCTCATAGCCCTTAACAGTACCGCTTATGCTGCCGCTTGTGCCTTTCACGCCCTGTTCCTGTCTTACCTTGGTTGCAAGCGCATAAGGGCTTACTCCCGATTTTTCCGCCGCTTCCATAAACAGTGCCGAATAGGTATGCTGCTCATCGCAGTTTCCTTCCATAAAGGTTCCCGAAAGGATCTTTTTCACTCCGTCCTCTGTCTGGATTTTAGGGTTATAGGTAAGCTTATTGAACATAAAGATCCCTCTTTCAGAGAGGAAATTTCTTGGATCAAGATAATACTCTACCAATTCTTTTGAAGCTGCGACCCACCCGCCTGAATCAAATTCGGTATACTTGTCCTTTTCCCAGCTATAGGCGCTGCCCTCGGTCGAAAGCCATGATGCAATCGAACTGTTGGGAATAAGGCTTCTTCCCACCTTACTCTCCTCACTGACAGCCGTCTGCCAGTCAAGACCCGTTTTGTAAGGGGTAAAAATCCATTTTGGATGCTTACTGTGAAGAAAGCAAAGCGCATTTATGTAGGAATCCGGAAAGCCTGCCGTTTTCAGGCTTTTTGCATATGCTTCATCGTAGGTTCCGTCATAAATGTTCACATACGCAGCCGATACATAGCCTGTGTAATCCTTTCCGTTGTAGGAAACCTTTGCCCTGTGCCAGCCATTCACTGTGGACAGGATAGTAATTTTCTGGTTGCCGTAAAGGGTTATAGGTTGTCCGTTGGAATCTTTAAGATATCCGTAGCTTGTTCCCGGACCTGTTCTGACGCTTAGAGAAGACGTCACGTCTACATAGCCGTAAACCTCATTAGCCGTTTTCTCAATTTCCGCGCCGCGCGTCATGTCAGGAAAGCAGGCCAAAAACAAAACCGTTGAAAGCAGTACTGCCGCTAATCTTTTGTAAACCGAATAATTCACAGAATCTCTGTGCCTCAACCTGATACCCAAGCCTTTTCTCCTTCCGTCTCTTGCTGTCCTTAATATCCTCTAAGGTATTGTTGCTCCCTATTTATTTTCCAGTACCAAATATCCCTTTCCGTCCTTACAGAAAACCGTGCCGACAGCACCGTTTACAATCGTAAGATGCGGCGGCCTGTGACCGAAATCCATTTCTGAAATTACCGGACACCCCAATTCGCCAAGAACGCTCATAACCGCCTCCTCATAGGAGATATCGGTAAAATCGCTGATTACCGAAGCGGGTCTTCCAAGCAAAATTCCCTTAACATATTTAAACCAGCCTGCTTCTTTTAACTGCCACAGATTAAAGGCAATCTGTTCAGGAGTCATTGAAAACACTTCCAGATACCATAAAAATCCGTCAGCCCTATATTTTTCTAGAAAATCCTCTGTCTTATCGAACCTTGTCCCCACAAGGCAGCCAAGCACGTCCAGACAGCCGCCGATAAGCCTTCCTTTTACAGACACCTCTTTTACGGGTTCTTTGAAATTCTCTGCATTTTTTAATCCGCAGGCAGCCTCTCCGGCTTTAACCGCATTGACGGCCTCCGACCTTCCCGATTCAACACAGTCTCCGGCTCCGCCGCTAAGAATTTTCCAGCTTACAGGCGCCGTTTTTTCGTAGCATTCGCAGCCGGTACTCAGCTTAAGCCAGCCCTCTTGATACATTTCGCAGCTTTTTTGTTTTTTTGAAAAATTGCCTGAAAGAATGTCAATGTTGGCTTCAAGCGTTTCGTCCCACGGCTCCATGCCGAACTCGCCCGCATTCGCGCAGTACACGGTAGCAATATCGCAAACGGTTGTAATCGTGTAGGTAAGTCCTGTGGGGTCTGACATTCCCTCGAACCATTTAGGATTCCTTGCTATTTTTTCATAGTCCACATAGGGAAGCATCTCAAAAAGCCAGTCGCCTCCCGAAGCTGACAGTATCATTTTACAGTTATCATCTTCAAAAAGCTCAAGAAGCTCCCCTGCTCTTGTCCGCCCGTCGGCGCTTCTTCCCCTTTCAGAGCAGCGCACGTGTGCGGTTTCCCTTACTCTAAAACCCCTTTTTTCAAACTGCCCTTCCGCGCTGTCAAGCCTTATTAAATCAATCGCATCGCTGCGTCCGTCGCTGGGCGCAGCAATGCCGACCGTGTCTCCTTTTTTTAAGAAATCGGGATAAATCATAATTTTTTAATTCTTTCCATTGCCTCAACCGTGCTTTCATATGTGCCGAAGGCAGTCAGCCTGAAGTAGCCTTCACCGCTTGGGCCAAAGCCCGAACCCGGCGTTCCAATGATATTTGCATTTTCAAGAAGATAATCAAAGAACTCCCAGCTTGTCATGCTTCCCGGAGTCTTAAGCCAGATGTAAGGAGCGTTTACTCCGCCGCTTACCGTGTAGCCTGCGGACTCAAGCCCTTCACGTATAATCTTCGCATTGTTCATGTAATAGCCTACCATTGCCGAAATTTCCTTCTGTCCTTCAGGGGAATAGACCGCTTCGCCTGCACGCTGAATTATGTAAGGCGCTCCGTTAAACTTCGTTCCGTGGCGTCTTGCCCAAAGCGAGTTCACGGAAACATCACCTGCCTTAAGGGCTTTAGGGACTACCGTAAACCCGAGACGCGTTCCGGTAAATCCGGCATTTTTTGAAAATGAACGCATCTCGATAGCGCAGGTAAGCGCCCCGTCGCATTCATAAATGGAATGAGGAACATCATCTTCCGATATGTAAGCCTCGTAAGCCGCATCATAAACGATTACCGCTTTGTTATCATTTGCATAATCGACCCATTTCTGGAGCTCGGACTTTGTAATTGTCGAGCCTGTAGGGTTATTTGGAAAGCAAAGGTAAATTACATCCGGCACTTCGTCAGGTATTTCCGGCGCAAAACCGTTCTCTGATACGCAAGGCATGTAAATAACGCTGCTCCAGCGCTGCGTTTCAGGGTTATAGTCTCCCGTTCTGCCGCTCATTGCATTTGCGTCGACATATACAGGATAAACCGGGTCGCAAACTGCGATTTTAGTATCGTCGGCAAAAATATCGCCGATGTTTCCGGAATCGCTCTTTGCTCCGTCGCTTATAAAGATTTCATCAATCGCAATTTCCGCGCCCCTGCCTGCATATTCCTTTGAGATTGCGCTGCGCAGGAACTCATAGCCCAGATCAGGTGCATAGCCCTTGAAGGTTTCCTTGTGCGCCATTTCATCGGTTGCCTTGTGAATTGCAGCTATTATCGTAGGGGAAAGAGGAAGCGTAACGTCTCCGATTCCCAGTTTGATAACCTTTTTGTCAGGATGAGCATCCATATAAGCCTTGGATTTTTTGCCTACTGTGCTGAAAAGATAGCTCCCCGGCAGCTTCAGATAGTTTTCATTGATTCTGAACATTTTTTTGACTCCTTATCTTTTCGCAGTTATTCTGCGTTATTTGCTTTAAAAGAATTCCCCTTCGCACACGGTTACGGCAGGTCCGCTCATAAATACCGTATTTGTTTCCGGAACATAGCTTATTACGACGTCTCCGCCGTTCATGTGTACCAAAACCTCATTGTCTGTCTTTCTGTTTACAATACATGCCATGACTGTCGCGCAGGCGCCTGTTCCGCATGCCCATGTCTCGCCCGAGCCTCTCTCCCAAACTCTCATGCGCACTTCTTTTCTGTTTATTACGTGACAAAATTCAATGTTGGCCTGCTCCGGGAAAAAGGGAGCTTTTTCAAGCTTTGCTCCCAACGTGTGTACAGGAGCGTTCTCTGTGTCCTCCGTAAAAATGACCGCATGGGGATTACCCATAGAAACACAGGTTATCTCAACCTCTTCTCCGCAAATCTCAGCCTTTTCCGAAACAATTCTGCTGTTGGGAAAGGATTTCCGCTCTTCGGTCTTTCCTGTACTTAAAGCGCCGTCCGCAGAAACGCTCCTAAACAAATCAGGCTTAACCGGAATCTTCTCCGGCTCAAATACAGGCTCTCCCATGTCTACCTTTGCGCTTACAACCTTGCCGTCCTTAACCTGAAGGTCAAGATACTTTATCCCAGAGAGCGTATTCACGGATATCTGCGTTTTATCCGTCATGCCGTGGTCATAGACATATTTGCCGACGCACCTTATGCCGTTGCCGCACATTTTACCGCGGCTACCGTCGGCATTGTACATATCCATTCTAAAATCCGCCTCGTCGTCAGGCTTTATCAGTATAAGTCCGTCGCTCCCGATTCCGAACCTTACGTCGCTGACCTTTACGGCGAGCTCCTCCGGATTTTTTACTTTCTCCGTAAAGCAATTCACATAGATGTAGTCGTTGCCGCATCCTTGCATCTTGGTAAACTTCATAATCTGCTCCTTGTCAGAATTACAGCCTTTGCCGATAGTTTAGCACAGTTAAACTGACTTGTAAAGCAATGCAGCATGAAATAAAATTGACAAATTCTTGTTCAGATGCTATTCTTATCCATCATAATAATAAAAGGAAGTGTCCGACTTATGTCAAAAAAGAATAAATTTGCGGCTGTCGTCGCCGTATCGGTTCTGTGCGCGCTGCTGTCAGGCTGCGGAAAAAGCGGAAAAAATGCGACCCCGTCTGACGCCGTCAGTCCGACGCCTGCCGGCACATCAACTCCGACCCCTACCAACACTCCGCTGCCGACTCCAACGGCTACTCCGACCCCTGAACAGACGGACGATTGGAGTTATCATATTGAACAGAACGGTTATTACAACGCTGCGGCTAAATGGGACGAAAACGGAAATCTTGTTTCTCTGCCGGAGCTTACTCCGAAGGGTTATATCTACTATAACGACTGCGATGAATACTATAACAACTTCGTCCATGAATCGAATGTATTTAACGGTGCAAAAACTACGCTTGATTTTGATATTCAGCACAGCGGAGACAATTCGGTTAAAATAACAGGACGGGAATCCGACACGGAAGGATTCTCAGGCTTTGCTCTTAAATTCAGTGAAGAAAACGCTCTTCCGATAAAGGATTTTAACAGCATCAACTGCACTGTCGGCTTCTGGGTATACTACGAGGACGAGTATAAAACCGGTCTTCCTGACGAGCTTGATTTTGCGGTCTGGAGCAATCTTGACGACAGCCTGAGTCCTGAGGAAGCAAATATTATTGAAGAGCCTGCCGAAGATGCTTCGGATGAGGAAAAAGATGCGTATAAGTTAAAGAAAAAAGAAAATGAAAAAGCTGCCGGCGACGGCTACGCATTTATCTCTGACGTAAAGGTTCAAAAGGAGACGTGGACCTATGTAGAGATTCCGTTCAGGGTGTCTAAGGGTGCAGAGTCTCTTGAAGACCTGACCGGCGAAAATGCCCCTTCGCTTGCAATCACTTCTTTCGGAGAAAGCAACTCTTCTACAATAACCTATTACAATCCCTTCTTCCTGGACGATATCACAGTCACCTTCGATTCCGCAATCGAAATTTCAGAAGAACCGGCTCCTCCGGAAGGCGCAGAAGAATAACAGCCTGTCAGAAAAAAACAACCGACAATTTTATAAAATTCATTAAACGGAAATCATCAAAAAACGGTACGGCTTTAAGCCGTACCGTTTTTAACGTCTGATATTTTCTGATATTATTTTGAGGCAGCATTTACACCGATTTCGTATTATCGGATATTTATTTCAAACTTCTGGTTTTATTCAATGCCCTTCGACTGGAGGTATTTTACAACATCGCCGACAGTCTTAAGAGAGTCAAGCTCTTCTTGAGGAATCTCTATTTCATACTCGTCCTCAAGAGCCGTCACAACCTCAAACAGGTCAAGCGAATCAATACGGAGATCCTCCTGAAATGAAGTGTCCTCATTAACTCCGGCAACATCAATACCTAACTGATCTTCAAGGATAGAAAGTACCTTTTCTAACATAACCGATGCTCCTTTTTATTGAAATATGTTTTATTAAGCTCCTTAACAGGATTTACTTACTATGTTATATATTACGCTACACCGTTTGTCAACAGTATTTTTAAATTTGTCCGAAAACGAATCAATTATCGTCTCCGTCTCCGTCATCTTCGTCATAGTCGTTATCGTCAAAATCAGGGAAATCGTCGCCGCTTCCGTGACCGATTCCCATCATACCGTTAAATTCCTTTCCGACAACCTTCTTTTCATTTCTGATACTCTCAATCATATCAGAAAGGTACTCCTTCACCTCAACAGGGTTCTTCACGTTTTCAAGCAGTATATGCTTGTTTGAATCGACCCTTGTGTAAAGAGCTACCGTTCCGGTACCGAATATTTTCTGAAAAAAGGTTCTTGTAAGCTTGATATCCACGATCCTGTAGAGAAGAGTCTCATCGTAATCAGTCTTAAAAAATCCCTGCTGTATGTAAAGCCTTCCGTTTCTTACTTCATACTTGGTAAAAGTCCACGGAAACCACAACCAATGTTTTCTGTCTCTCCATTTTACCTCATTTCTGTCCTCAACTTTGCTTTCATTTTCTTCACTCATTTTTCTTCCTCCCCTCAGTGTTTAAATACAAATGAAATAAGTCCGACCCCTGCGCCGCAGCATATTCTTACGGTGTGATTGATATTTTCCATTCCCACCATTCCAAGCTCATCTATATCAATTTGCGCAGTCAGTATTTCGTCAGGCGCATCTGAAACGTCAAGCTCTGCGTCTATCAGCAGTTCATCGGCAAAATAAAGCCTAAACTCCATGGAACTGCCGCCCGCATACCTTTCACTCTGCCTGAAACAGTTTTCGGTGCAGACGTATTTTACTTCAACGGCCTTTGGAGCCTCCTCATAAGTAATGTCACGGTACTCAAGCTTATAACTGCCGCCGCCCAGACTTCTCAGATAACGCTGTTTATCCTTCGTGTGCGAAGTCACGCAGTTATCGTACTCGTCATAGCGGTGCGCATTGATTGGAACGTAAGCGTTTCTTTCACCGCACTCGACCCCGTTAATCGCACAAAGAGCGCTTTCGTCCAAGGCATATGAAGAACCGCCGGCAAAAAACTCATAAATTCCCGTCTCGACTACCATCTGCTCCCTTATAACATCATAATAACACAGCTCCTGCTTCGGTACAAGGAATTCTATTTTTTTCTTTTCGCCCGGCTCAAAATGCATGCGTTTGAAGCCGACCAGCTTCTTTTTCGGCTGTTCCACACGCAGATCCGCAGCAGAAACATAAAGCTGTACGACCTCATCGGAAGGATAATCGCCCTCATTTGTTACCTCGACAGTGAAAACAGGCTGTCCGTCCTTAGGCGTGAATCTCATATTTTTGTATGAGAACCGAGTGTAGCTTAAGCCGTAACCGAACGGGAAAATAACCTCGTCCTCACAGTACATATATGTACGCTTCGTTTTGCGTATGTCATAATTATGAAAATCAGGCAAAGAATATTTTTTGCTGTACCACGTCTGGTTAAGCCTTCCGGCAGGAGAAACCTTTCCGGTTATGACGTCCGCAAGTCCGTGACCAAGCTCCTGACAGCCCGACGCAGTGATTACGGCGGCCTTTACCGATGCAAGCTCGTCTTCAATGTAATACGGGTAATTCGTCACAAGCACAAGACCCGTTTCCGGATT
>CANRAZ010000051.1 GCA_947628705.1 uncultured Lachnospiraceae bacterium | reverse complement strand
TCCATTATACAGGAGTGAGTGCCAGACTTAAATCTGGTATGGGTATATGAACTGGAATTTACTTTGACATTCTAGAAGTTATTATAGTCATAATATAAAATAATTGACAGTAAATAAGAGCTGTGATATAGTTATTCTAGGTTTTATGCAGGTCATAAAAAGGATGGCGGACTTATGAGAAAAAAACATTTTCTTTTTATTATTTTATTGTTTTCAGCCTTTTTTCAGAGCTGTGCTGTTAAAGAAAAAGCTGCTCAAAAGTATGTCAATTTAGATGCGGATTACAGTGTAGTTTTAAAAAACGGTTCAGGTCCTCTTAATACGGTTGTGACCGATTATGTTCAGGATTCCACGAACCGTGAGATGTTTAATTTCTCCCAATACACCTTTAGCGATAAATTTTTATATACGTTTGATATGCTTGGGACCGTTGGCGATCATATGGGGAATATTGATCCGCATGTGATGTTTTACAGAATTGATCTCCAGTCAGGAGAGGTTTACCCTTTGTGCCAGTCTCCCGGCTGCAATCATTCGCCAAATGAAGTTCCGCCATGTATCGTTCACGATAAAAAGGCCACAGGATTCCAGCACTCGGTAGCTGTCGGAAATCATCTCTATTACGTATATGAGAATAAAATCATTATGTCATCTTCTGATGATCTTACAGGCGGAGAGACGGTTTTTGAAAATGATTTTTGTACGGAGTTTTGCAAGCAAAACTATAATGAAAATGACAGGTATGCTCTGATTTCGTTATATCCTGTTGACGGTTATTTTTATGCATTCGGTTATAATTACGTTATTAAAATTAATAAGGAAACGTTAAAGACTGAAAAAACTATTGAATTATTTGATACTCAGCTTTTTTCCGTATATTTTTATGAAGGCGACGCCTATGCAGTTAATGAATTGTATGAGCTTTACAAAGTTTCCTTTGATGACGAAAGCGTGACAAAGATATTTGACAGGCTTAGCAACGGCAGACTCACTTTTTATGAAGATTCCTTTTTCTACCTCTCAGATGACAACCGGCTGGTAAGGGTCAGCATGGATTCTAAGGAAGAACAAATATTTGATAAAATTGACTTTTGCTCCTATTACTGGCTCGTTAAGGACAGTAAAATTTTTTATTCTGACAAACAGATGAATTTTAAATCGTTTGATATTAAGACAGAGGAAGATAAATTGATTTATGATAAATTTTCTCCTGATGGGAAAATATGCGTTGTTTCCGCCGATCACATTGACAGAGTTTTTGCCGTCGGTGAGGATGAAAAGACAAGAACTGTAATATATTCCGTAAAAACAGACGGAAGCGCTCCTTGGGAAGTAACATTGGACGGCACGGAATAATAAATAAATGAAGCGCCGGTTGGGATTTTTCTTTTTGAAAGCTCCGGCATAGGCCGCAGGGAATGGCATCATTAAAATTCTGAAGGGAGAGAGCAATGTACGGACTGGAAGCAAAACGAATAGTTTCAAGCAGGATTTTTATTTTTCTTATGCTTATTTTATTTGCGTATTATGCATACGTTAACGTGAATTATATCAAACAGGTCCATAAGGGTATTGAAAATAAAAAAGAAAATGCGGAGACAATAAATTCGTATATAGCAGAAATGAATTTTAATGTTACCGATATTGAGTCCGCCAATGATTTAATTATTAAAATGAAAACCGAAAAAAATGAAATGGTTAATCATTATATTGAATCAGGCGAGGATATGTATTCCATACCGGGCAAATATACGGAATCCGTATTTGAGGATTGGAATATGCAGGAGGGAGTAATATCAAATCTTGAAAGGATCTATGTTGAATATCCAAGATTAATGAAAAAAACAGTACTGCATGCTGCGCAGCTTATAAATGATGATTCTCAAAGCGATTATTCAGTACGTGAAAATAAAAAAATCGTTGAGAAGTACAATACTGTAAGAGAGTTTTCGCCTATTGACAACAGCCTGTCTTCTGAATGGTACGATTTTTACGGAATATATAAATACTTTTACATAATTGCCGCCTTTTCATTTCTTTTGCTTTCTGCCGATGTTTTTTGCTCTGAAAATTCCAGAAGGCTTGAAGGTATGGTATATACGGCGAAAAACGGAAGAGGAAAGCTGTTTGCAACAAAAGCTTCCGTGCTTGTTCTGCTGGCTTTTTTGCTGACTTTATTCCTTACGGCTGTGGATATAGGCTTGGCGGATTATTTTATGGGAAGCAAACTGATACATGAGCCTCTTCAGGTAAACGACAGCTTTATGTCAAGTCCTTTTAATTTAAGCTTTATACAGTACATAATATTAAACAATGTGCTTAGATTTACGGTGCTGCTGTTTGTTATTTCATTGGCGGCAGCAGTCAGTCAGCTTTCAAGAAAGGTTTTTGTCTCAGCTGTAATTGATTGCGTAATAATGCTTATAATAGCCGCAATTTTTATTTATGCTTCCGGCTATATGGCAGGTGACGGAATGGAAATCGGAGTGACAAGCCCTGAGTTTGATATGAAGAAGTATGAGCTGCTTACAAAAATACGCGCTTTCCTTCCTATTTGCCTTATTAATCCAAGAGAATACTTTGAAAATTTGGATTATATAAATATTTTTGGATTTCCGATATCAAGACTCGTGTCATGCTTAAGCGTTACACTGTTGCTCACCTTCCTATTTACGATTTTCGCTTTTGTCAGATACGGAAGCGTGTTAAAGTTTTTACCTAAAAAAGAAATATAGGTGCGAAAAATGGAACTGGAATTTAAAAACGTAACAAAATATTATGGCAAAAAATGTGCTCTTGATAATTTCAGCGTTAAGATGAACGAAGGAGTATATGCGCTCCTCGGGCCTAACGGCGCAGGTAAATCCACACTGATGAACTGTCTTTCTGATATTATTGAACCCACGGGAGGGGAAATCCTCTTTGACGGGGTTAATATAAAACAAATGGGAGCAAAATTCCGTGAAATTTATGGGTTTATGCCCCAAAGCTTCGGACTGTATCCTTCGTTTACTGCAATGGATACTCTGCGGTATTTTGCTAAATTAAAAGGAGTGTCCGATTCCAAAAACGTAATTGAAAAAGTTCTCGAAACAGTAAATCTTACTGAAAATTCAAAACAGAGGGTAAAAGGATTTTCGGGCGGCATGAAGAGAAGGCTTGGCATTGCAATTGCTTTACTTAACGACCCCAAAGTTTTGGTACTTGACGAGCCTACCGCAGGACTTGATCCAAAAGAAAGAATCAGATTCAGAAATTTGATAAGTGAGGTAAGCTTTAACAGAGTGGTTATTTTTGCTACTCATATCGTTTCTGATGTTGAGGCAATTGCGAATAATGCCGTTCTGCTTCAAAACGGAAAAATAATTTACAACTCAGATGTTGACTGTTTAAGACAGAGCATTGAAGGTAAGGTCTGGGAGGCAATTGTTGAAAATCCGGATGAAGCAATCGTAAAAGATTCTTACAGGATTTCAAATCTTTCAAAAGCCCCGAACGGAACTGTATTAAGAATTGTTTCAGATGAAAAGCCGTATGAAAATGCTAAACAGGTTTTTCCGAATTTGGAAGATGTTTATCTTTACTATTTCAACGAGGAATCAGAGTCAGATGACTGAGATGACAGGCTTTGAAATTTAAAACCGGAAATGTGAATTTATCGCCGTCTACGCTTAACCTGTTTTCTGTAGCGGATAAATGATACCGCATATGACAGTCAAATATCCCAAAACATGGGGATAAAATTTTTTAAATTGTATTGTAATATTAGTTTTAAAAAAATTTGGGAAAAAGTCGGAAAAGTAGTTGCATTTCTGCCATAATGTGCTATAATAGACGTAATTTAGCTGATTAGCTTAAAGGAGTGGGCATTGGATGTCCGCTCCTTATTTATGTAATACTAAAAGGGAGGAAAGCTTAAATGTCTTTAAAAGACGACTATGAGAGCAGGTCGGAGAAGCTTGTCGAACCGATACTTAAAAAGCACGGCTTTACACTTTACGATGTGGAATATGTCAAAGAAGCAGGAACCTATTACCTGAGACTGTACATCGATAAAGAGGGCGGAATTACGATTGACGACTGTGAAGCTGTCAGCCGTGAATTCAGTGATTTGCTTGACTCGGAGGATTTTATTCCGGATGCGTATATCCTTGAAATCAGCTCGCCGGGGCTGGGCAGACAGCTGAAAAAAGACAGGCATTTTATGAACAGCATAGGTGAAGAAGTTGAAGTTAAGCTTTTCTCACCGGTTAACGGTTCAAAGGAACACACCGGGATATTGAAAGCATATACCGGAAAAACAGTGACCGTGCAGACCGAAGACGGCGCTGAAATCGAATTTGACAGAGCGGGCATTTCGGTAATTAGGCTTACGGTTGATTTCTAATGACAGGAGGAAAAAGGAAAATGGAATCAGGAAACAAAGAGTTAATTGATGCGCTTAACGTGCTTGAAAGAGAAAAATCAATCAGTAAAGAGGTTCTTTTTACTGCCCTTGAAAACTCTCTCCTTGCTGCTTGTAAGAGCCAGTATGGAAAAAATGACAATATCAGAGTTGAAATTGACAGGGAAACCGGAGCTGTGGCTGTTTATGCCGACATGTATATAGTTGACGAGGTCGTTTCGCCTGCTACGGAAATGAATGTTGTTACGGCAGAGCAGAAATTCCCGGGCAAAAAATATGAGGTCGGTGACGTTGTTACCGTGGAAATCACGCCTAAGGACTTCGGAAGAATTGCCGCAGGCGCCGCAAAACAGGCCGTTGTTCAGAAAATCAGGGAAGAAGAAAGACGTGTTTTATTTGAACAGTACAGAAACCAGGAAAAGCTTGTCGTTTCAGGTATTGTACAGAGATTTATCGGAAATAATGTTTCGGTTCATTTAGGAAAGACAGACGGTATATTAACCGAAACCGAACAAATCAGAGGTGAAAGATTCAGACCGGGTGAAAGAATTAAGGTTTATGTGCTTGAGGTAAAGGACACTAATAAAGGGCCTAAGATCACGCTCAGCAGAACTCATCCTGATCTTGTCAAAAGACTTTTTGAGATGGAAGTTACTGAGGTCGCAAACGGAACCGTTGAAATCATGGCTCTTTCCCGTGATCCGGGAGCAAGGACAAAAATGGCAGTCCGTTCAAATGAGTACGGTGTTGATGCAATCGGAGCATGCGTAGGCCCTAACGGCATGAGAGTAAATGCCGTCGTTGACGAGCTTGGCGGTGAGAAAATCGACATTATCCAATGGAGCGACGTTCCTGAAATTCTTATTAAGAATGCGCTTTCACCTGCTAAGGCTATTTATGTCTCGGCTGATATAGAGTCAAGAACGGCAAGAGTCATCGTTCCTGACCACCAGCTTTCTCTTGCAATCGGACGCGAGGGTCAGAATGCAAGACTTGCGGCAAGACTTACCGGATATAAAATCGATATCAAGAGCGAATCTCAGATCGAACAGGAGCAGCAGGAGGCCGAACAGGCTGAAGCCGAGCAGTATGCTGACGAGCAGTACGCTGACGGACAGTATGATAATTCTGAGCCGGCTGATATCGATGATTCCGAAGAAAACGGATTGAATACGGAGCAGTAATATTTAAATAAGATTTATTAATAAACGGGGGAAATTGTGGTTCAAAGAAAAATACCTTTAAGAAGGTGCATTGGCTGCGGTGAGATGCTGCCTAAAAAAGAACTTATCCGCATTGTTCACACTCCCGAAGGCGAGTTTGTAATGGATGTTACCGGAAGAAAGAACGGCAGAGGCGCATATGTGTGTCCTAAAACAGACTGCATTGATAAAGCGTTTAAAACAAAGGCAGTAAACCGTTCCTTCGGCGTAAATGTTCCGGAAGAAACCGGTCTGATGCTTAAGAAGGAGCTGAGTAATATTGTCAAAAAATGCTGACAGGATTTTATCCTATCTTGGACTTGCACAAAAGTCAGGAAGACTGAAAAGCGGTGAATTTTCTGTCGAAAAGTCCATTAAGGACGGCAGTGCGAAATTGGTTGTTATTTCAAAAGACGCTTCGGATAACACAGTAAAAAAATTCACCGATATGTGCTCATACCGAAATGTGCCTTATATCAGATTTTCAGACAGGGATTCTATCGGAAGGGCAACAGGAAAAAATTTCAGAGTAACAGCGGCCATAACAGATGAAGGCTTGGCTAAAGCTGTTTCATCGTGTTTTGACAACGGAGGTAGTATAGATTGAAAAAGAAAGTATTTGATGTAGCTAAAGAATGCAATATATCAAGCAAGGAACTTTTATCGTTTTTGCGCGAGAAAAGTGTCGATGCGAAAACAACCTCAAGCGTAATAGACGAAGAAGCTATTGAACTGGTATACAGCTTCTATGGCACACCTAAGAGCGTGCTTAAAGCGCGTGCAGAGGCGGCTGCGGCAGCTCAGCAGCATAAAGGAAGAATTCTTTATGACGCTAACGGCAATCCGATAAAACGCCAGTACGATGAAAACGGCAAGCCGCTTCCGATAAAAGAGCCTGTTTTTGACGAAAACGGCAAGCCGCTCGTTTTGAGAAAGCAGGTTAAGCTTTATGATGCCAACGGAAATCCTATTAAGCGTCAATATGACGAAAACGGTAAGCCGCTTCCGATAAAGGAGCCTGTTTTTGATGAAAACGGCAAACCGGTTGTACTTAAAAAGCGCAGCGAAACCTCTAAGAAGGCTGAGAACGGCTCTGCTGCAGAAACTGCAGCAAAAAATGATGCCGAAGAAAAATCAGATGAAGCAAATAGCGCTGCTGATGCTTCTGCTGTAAATTCCAAAGCTGAAGCCGACCTTGAGGGCTCCGCTTCGGCAGCTTCCGATAAGGAAGGTTCCTCTGCGGATTTAACGGAATCCGAGTCAAAGACTGAAAAAAATGTAAAGGAAATTGCAGAGGACAGTAAAGCAGACTCCAAAGCCCAGTCAGATGAGAATATTTCCTCTAGGGAAAAGCCTGCGAAAACCGGCGGTAATGATGACGGTCAGTCGTCAAGAAAATCGTCTCTTGGCAAGAATGACGAGGCCAGAGAGGGTAAAAAAGTCGGTTACGGAGAACACAAGGGGAACAGACAGACCGGTGAAAAGGGTTCAAGAGAAGGCTTCCGCGGCGAAGGCAGAACTGACAGAAGCGACAGCAGGGGCAGAAACGGGCAGGACAAAAGAAACGGAAGAGACGGAGGCTCGTTTGAAAGAAAAGGCAGAGACGGACAGCAGGGACAGGGATTCGGCAAAAAATCCCAAGGCTTTGGTTTTAATAAAGGCGGTTTCGATAAGGGAGGCTTTGACAAGGACGGTGACAAGGATGCTCCTGAAAGAAAGAATTTCAGCAGAAGAAACGAGTCAAGAGGCGGTTCCTCTCTATCCAAGGCCGACCTCGGAAAAGACATTGCCCGCGACCAGAGAGCGGCAGCTTTTAACGACAGAAAAAGGGATAAAAACAATAAAAAAGACAGAGACTATGAAAATGAAGACGGCTTAAAGAAGCCGAAGAAAAAGGATCCGAACCGTAAGGGCGCGTTTGTCATGCCTAAACCGGTTCCTAAGAAGGAGGAGGATCCGAACGAAATCAAGACAATTATTATTCCGGAGGTCATTACTATAAAGGAGCTTGCCGATAAGCTTAAGCAAAACGCTTCGGCTATTATCAAAAAGCTTTTCCTTTCAGGCAAGATGTATTCCATCAATTCCGAGATCACCTTTGAAGAGGCGGAAGAAATTGCTCTTGAATATGAGTGCATTGTTGAAAAGGAGCAGGTTGTCGATGTAGTTGAGGAGCTCATGCGAGACACTGAGGATAAAGAGGAAGACCTTGTTATGAGGCCTCCGGTTGTCTGCGTAATGGGTCATGTCGACCATGGAAAAACCTCCATTCTCGATGCAATCCGTTCATCAAATGTAACAAGCCGTGAAGCAGGCGGTATTACACAGCATATCGGCGCTTATATGGTTGAGATAAACGGAAGGAAGATCACCTTCCTCGACACTCCAGGCCATGAGGCGTTTACTGCCATGAGGCTTAGAGGAGCGATGTCTACGGATATTGCGGTTCTTGTTGTCGCTGCCGACGACGGCGTTATGCCTCAGACTGTTGAAGCCATCAACCATGCAAAGGCTGCGGGCGTTCAGATAGTTGTTGCAATCAATAAGATGGATAAAGAGGCGGCAAACCCTGACAGGGTTATGTCGGAGCTTTCCGAGCATGAGCTTGTTGCCGAGGACTGGGGCGGTTCTACCGTCATGGTCCCTGTATCGGCTAAAACAGGAGAAGGCATAAACGACCTTCTGGAAATGATACTTCTTACTGCGGACGTTATGGAGCTTAAGGCTAACCCTAACAGAAACGGCCGTGGTCTTGTAATTGAAGCAAAGCTTGATAAGGGACGAGGACCTGTTGCAACGGTTCTTGTTAAAAAGGGTACTCTCCATGTGGGCGACAATATCGTAATAGGCTCCGCATTCGGCAAGGTCAGAGCCATGCTGAATGACAGGGGACAGAACGTTAAAGAGGCGCTTCCTTCAACCCCTGTTGAAATACTGGGTCTTAATTCGGTTCCGAATTCAGGCGATGAATTTGTCGTTACGGAAACTGAAAAAGAGGCAAGAACAATTGCTGAAGCATTTATTGCGCAGGGCAAGGAAAAGCTTATTGCCGAAACGAAAGCAAAGCTGTCGCTTGACGGACTGTTCACTCAGATTCAGGCAGGTAATATCAAGGAGCTTAACATTATTGTCAAGGCAGACGTGCAGGGCAGCGTTGAAGCAGTTAAGCAGAGTCTCCTTAAGCTTTCCAATGATGAAGTTGCAGTCAGAGTCATTCACAGCGGAGCAGGCAACATCAACGAATCCGACGTTACTCTTGCCAGCGCGTCGAATGCGATAATAATAGGTTTTAACGTCAAGCCTGACAACGCCGCCAAAGAGACAGCGGAAAAGGAAAAGGTCGACCTTAGGCTTTACAGCGTGATTTACAATGCAATCGACGATGTCGAAGCTGCCATGAACGGTATGCTTGACCCTATATATGAGGAAAAGGTCATCGGTCACGCAGAAATCAGACAGATTTTTAAATCTTCTGATGTCGGCAGCATTGCAGGCTCGTATATACTTGACGGTAAGGTTATAAGAGGCTCAAAGGTCAGAATTTTCAGAGGCGAAGAGCAGATTCACGAAGGAGAGCTTGCGTCTCTTAAGAGATTTAAGGACGATGTCAAGGAAGTAAACGCAGGATATGAATGCGGTCTTGTTTTCGACAAATTCTCGGATTTTGCCGAGCAGGACACCGTAGAGTTCTATTGTCTTGAGGAGGTTCCAAGAAATCATGAGAAAAAACAGCGTTAAGAATACAAGAATCAATCAGGAGGTGCTGAGAGAACTCAGCACCTTGATTTCCATGGAAGTAAAAGACCCAAGGATCGCACCGATGACAAGCGTAACCTCATGTGAGGTCGCTCCTGATTTAAAGACCGCAAAGGTTTATATCAGCGTGCTTGGAGACGATGAGGCTAAGAGCAATACTCTTAAGGGACTCAAAAGCGCCGCTCCTTTTTTAAGAACAAGCCTTGCACGGAATTTAAATCTGAGGAACACTCCTGAGCTTAAATTTTATATCGACGATTCTATTGAGTATGGCGTAAGAATGACGCATCTCATAAATTCCATGAATATTCCGCCTGAAGATGATGATATTTTAAGCGGCGAGCCTCAGAAATCGAATGAAGCTCAAAACAATGAATGATTTTATTAACATATTTTGTCAGTGAAATCCGAAAGGAACTTTGAAAATGAGCATTCTTACCGATAAAATTAACGACTCGAACGTAATTGCAGTTACAGGACATGTGCGTCCGGACGGAGACTGCGTAGGCTCCACAACGGCGCTTTACTATTATATTCTGGAAAATTATCCTGAAAAAAAGGTTTATCTTACCTTAGATACTCCGCCTGCATCTGTAAAAAAGTGCATTGACTGCGACGTTATAACTGCGCCTGACAGTCTCCCTGATAAAGTTGATCTGTTTGTTTCGCTCGATTCATCGACTTCCAACAGGCTTTTGGAAGCTGCCGTTGAGAAATTTAATTCGGCAGGAGTAAGCTTTGTCGTAGACCACCACAAAACCAATATCGGTTTCGGCGATATCAACCATATTGATGCCGACGCTTCTTCCTGCTGTGAGGTGCTTTTTGAGCTTCTCGATTATGATAAAATATCTGTCAGAACGGCAAGCTCGCTATATCTCGGCATAGTTCACGACACAGGCGTGTTTAAGTACTCTTCAACATCAAAGAGAACGATGGAGGTTGCAGGAAAGCTGCTTGCAAAGGGTGTTGATTCTGCTTTTATTATTGACACGAGCTTCTATGAAAAAACATGGAAGCAGAATAAGCTGCTTGCCAGAGCAATAGATAAAGCCGAGATTTCAGAAGACGGAAAAATCGCTTATACGGTTATTTCTCAGGCCGATCTCAGCGAATTTAGATGCGGCAGTTCTGACACTGAGGGTATCGTTGAACAGCTCAGACTTACGGAGGGCGTTGAGATCGCGATTTTCATGCGTGAAGACGCTGCAAATGTTTATAAAGTAAGCATGAGAGCAAAGACAGGTCTTGTCGATGTTTCCGAAATTTCAGTTCTATACAACGGAGGCGGTCACAGTAAGGCCGCCGGCTTCACGGCGCATGGAAATTATGATGAAATAATTGCAAATGTTATTTCAGAAGTTAATAAAAGATGGACGGTATAATTAACGTATACAAGGAAAAGGGCTTTACGTCCTTTGATGTGGTTGCAAAGCTTCGAGGAATACTAAAAACAAAAAAAATCGGACACACCGGGACGCTTGACCCAATGGCCGAGGGAGTACTGCCGGTTTGTGTTGGAACGGCAACGAGAGTCTGCGGACTTCTTACGGACAGGAATAAGGAATATGTAACCGATTTCCGTCTTGGAATTGTGACGGACACTCAGGATATTACCGGAAAGGTTCTTTCGGAATGCGAACCTTCGGCAAGTGAAGCGGAAATTATTGACTGCATTAATTCTTTTGTCGGGACAATAAGCCAGCTCACTCCAATGTATTCTGCAAGGAAAGTCGCCGGAAAAAAGCTTTATGAATATGCAAGACAGGGTATTGAGGTAGAAAGAAAAACCAAAACCGTAAAGATATATTCTATAACAGACATAACAGTCAACATGGAAAAGCATACGGTTTCGATGCGCGTTCTTTGCGAAAAGGGTACTTATATCAGGACTCTCTGCAATGATATCGGTGCAAAGCTTGGATGCGGCGCCGCAATGACGGCGCTTAAAAGAACAAGGGTCGATGTTTTTTCGGATGAAAATGCTCTTAAACTTAACGAGATAGAATTTTTGGTTAAGAACGGCAGCCCTGAGACCGTAATGTTTTCGCCTGATATACTTTTTCTTACATGCAGAAAGCTTATTTTAGCAGAAAAGCTTGAAAAATATGTCTTAAACGGCAATAAGCTTCATATCGGTAACTTTGATGAAGAGTTTACTGAAGGAGAGCCGGTGCGGCTTTACGACGGAAACGGAAGATTTTTGGCTCTTTATAAGAAGGAAGGAGATTTTCTTAAAACAGAGGCGATTTTTTGCTGATGTAGTAAGAGGTTATTTCTGATGCGGATAATAAATAAGGATTTTTCCTTTGACAGAAACGAAAAGACAGTTGTTACGGTTGGAAAGTTCGACGGGCTGCATATCGGGCATAGAAGAATATTCGAGCTTTTAAAAAAGGAAAAAGAAGAAAAAAAGCTTATAAGCCTTGCAGTTTCCTTTGTTAATTCTCCACAAAGCTTTATTTCAGCCGAAAATTCAAAAGGACAGCTTTTGACGGAAACAGGAAAAGAGGAACGTCTTTCAGCGTTTGGTACTGATTATTATTGCGGACTGACCTTCGACAGAGAACTTATGAATACCTCCGCCGAGGACTTCTTTTCTAGATATATTGTCAAAAAATGGAATGCGGAAGCATTGGTCGTAGGAGATGATTTCCGTTTTGGAAAGGACAGAAGCGGAGACGCCGCACTTCTTGAAAAGCTTTGCAGCGCTGCGAAAATCAGACTGACGGTTGTGCCAAGAGTGCAGTTTGGAAGCGAGCCGATTTCCAGCACCAGAATAAAAGAGTCTCTGTTAAAGGGAGATATTGAAAATGCCAACGCAATGCTTGGATATGCCTATTTTTTTGAGGGTGAAGTTAAAAGCGGAAACCGAATCGGCAGAACGATAGGCTTCCCCACGGTTAATCTGCTTCCCGAAGTCGGTAGATGCGTGCCTGCATATGGCGTATACGGCTCCTATGTAAAGATCGGAGAAGAAATTTTCAGCGGAGTGACGAACATTGGAGTTAAACCGACCGTGAGCGACAAGCCGGAACCTGTGATTGAAACAAATATCATAGATTTTGACTCTGATCTCTACGGCGATACCGTTAAAGTCAGTCTTATTAAATTTATCAGGCCGGAAATAAAATTCAGTTCGATGGAAATGCTTAAAAATCAGATAGAATCAGATAAAAAGTACTGGACAAATCTTAGCTGATATGTTATTATTTGCGAGTGTGCATCGCACAAGCCATCTCTCAGTTGACGGACGCCTCAGACCGCAGCTTAGGGATTGGTAATTAAAATAAACGGAGGATTTTACAATGATCAGTAAAGAGCGTAAGGCGGAAATCATTGCCGAGTACGGAAAGAACCCACAGGACACAGGTTCCACAGAGGTTCAGGTTGCACTTCTTACAGAAAGGATCAAGGAGCTTACAGAGCATTTAAAGGTCAACCACAAGGATCACCACAGCAGACGCGGTCTTCTTATGATGGTTGGTAAAAGACGCGGACTTCTTGATTATCTTAAGTCAAGGGATATTGAAGCTTACCGTCAGCTTATTGATAAGCTTGGAATTAGAAAGTAATCATGTATTTGAAAGGGGAACTTCGGTTCCCTTTTTAATTTATACGGGTAATGGGGCATATTATAAATTTATAATAAATTCAGTAGACAAATTTTTTATAATGTGGTATAAATACCAATGTCGGCAAAGAATGCCGGTAAAATTAAATGTATAGTTGCAGAGTAGAAACGTAAGCGTTAAGTGTCAGCTGAACGGGGAGTTGTCAGCTGAACGAAAAGATAATTCTTGCGGTTTATGTTTCGCATCCCGCTGCTACATAGGGAAGCTCCTTGTGTAGCTGTCAGGCAATTACACAAAAAGGAGGTTCTTTTATGAATGATTCAAGCGAAGTAAAAGGACTTGTGCATACCGTGCGTGAGTCCTTTTTCGGTTTTAAGGCGGATTCAGCCAAGACCGAGACCCGTCTTATTGCATTAATGGGCGTTTTTACGGCATTGTGCATTGTTTTTGAAAGGACGGTGTTTATACCTGTAGGCGATAATTCGAGATATTCGTTTACGTTCGTGATCGTTGCGCTTGCCGGCGTCACGCTCGGAAGCCTGAGAGGGGCGATAGCCGCTTCCATTGCCGATATTATCGGTTCGCTGATGCTTTACGGAAACGTCTGTCCGTTAATTACCGTCTGTGTATTTCTTTCAGCAATAACCTACGGGATATTCCTTTATAAGAAAAGAAATATTTTAACAATTGTTTCAGCTGTACTTGTCGACCAGCTTTTTTGCAGCCTGATTCTTAAAACCGGCGCGCTGGCAATATGGTACAACGGAGGCATGCACGCATATCCTGCGGTTTTCCTTACAAGACTTGTTCAGGTTCTGATAATGATACCGATTGAAATTGCCGTTTTCTTAATTTTGAACAGGTTTCTTTTCGGATTCGCAAAAAAAGCAGTAGGAGATTTCCTTGGATAAAAGCCATGAACTACGATGAAGCAAAAAAATTTTTACTATCGTCTAAAATGAATACGAGCAGGCCCGGACTTGAAAGAATCAAAAAGGTTCTTAAAGCACTTGGGAATCCTGAAAGGGAGCTTAACGTCGTCCATGTTGTGGGCACAAACGGCAAGGGCTCTGCTGCAAACATGCTTTGCAGAATGTTAGAGGCATCAGGGATAAGAACAGGTTTGTTCAGCTCCCCTTATATTTCTGAGCTTACAGAGTACATTTCGTGTGACGGTGTACAGATTTCCCGGCAGGATTTTGCCGGGATTTCTGGATTTTTAGCGGATTTTCTGGAAAAATCCGGACTGGAACTAACCCATTTTGAATTTGTCACAGTGCTTTCGGTACTTTATTTTAGAGAAAAAAATTGTATCTGCATCTATGAGGCAGGCATGGGCGGAAGAATGGACGCGACCAATATTTTTGAAAAGTCGGTATGTACCGTACTTACCTCCGTCGGTCTTGACCACACGTCCTTTTTAGGTACTTCGTTGGAGCAGATCGCTTTAGAAAAGGCAGATATAACAGAAAAGGGCGGCACGCTTATTATTCACGGCGATATGCAGTGCCAAATTAAAGAGGTTCTTAAAAGATTAAGCGCTGCAAACGGCTTTAATTTGGAAGAAACCGCCTGTAAGCGTGTCAAAGTTAAGGAACACAGTCTTTACAAAACTGTTTTCGATTACGGTGAAACAGAGAACATAACAGTCAATTCAGGTGCGCTTTATCAGCTTAAAAATTCTGTAATAGCAATAGCTGCCTACAGATTCATTGCTTCCGTAATGGGATTTGCCGCTGAAGAATCAGCAATTAAAGAGGGACTTGAAAAATTTAAACTTAAGTCCCGTTTTGAGGTTATTAAGAAGGAACCGCCGATTATTGCAGACGGCGGACATAATCCTGACTGTATCAGAGAGCTTGTCAAGTCGCTTGACATCGCGAGCAAATACGTTTTTATTACGGGAGTAATGGCTGACAAGGATTATGAAGCGATGTACGATATGCTTTCCGAATATGCGTCCTGCTTTATCTGCGTCGACGAAGGGCTGGACAGAGCGCTTGATTCCGACAGACTCTCTGCTTTTTTGAAAAAGTACGGTATTCCTGTCTATAATGCCAAGACATGTTTTGTTGCCGCAGGCATGATTAAAAGGATTGTGAGCGAGCTTTCACACAAAACCTCCAACAGATTTATCAAAAAACCCGACGCGTTTATATTTACAGGCACTCTTTACATGACTGACAGCTTCAAAAAAGCTGTCGAAACCGTTTACGACAAAAATAAAACAGAGGAGCTTTACAGGGAAACGGTAAACAGGCTGACCTCAAAAAGCTTTTATCCGAAAAAAAGCCTTCCTAAAACGTACAGCATAGACGGAATGAGACGCTTGCTTAAAGCCTTTGGTTCTCCTGAAAGCTGTTTGTCCGTTATTCATGTTGCCGGTACGAACGGAAAGGGTTCAACCTGTAGTATTTTAAAATCGATTTTTAAAGAAAAAGGCCTTAGGACGGGTCTTTTTACCTCGCCTTATATAACACGTTTTAACGAGAGGATCGTGCTTGACGACCGCCAAATTGAAGACGACTTGCTTGCAGCAATTTCAGATGCGGTTGTAAAGGAACAGAACCGGCTGGGACTTGACTTGAACCAGTTTGCTCTGCTTACCTGTGCTGCATTTATATACTATAATCTTACGGACGCTGACGTCGTGGTGCTTGAGACCGGACTTGGAGGAACCTATGACCCTACCAATATTGTCGCAAAGCCTTTATGCAGCGTAATTACCAATATCGGCTACGACCATATGGCAGTTTTAGGCGGCACAATCAGTGAAATCGCCTCAGCAAAGGCAGGCATAATAAAAAAAGGCGTTCCCGTCATATGTTATCCGGTTGAAGGGAAAGCGTTCAAGGTAATATCAAAAGAAGCGAGGGAAAAAAATTCTCCGCTTATCAGCATAAAAAAAACAGACATCATAATTAAAGAGTCAGGAGAAAACGGCACTGACTTTATGTTTGAAAACACAGAATTTCACTTGCCGCTTACGGGAGATTTTCAGGCCTATAACGCTGCGACAGCAATAATGGCTGCCAAAGCGGCGTGCAGTCAGTCAGACGGCCGCCTTCCCGAAATTACCGCAGACGACCTTATTTCAGCCCTTAAAAAGGTAAACTGGCGCGGAAGACTGGAGCTTGTAAGCCGAAATCCGCTCTGCTATATAGATGGCGGACACAATATACAGTGCATAGAACACGTTACCGGATTTTTCAGCAGAAAATATGCCGACAAAAGGAAAATCTATATCGCAGGCTTTATGAAAGACAAGGATTATTCGGCTATGTTAAACGTTCTTTCAAAAAATGCGGACATTTTATACCTTGTTCCGGTAAAAAATGATAGAAGTTTGTCCTTTTTGGAATTGACTAAGGAGACAAATCAATATAATATAGAGGTTAAGGTATTTAAAGAGCTTCGTGAAGCTTATGCGGAGGCGCTTAATGCTGCTGACAGTAATACTCTGATATGCGTAACAGGTTCTCTGTATCAGCTAAGCGACTTTTATCAACTGGTCAAAGAGACAGGAGGTTCTGATGGGTGAGAAAGACGAAAATTTAAAAAATGACGGGGCAGCCAAAGAAAAGGTATCAACGGGCAGGTTAATATGTATCGTTGCAATAGTTGTAATTTTACTTTTACTGGGTATTTTTGCCATTGTAAAATTTACGGGCGGAAAGTATACAAACACGTATACTCCAAGCGGTTCCGGCAGCCCTGCAAATTCAAGGATTACATATGTTGCAAAGGATGAAAATACAGGCGCGGACGAAAGCAATCCGAATGGCGGAGAACAGCAGGGCTCCGAAAACGGGAATCAGGAGGGAAACAGCGGAGGCAGCGCTTCGAATGAAGGCGCTTCCGGTTCGGCACAGACTCCTACGGCGGGTCTATCCCAAAGATTGTGTAAACCTCCAAACTGATGTAAGATAAAATTATACAGTTTGGAGGTTTTATGATGGC
>CANRAZ010000050.1 GCA_947628705.1 uncultured Lachnospiraceae bacterium | reverse complement strand
ACATTCGAGGAATACTTTAGATGGCTCCGCCATTCAGGAGATTATTGGATTTTTAGGGATGAAAATGGCGTTGCCACAGGAGTAGCAGTAACGGGAGATTATTGTTTCAGAATGCTACCATGGAAAACATACGCAGATGAATGGGATTAAGACCGTTTTGATAAAACGTGAGAGGGACATTGAAGAATAATATTATGAATATAGAAACTGATGGATTGGAAAAATCTGTTTTGATATATGGAGAAATATATGTTTGTAATAGAAGATGAATTAAAAAAACTTCCTGCAAAACCGGGCGTATATCTCATGCATGACAGCCATGATGAAATCATCTATGTGGGTAAGGCCAAAATCCTGAAAAACAGGGTAAGACAGTACTTTCAGGACCCTGCGAGGCTTACCCCGAAAATCAAAAAAATGGTTCCTCAGATAGCGTGGTTTGAATATATTGTTGTGGATTCCGAAACGGAAGCTCTCGTTCTTGAATGTAATCTTATCAAGGAGCACCGTCCAAAATATAATGCAATGCTCAAGGACGACAAGATGTACCCTTATATAAAGATTACCGTAAGCGAGGAATTTCCGAGAGTATACATCACGCGCAGAATGGCAAGGGACAGGGAAAAGTATTACGGGCCGTACGCAAATGCAGGCGCATGCAGGGAAACCATGGAGCTTCTTCGCAAGCTTTACAAGATAAGAAGCTGTTCGAGGAACATAAGCGAATCGGGCGAAAAGACCAGACCCTGCCTATATCATGACATTGATCAGTGTTATGCCCCGTGTAACGGAGAAATATCAAAAGAGGATTACGGCAAAATCATTGAGGGAGTTGAAAAATTCCTCAACGGCGACACCTCTTCTCTCATAAAACAGCTTACGGCTGAAATGCAGAAGGCAAGCGAGGAAATGAGGTTTGAAGATGCTGCCGAGTACAGAGACAAGATAAACAGCATCAATGCCGTTGCACAGGAACAGAAGGCAACGGATTTTAAAACCGAGGAAAGAGATATTATCGCATATTATGCTGAAGGCGAACAGGCCGTTGTGCAGGTGTTCTTTATGCGCGGAGGCAGAATGATAGGCCGGGAACATTACTACCTGCGAGGAATTGAAAGCACAGACGGAAGATTTATACTTAATGACTTTATTAAGCAGTATTATTCCGGCACTCCTTATATCCCGTCAGAGATACTTACGGAAAAGGAGCCTTGGGACAGTGAGGTAATCGCCGATTGGCTTACCCAGAGGAAAGGGCATAAGGTAAAGCTCATTACTCCGAAAATCGGAAGCAAGGAGAGAATGATCGAGCTTGCGAAGGAAAATGCCAAAATAGTGTTTAGACAGGACATGGACAAGCTGACCAGAGAGGCAAACCGTACCGTGCTTGCCGCTAAGGAAATAAGCGATTTAATAGGACTTGAAAAAGTCGTGAGGATGGAATCCTACGATATATCCAACATTAGCGGATTTTTAAATGTCGGTTCAATGGTCGTCTGCGAAAACGGAAAAATGAAGAAAAACGACTACCGCAAGTTCAGAATAAGGTCGGTAAGCGGACCTGATGATTATGCCTGTATGAAAGAAGTCCTTTTAAGACGCTTTACCCACGCAGAAAAGGAGGCCGGGCTTGAGGCCGAAGATAAGACCAGCTTCGGAAGGCTTCCTGACCTGATACTGATGGACGGCGGAAAAGGTCAGGTCAATGTTGCTAAGGAAGTGCTTTCAGAGCTTGGAGTGGATATCCCTGTGTGCGGTATGGTGAAGGATGACAGGCACAGGACGAGAGGACTTTATTTTAACAACAGGGAAATACCGATTGATATTCACGGGGAAGGATTTAAGCTCCTTACGAGGATCCAGGATGAAACCCACAGGTTTGCAATTGAGTATCATAAATCCCTGAGAAATAAAAATCAGGTACATTCCGTGCTGGACGATATTCCGGGCATAGGTCCCGCAAGACGCAAGGCGCTGATGAAAGCGTATAGGAGCATTGAAGATATTAAAAAGGCCACAGAGGAAGAGCTTGCAGCGATTGAAGGCATGAATTCGCTTGCGGCAAGGGCGGTATATGGGTTCTTCCATGAAAAAGCTCAAAGCTGACGGCGATGATTTTATTGCTTGCTGAAATTACGGCTGACAACTTGTTTCATACAACATTTGCATATTGACGGATTTTGAGTTATACTGGTAAAAGTAAGAAATTACAAATAAGCGGCACAGTGTTTGCCGTCCGTCGGTCAGGGGAGGCCGGCTGAAAGGAAAAGGTATGGATTATTCAGTTAAACTGACAAAGCTGATGCAGATGCTGGATCTGGTGAACGTTACTCCCGATATTGATATTTCGGAGACGGAGATAACCACGCCCGCTATTAACAGGCCTGCATTGCAGCTTACGGGGTTTTTTGAGGATTTTGATAAGGACCGCATACAGCTTTTAGGAAACGTAGAGTATTCCTACATGTATCACATGATGACGAGCGAGGAGAGGCACATCTGCTTCGGCAGACTGATGGACTATCATGTTCCGTGCATTATTTTCTGCCGTAATCTTGAAGTCAGCGACGGATTTAAAAAGCTGGCTTACGATAAGGGCGTTCCGCTGTTGCGTTCAAAGGCAGAGACAAGCTCGTTGGTTTCCGAATTGGTAAGGATACTTAGGGTGGAGCTTGCTCCGAGAATTTCCATTCACGGAGTTCTGGTTGATATACTCGGCGAGGGCGTTCTTATTACGGGCGAAAGCGGAATCGGTAAAAGCGAGGCGGCTCTTGAGCTTATCAAGAGAGGACACAGACTTGTTTCCGATGACGTGGTTGAAATCAAAAAAGTTTCCGACAACACGCTTCTTGGAAGTGCCCCGGACATTACCAGACATTTTATCGAGCTTCGGGGCATAGGTATTATAGACGTGAAAACTTTATTCGGCGTTCAGAGCGTTAAGGACCAGCAGGCGATAAACCTTGTTATCCAGCTTGAGGAGTGGGTTAAGGGCAAGGAATATGACAGATTCGGTCTTGAAGATAACTACATTGAGTATCTGGGAAACAGGCTTCCGGTTCACAATGTGCCTATCAGGCCGGGACGTAACCTTGCGGTTATCTGTGAGGCGGCAGCAATTAATTACAGACAGAAAAAGATGGGTTATAACGCCGCACAGGAGCTTTACAACAGAGTAACAAAAAATCTTATTCATTGATTTTGGAGGAGAAAGCTATGAAAAATTATATTTTCGGAATAGATATCGGAGGAACAACCGTCAAATGCGGTCTTTTTACTTCTGAAGGAGAGCTGTTGGACAAGTGGGAAATTCCGACGGACCGTACCAATGGCGGTGAGAATGTGCCTGCCGATATTGCAAAAGCAATAAAGGATAAAATGGCGGAGAAGTTCATTGAAAAGGAAAATGTGCTTGGCGTCGGCATGGGAATTCCAGGGCCGGTGCTTGATGACGGAACAGTTCTGCAGTGTCCTAACCTTGGCTGGGGCAGAATGAATGTGTCCCAGACCATGGGAGACCTTACTGGCCTTAAAATCAAAGCCGGAAACGACGCAAATGTCGCAGCCCTCGGAGAGATGTGGAAGGGCGGCGGACGCGGCTGTCCAAACATGGTTATGATAACTTTGGGTACAGGCGTCGGCGGAGGAATTATCCTTGACGGAAATATTCTTTGCGGAACCAACGGAGCTGCTGCGGAAATCGGACACATGATAGTTAATCCGGCGGAAACAGATGTTTGCGGCTGCGGCGGTCACGGTCACCTTGAGCAGTATGCGTCCGCAACAGGCATAGTAAGAATGGCAAAAAAACTTCTTGCAGACGAAAGCAGGGAAACGGCGCTTCGCTCTTATAACGAGCTTACTGCAAAGGATATTTTTGATGAGGCTAAGAAGGGTGACGAGGCGGCGCTTGAACTTGTCGACACGCTCGGAAGCTACCTTGCGTTAGCGCTTTCCCATGTTTCCGCTTCTGTTGACCCTCAGGCATACGTTATAGGCGGGGGCGTAAGCCGTGCAGGAGCAATACTTGTTGACGCGATTAAAAAACACTATAACAATAACATTATGAAGGCTCTTCAAAACAAGGAGTTCAGGCTTGCAGAGCTCGGCAACGATGCCGGCATATACGGAGCTGCAAGAATGCTTATCAGCAGTAAATAATATGATACACGTTACGTTTTGAACAATATGAATGATACTAAACGGGCTTTGGTGGGAAATAAAATAATTCAGTTATGCCGGACTGAGGTTTGGAGGAAAAATTGAGCAAGTATCCTGTTGAACAGTTTATTGATATTCTTACAAAGGAACAGGTGTATCTAGATGAACCAATGTCAAAACACACGACCTTTCGTATCGGAGGCAAAGCGGATGCTTTGACTGTCGTGTCGGATTTCAGAGAGCTTAGAGCAGTGCTTTGGTTTGCGCAGAATTACGGCATACCTTACAGCGTGATAGGAAACGGGAGCAACCTTCTTGTTTCTGACGAAGGCGTAGAGGGAGTGGTCGTGATGCTTAAATGCGACGATTATGAGGCGGCTCCGGAAATTCTTGAGGATGGCAGAGGAATTTTCAGAGTGCCGGCAGGCGCTTCGTTATCTTCATTTGCAAAGCATGCCGCTAAGCTTGGTTATTCAGGGACGGAATTTGCCGCAGGCATACCCGGCAGTGTCGGAGGCGCGGTTGCAATGAACGCAGGGGCTTACGACGGAGAGATAAAAGATATAATCGTCTCAGCTTCAGTAATGGACGGAAAGCTTAACAGAAAATCCGTCAGCAGGGACGACCTTGAATTGGGCTATAGGAGCAGCTCCGTTCTTACATACGGCTATACGGTCCTTGAGGCTGAATTTATTCTTGAGCGTGGAAATGCGGAGGCTTCTCTTGAAAAAATTTCGGAATTGAACGCGCAGAGAAGAAAAAAACAGCCTTTGGAATATCCGAGCGCCGGCTCGACCTTTAAAAGACCGGACGGCTTCTTTGCAGGAAAGCTTATTGAGGATGCAGGCTTGGCAGGATTTACGGTGGGCGGCGCGCAGGTCAGCGAAAAGCATTGCGGTTTTATTGTAAACCGTTCGGGCGCAACGGCAAAGGATGTTTACAAGCTTATAAACATAATTCAGCAAAGGGTCTATGAGCAATTTGGAGTAAACCTTGAACCGGAGGTAAGGCTGCTCGGAGATTTCTCATACGCAGATTGAATATTAAGTGGAGCAACATGTCATTTTCGGGCGAAGTAAAAAATGAATTGGCAAAAAACATGCCTGCGCACAATCAGTGCAGAATGGCGGAGCTGGCGGCAATATTTATTTCCGGAAACCTTGTTATGAGGGAAAAAGACGGTATTAAAATATTGAGCTTTACGACTGAAAATATCCTGATTGCAAAAAAAGTCTTTACAATTATAAAAAAGTCTTTTAAAATGAAAATTGGTGTGGCAGTTCAAAAAGGCTTTCCGAAGGGACGTGAGCTTTTCGTTTTGGAAATTTACGGAACGGAAGCCATAAACGGCGTTATTTCAAATCTCAGGATTGAATATCTTGGCGACGGTAATTTTCGCTATGCCGGAAGGCCCGAGAAAATGAAAAGCTGCTGTAGGTTTTCATTCGCCAGAGGCGCTTTTTTGATGTCGGGGAGAATTAGCGACCCCCGGAAGTCATATCACCTTGAGTTCGGCGTGTCCGGAGCGGTCGGAGCGGGGGTGCTCACACAGATGCTCTCAGATATTACTCAGGAACTTAAGGTTTCGGAAAGAAAAGGGAAGGAGCTTCTTTATGTAAAGGAAGGTTCTGTTATCGCGGATATTCTTGCTGCAATGGGCGCAAATGTTGCGGTATTGAATTTTGAAAATGCAAGAATATTAAACGAAACCCGAGGAATGATAAACAGAAGAGTAAATTGTGAAGTTGGGAATTTGAAAAAGGCAGCTGCCGCAGGGCAAAAGCAGGCTACGGATATCAGCATGATAATCGAGAAAAAAGGAATAGAGGGAATTCCTGAAAATCTCAGGCAGGCTGCGACTTTAAGAATTGAAAATCCTGAGGCGTCGCTTCAGGAGTTGGGGGAAATGATGGTACCGCCGCTTGGAAGGTCGGGGGTCAATCACAGACTGCAAAAACTAATGAGTATTGCAGAGGGTCTTAGAAAATCGTAGGAGGTAAGATCTATGATCGCACGGGAAGTGGAAATAAGCTTTCAGACCGGTTCAGATGCCAAACCGATTGCTTTGATTGTTCAGGAAGCCAGTAAATATGACAGCAGTGTCTATTTGGAGACTGACAATAAGAGAGTGAACGTTAAGAGCATTATGGGAATGATGAGTTTGGCGCTTAAGAACGGTACAAAGGTAAAGCTATCTGCTGATGGACCTGATGAGGCAGCTGCACTTGAGAATATTGCACAGAAAATGAGCCATTAATGCGGCTCATTTTTATTATTGAGGGGTAAAGCATGAGCGCCGGTTGGAATGACGAAGAATTTGACAGAGCCTATGACGAAAGTAAGGCTGACGAACTGTCGGCAATCAGGAGGAGAAGGGCTGAAAAAGCAAGACACAGGAGAATCATTGCACGCTGCAACCTTCTTTTGGTCTGTGAAAGCGTTACGCTTGTTTTGCTTGTAATTGCGCTTATACTGAATTGGTAGGAATGCCGACTGCGGAGTCGTAATGGAAAATGTGCTGCCAATCGGCGCATTAAGACTGCGCAGAGTCCTTTGGTGCATTAAGACTGCGCGGCGCCTCCGGGAAGGCATGTACGGCGGCATTTTAGAAAGGGAAAGATATGGATTTTACTCACTTGCATGTCCATACGGCGTACAGTCTGCTGGACGGTTCAGGTAAAATTAAGGATATGGCCAGACAGGCGGCGGCGCTCGGGTTTGACGCTATGGCTATAACCGACCACGGAGTTATGTACGGGGTCATTGATTTTTACCGCGCATGTAAAGCAGAGGGCATAAAACCCATAATCGGCTGTGAGGTATACGTTGCTCCGGGCTCGCGTTTTGACAAGGAAGCACAGTCTAAGGAGGAAAGATATTACCATCTTGTTTTACTCGCAGAGAATAATAAGGGTTATGAAAATCTCATAAAAATCGTCAGCAAGGGGTTTACGGAAGGCTTTTATTATAAACCTAGAGTTGACCGCGAGCTGTTGGAGGAATACCATGAGGGAATCATTGCGCTAAGCGCATGCCTTGCAGGTGAGATACCGTCTTACATTACCAAAGGTTTCTATGAGGAAGCAAAAAAAACGGCTCTTTATTACGAAAATCTGTTTGGGAAGGACAACTTTTTCCTTGAGATGCAGGATCATGGCATAGGCGAACAGAAAACCGTCAATCAGGCGCTTATACGCATGAGCAGTGAAACCGGAATACCGCTTGTCGTAACCAACGATGTTCATTACACCTATAAGGAGGACTATGAGGCGCATGACGTTCTTCTCTGCATTCAGACGCAGACGGTAGTGTCTGAAGAGAACCGAATGAAATATGCTCCTGAAAAATTTTATATAAAATCCGCACAAGAGATGTACGAGCTATTCCCTTATGCGGAGGAAGCTTTAAAAAACACGAAACGCATCTCTGACAGATGCAATGTTGAAATCGTTTTTGGGGAGTACAAGCTTCCGAGGTTTGATGTGCCTAAGGGCTATGAAGCTTTTGAATATCTTTCCATGCTTTGCGAAGAAGGGCTTAAAAAAAGATATCCTGAAAATTATTCAGAGCATGAGGAGCGCCTGCATTACGAGCTTGCCACGATTAAAAACATGGGCTTTGTGGACTACTTTTTAATCGTGTGGGATTTTATAAAATATGCAAAGGATAACGGTATCCCCGTCGGTCCGGGCAGAGGCTCGGCGGCAGGAAGCATAGTAGCCTATTCCCTTGAAATAACCGACATTGATCCGATAAAGTATTCGCTCCTTTTTGAACGCTTCCTTAATCCCGAAAGACTTACAATGCCCGACATAGACATAGATTTCTGTTATGAAAGAAGACAGGAGGTTATTGATTATGTCGTCCGAAAGTATGGAGAGGACAGGGTCGTTCAGATCGTAACCTTCGGTACAATGGCGGCAAGAGGCGTTATAAGAGATGTCGGAAGGGCGCTTGATTTGCCGTATTCAAAGTGCGATTCGATTGCGAAGATGATACCGCAGGAGCTTAATATTACAATTGATAAAGCGATTGAAATGAATCCGGAGCTTAGGGCGCTTACAGAGAATGACGAGGAAACGGCATACCTTATCAGCATCAGCCGCAGGCTTGAGGGGCTTCCGAGACACACGTCAATCCATGCGGCGGGCGTTGTAATCGCAAATGCGCCGGCTGACGACTATGTGCCCCTGCAGAGAAGCGCGGATAATATAATAACAACACAGTACACAATGACCACTCTTGAAGAGCTTGGTCTTCTTAAGATGGATTTTCTGGGTCTTAGGACTCTTACGGTAATAAAAAATGCAGAGGATATGATCAGGGAAAGGGAAAAGGACTTTTCGGTTTCCAAAATCAGCTATGAAGACCCTGCCGTGTACGAGCTTATTGCTTCCGGAAAAACAGAGGGAATATTCCAGCTTGAAAGCGCCGGAATGAAAGCCTTCATGAAGGAATTGAAGCCAGGCAGTCTTGAAGACGTGATCGCCGGCATATCTCTTTACAGACCCGGCCCGATGGATTTCATACCGAAGTATATCAAGGGCAAAAACAATAAGTCGCAGATAACCTATGACTGTCCTGAGCTTGAACCGATACTTGAGCCTACCTACGGCTGCATTGTGTATCAGGAACAGGTAATGCAGATAGTGCGCGAGCTTGCAGGCTACAGCTACGGACGAAGCGATCTGGTAAGGCGTGCCATGTCCAAAAAAAAGGCCGACGTAATGGCAAAGGAAAGGCAGAATTTTGTCTATGGCAATGAAGCCGAGGGCGTTCCGGGCTGCAAGGCCAGAGGTATAAGCGAGGACGTGGCACATAAAATATTTGATGAGATGACGGATTTCGCCAAGTATGCCTTTAATAAATCGCACGCCGCATGCTATGCGGTGGTGGCTTATCAGACGGCATATCTTAAAAACTACTATCCGGTGGAATTCATGGCGGCGCTGATAACGTCCGTTATGGACAATACGGGCAAGGTGACCTCATACATTCACGATATCAAGTCTATGGGCATAAAGCTTCTGCCGCCCGACATAAATCTCTGCCGCTCTGAATTCAGTGTGGACGGAAACAATATCAGATATGGGCTTTCAGCGATAAAAGGTCTTGGAAGGCCGGTTATCGACGCTATTGTTTCGGAAAGGGAAAAAAACGGAAGCTTCCGTGACATTAAGGATTTTTGCGAGCGTCTTTCCGGAAAGGAAGTAAATAAACGGACGGTAGAGAATTTTATTAAGGCGGGAGCCTTTGATTCAATGCCCGGAAACAGAAGGCAGCTTATGCTTGTTTATCCCGGCGTAATGGACACCGTTGCACAGGAAAAAAAGAAAAATCTTACGGGGCAGCTTTCGCTGTTTGATTTCATGGAGCAGAGCGATGAAATTTCTGAAAACATGATTGCCTATCCGAACATTGATGAATACAGCAGACAGGAGCTTTTAGCTTACGAAAAGGAAGTGCTTGGAACATATGTAAGCGGACACCCTCTTGAGGAGTACGGAGATATTATCGGCGCCGGCATTACCAAGCTATCTTCGGATTTTCAGCTTGACGAGGAAACGGGACTGCCTCAGGTCGAGCAAGAAAGCGTTGAGGTCGTCGCAGGTATTATTGCGGGGAAAACCGTAAAAACCACAAAAAATAATACCCTGATGTGTTTTATCACTCTGGAGGACACGGAGGGTCAGGTTGAGGTTATTGTCTTTCCGAAGGATTATGAAAGGTACAGGAATATATTAGTTGAGGACAGTAAAATTTTTGTTAGGGGACGCGTCAGCGTGGAGGAGGAAAAACCGGCTAAGCTGATATGCCAGAAAATTGTCGTAATACCCGATAAAAACCAGCTCCAAAGCGAATCGGAAGAGCTCTGGATAAGATATAAGTCTATTGACAGCGTACAGGATAATGAATTAAAATTAGAACAGTTGATAAAAGCTTATCCCGGAAGCGCAAGCATAGTAATTTATTGCGAGCAGGAGAAAAAGATAAAGAAGCTGTCTGACGCAGAGAGGGTCGACACGGGAGAAGATGTTCTGTCAGCTTTCAAGGCTGCGTTTGGCGATAAAAACGTTTCAATAAAAAAGATAAGCTTGAAAAAGCGTGTAGAAATATAACAAACACAGAAAAGAGGTACTTGGTATGGCTTTTATGAAGAGTAAAAAACGTGAATCTATGACTGTCGGCGTTCTTACGAGCGGCGGAGACGCGCCCGGAATGAATGCAGCGGTAAGAGCAGTTGTAAGAACAGCCATAAGCGCAGGCTTTCAGGTAAAAGGAATAAGAAGAGGTTATTCCGGATTGCTTGAAGAGGATATTTTTGACATGAATTCCAGGAGCGTTGCGGATATAATTCAAAAAGGCGGTACTATCCTCTATACTGCAAGGTGTTCTGAAATGATGAGGCCTGAGGGTCAGGAAAAGGCGGCCTATATTGTGAAGAAGCACGGAATTGACGCCCTTGTTGTAATCGGAGGGGACGGCTCTTACAGAGGCGCGCTGTCGCTTGCTCGCGAGGGAGTAAACGTGGTCGGAATTCCGGGAACGATAGACCTTGACATTGCATGTACGGATTATACCATCGGTTTTGACACGGCTCTAAACACAGCTATGGAAGCAATCGACAAGGTAAGAGACACCTCAACCTCACATGAGCGCTGCTCCATTATTGAGGTTATGGGAAGAAAGGCAGGCTATATCGCGCTTTGGTCGGGTATTGCGACCGGTGCGGAGGAGGTTCTTGTGACCGAGCGTTACGATTATGACGAGCAGAGAATAATTGACGCCATAAACGAAAAGAAAAAGCTTGGTAAGAAGCTCCACATTATAATAAATGCAGAAGGAATCGGTGACAGCAACGGAATGGCAAAGCGTATTGAGGCTGCTACAGGCCTTGAGACGCGTGCGACCATTATCGGCTACATGCAAAGAGGCGGAAGCCCTACCTGCCGCGACAGGGTTATGGCAAGCGCGATGGGCGCTAAGGCAGTTGAAATACTTGCTGACGGAAAGACGAACAGGATTGTTGCATGGAAGAACGGAGAGTTTGTTGATTACGACATAGAAGAGGCCCTTAACATGCAGAAGGATCTCGACGAGGATCTTTGGGAAATCAGCCGCAAGCTTTGCAGATAACGGACAGGTGGTAAACGGTTTGGAAGGAAAAAAACTGGCGGAAAACGAGACGTCGCAAAACGGTATTAAAAGAGACGGGTCGGAGGATAAGAGCCCGGCGGAAAAAGGCGGCGCGCTGAAACACGAATTTGACATAAACATGGAAACGGGAGACGTGTTTGCTTTTCTTATGCGCCTTCAATATACAGGCGCAAGGGGGCTTATTCCGCTTGGCATCAATATTGCCGTAATACTTTGCCTTGTGCTTAAATGGGGAGATTATGAGCTTACCCCAAGGCTTCTGCTTATATTTATCCTCGTAATGCTTGACGTGTATTCTCCGATCGTGCTTTACTTCCGTGCCAAGGCACAGGCAAAGGGCGGTGAGGCTGAAAAGACAAGGCTGCACTATATAGTGACCGATGAAGGAATTTCCGTGATCGGTGAAGATGAAAGTCTTGAGCTTCAGTGGGGTCACATACAACAGTATAAAGCCACGGCAAAAAGAGCGTATGTGTTCACTTCCAAGGTAAGCGCTTTTATATTTCCCAAAAAACAAGTCGGAGCCGAGGGCTATGCTTTTCTGCTAGAGCAGCTTAAGAAAAACAAATCGGACTTTGGAATGAAATCGCTGAATACTGCAAAATACAGTTCATCGCAGGAGGACGAAAAGCTTGAATGAAAATATTTTAAGCGTTGACAGCTTTTGCGCCGCAGACACTTTTGAGTTCGGAAGGCTTATGGGTGCAAAAATTGAACCAAAAGCAGTAATCTGTCTGTCAGGCGATTTGGGAACAGGCAAAACTGTTTTTTCAAAAGGCTTTGCCAAGGGTCTTGGGATTGACGAGCCGGTTGTATCGCCTACTTTTACGATTTTGCAGGAGTACAGAGAGGGGAGGCTTCCCCTCTTTCATTTTGATACCTACCGCATTGACGACCCGGAGGAAATGGATGAAATCGGATTTGACGATTACCTGTACGGTGACGGAGTATGCCTTATAGAGTGGGCTGAAAAGGTGGAAACGCTTCTGCCTGATAAGTTTTACAGGGTATACATAGAAAAGCAGCCGCAAAAGGGAAACGGTTACAGAAAAATCACCTTAGAGGTACGAAAAGGAGATTGATATGCGCATACTTGCACTTGACGGTTCAGGAAGCGTTGCAGGAGTTTCTGTTCTGACAGAGGAAGCCGTTTTGGCGGAATATACTGTAAACTACAAAAAGACACACTCCCAGACCCTCCTGCCAATGCTTGACGAAGTGATGAAAATGCTTGAATCGGACGTTTCATGTGCGGATTATATCGCCGTTACGGCAGGCCCCGGTTCTTTTACGGGACTGAGGATATGCGCATCTATGGCGAAGGGGCTGGGTCTTGCGCTTAACAAGCCTCTTGTGCCGGTCCCGACTACGGAAGCTCTTGCCTATAACCTTGAAGGCAGCGACAAAATAATCTGCCCTATAATGGACGCGAGAAGAAATCAGGTTTATACCGGAGTATATACCTTTGAAAAATCCGGAATTGAAGGCAGCGGCGAACTGACATATGAATTTAAAACCGTAAGAGGTCAGGAGGCCGCGGCAATAGAAGACGTTATTGAAAAACTCAATATTATCGGCAGGGAAACGGTTTTTCTCGGCGACGGCATTACGGCTAATAGAAATCGTATTGAAGAGCTGATGAGGGTGCCCTACAGCTTTGCGCCCGCGCACAGGCGGCTCCAAAGCGCGGCAGCCGCAGGAAGATGCGCTTTGAGGCTGATTGCAGAAGGAAAGACCTGTACGGCGGAGGAGCTTGTACCCGATTATCTCAGGCTTTCACAGGCTGAGAGAGAACGCATGGAGAGAGAAAATGCAAAATGCCGACCTTGAAAAGAAGCTCTTTGTAGAGCCGATTAAAGAGGAGTTCCTTGACGGGATCCTCCGCATTGAAGAGGAAAGCTTTTCAGAAAGATGGAGCAGAGCTTCGTTTGAGGAGGCTGTAAAAAACAAAAACGGTTTTTACAGGTTCTACTGCCTTTCTGCAGAGCATTGTGTTCTGGGCTATGTGGGAATTGTCGGAACGTGCGGCGAAGGAGAAATAGTCAGGGCAGCGGTCGACAGGAATTTTAGAAAACGCGGATTGGGAAGCTTCCTTTTTGAGAATGTAATTGAACGTGAAAAAAAAATCGGGACAAAAAAACTTTTTCTTGAGGTCAGAGTAAGCAACGAGGCGGCAATCAGGCTGTATGAAAAAAACGGATTTGTAAGGACGGGACTTAGAAGCTGCTTTTACAGAAAGCCGATAGAGGATGCTTTGCTTATGGAGAGAGAAATCTAAAAACACCGTAAGGGAAGCTGCGGCCGATGACCTGATCGATGCGGAAAAAACCTAAAAAGAATTAAAAAGACGGAATGAACGGAGAAACGGATGCTTGATGTATGTTTATTGGGAACCGGCGGAATGATGCCTCTTCCCGGAAGATGGCTCACTGCCTGCTACACGAGGTTTAACGGAAGCGCGCTTTTGATAGACTGCGGAGAAGGAACGCAGGTGGCGCTGAAATCCGCAGGCTGGTCGTGCCACGATATAGATGTGATATGCTTTACTCATTTTCACGGAGACCATATCAGCGGTCTTCCCGGACTGCTTCTTTCGATGGGCAATGCGGACAGGACGGAGCCGGTGACTCTTATCGGTCCCAAAGGGCTTGAAAGAATTGTCAATAATCTAAGGGTTATTGCTCCTGAGCTTCCTTTTAGGCTTGAATTTATAGAGCTTGAAAATCCGGAAGAAACTATCGATATAAACGGATATACCTTAAAGGCCTATACCGTCAGTCACAATATAACCTGCTATTGTTATGCGCAAATAATAAAAAGAGCGGGAAAATTTATGCCTGAAAAGGCAAAAGAAAATCAGGTTCCGATGGCAGTGTGGAGCAGGCTTCAAAAGGGTGAGAATGTTGAGCTGGACGGAAGGACTTTTTCGCCGGACATGATTCTCGGACCAGAGAGGAAAGGAATTAAGCTTGCTTACTGTACCGACAGCAGACCTGTTCCTTCAATTGTAAAGGCGGCAAAGGGAGCGGATCTTTTTATTTGTGAAGGCATGTACGGAGAACCCGGAATGGAGGAAAAGGCAAAGGAACACCGCCATATGACTTTTATTGAGGCTGCTTCGCTTGCAAGAAACGCAGGAGCAAAGGAGCTGTGGCTTACGCATTTCAGCCCGTCGCTTGTAAGACCCAAGGATTTTGTGGAGCAGGCGAGAATTGTTTTCAGGAACACAAAGGTTCATAAGGACGGGGCGGCAAAAACTTTGGAGTACCCGGAAAAGTAGATTATAAGCATATAGATATAAAGACCGATAAAGACAGCGTCAGATAAAATGACAGTAAACAAGGACGGTAAAATCAACAGGTGCAGCAGCAGACACCGATAAAACGGAGGACAAAAAGTGAAGCCCGTATACATTCTGGCAATTGAAAGCTCCTGCGATGAAACCGCAGCGGCTGTTGTAAAAAACGGCAGAGAGGTTTTAAGCAGCATAATATCTTCACAGATAGACCTGCACACTATCTATGGCGGAGTAGTGCCTGAAATTGCTTCAAGGAAGCATATCGAAAAAATTAATCCGGTTATAACGGAGGCGCTGCAGCAGGCTGATATCAGGCTTGAAGAAATTGACGCCGTCGCAGTTACCTGCGGACCGGGGCTGGTCGGCTCCCTTCTTGTCGGAGTCTCAGCCGCAAAAGCGATTGCGTATGCAGTCAAGAAGCCGCTCATCGGCGTTCATCATATTGAGGGGCATGTCTCTGCAAATTATATCTCACACCCCGAACTCGAACCGCCTTTTATGAGTCTGGTGGTTTCCGGAGGTCACAGCCATATCGTTGTCGTAAAGGATTACGGCGAATATGAAATAATTGGAAGGACACATGACGATGCCGCAGGAGAGGCTTTTGACAAGGTAGCAAGAGCAATCGGATTAGGATATCCGGGCGGCCCTAAAATCGACAAACTTGCAAGGGAAGGAAACAGGTTCGCAATTGCGTTTCCGAGAGCGCATATCGAGGGATGTCCTTATGACTATTCGTTTAGCGGAGTAAAGTCTGCGGTCTTGAATTATCTCAATCAGCAGGAGATGAAGGGAGAGGATGTCAATAAAGCTGATGTTGCGGCGTCCTTTCAGGAGGCTGTCGTGGACGTGCTGGCAACAAAGGCGGCAGCGGCGGCAAATGCTTTCGGATATGATAAAATAGCGCTTGCAGGAGGAGTGGCGTGCAACACGGCGCTAAGGGCAAAAATGGAAGAAATCTGTTCGTCGGAAAGAATAAAGCTTTATTATCCCGAACCTATACTTTGTACGGATAATGCTGCCATGATAGGCGCAGCAGGCTACTATGAGTATATCAAAGGCGTAACGCATGGCTGGGATTTGAACGCAGTTCCAAACCTTAAGCTGGGCGAGAAAATTTAAAGATCAACCGTATGTCCTGCGGTCGGTTTAATGTTTTTGCAGAAAGCTTTTCATTAATAAAGATTATTGAAATAGTCCGTTGAAAGAACACAGGCTGAAAATCAGGAGCATGAATTTATGATAAGCGCGATAGTCCTGTCGGCAGGCAAGGGCACAAGAATGAAATCTGAAATCTCGAAGCAATATATGCAGTTAAAAGGGAAGCCTGTTCTGTACTATTCTCTTAAAGCATTTGAGGAAAGCATGGCTGACGAGATTGTCGTAGTTGTCGGAAAGGACGATACTGATTTTGTTAAAAGAGAAATAATAGAAAAATACGGCTTCAAAAAGGTCGGCAAGGTAGTAAGCGGAGGGGAATACAGGTTTAATTCCGTTTACAACGGATTAAAAGCCGTAAACAGTGCCGCTGAGTATGTTTTCATACATGACGGCGCAAGACCTTTGATCAAGCCTTGGATGATAGAAAAGCTTTATGCGGCGGTAAAGGAAAAAAGAGCGGTAACGGCTTCATGTCCGGCAAAGGACACCGTGAAAATGATTGAGTCTGACGGAAAAATCGTTTTGACGCCGCCAAGAGAAAGCTTGGTACAGGTGCAGACGCCTCAGACATTTGAATACGGCCTTGTTAAAGAGGCATATGACAGACTGATTGATTCGGGAGACTCAAGCGTGACCGACGATGCGGCTGTTGTCGAAAAATACGGAAACTGTGATGTTTATGCAGTTGACACAGGATATGCAAATATTAAAATCACAACGCCCGAGGATTTGCTGATTGCCGAGGCGCTTATGTGAAACAAAATGCCTGTTCCCACGGACTGAAGATTTCGGCCGAAATGGGAACAGGCATTATTTATGTTTACTTGTTTTAGGTAAAAAAATCAGGCAGGAATACGGAGTATCTGACCTATCTGGAGCGTATTTCCAGTCAGACCGTTTGCCTGTTTGATTGCATCGACCGTGGTTCCGAACCTAAGAGAAAGCTGCCAAAGGGTGTCGCCGGCGCTTACAGTATACTCGAAATAAGGTTTGCCGGAGGTTGGAATACGAAGTATCTGACCTATTTGCAGCGTGTCTCCCGTCAAACCGTTTGCCTGTTTGATTGCATTAACGGTGGTTCCGTATTTACGGGCGATAAGCCAGAGTGAGTCTCCTGCCTGAACGGTGTAGCTTACGCTGTCAGAGCCTGCGTCCGGTCCGGGTGCAGGCACATTTTCCTCAATGCCAAGATAACCGTCA
>CANRAZ010000049.1 GCA_947628705.1 uncultured Lachnospiraceae bacterium | reverse complement strand
AAAAAACTTAGGGCTGTCAAAAATATAATATTGCAAAATACTGCGGTTTGCTGTAGAATTAAGAAGGTGCGTTCAAAAAAGCGCAACCTTTATTCAGGAGGACTTACTATGGTAAGAGCAATTGTTGGCGCTAACTGGGGAGATGAGGGAAAAGGAAAAATCACCGATATGCTTGGTGAAAAATCCGATATCGTTGTCCGTTTCCAAGGCGGAAGCAACGCAGGGCACACGATAATCAATCATTACGGCAGGTTCGCACTGCACCTGCTTCCAAGCGGTGTCTTTTATGACCATACCACAAGCGTTATCGGCAACGGAGTAGCATTAAATATCCCTTACCTCATTGACGAAATCAAGTCGCTCACGGACGCAGGCGTTCCGAAGCCGAAGATTCTCGTTTCAGACAGAGCGCAGATTTTGATGCCTTACCATATTTTATTTGATACATACGAAGAAGAAAGGCTTGGAAAGAACAGCTTCGGTTCCACCAAGTCAGGAATCGCTCCGTTTTATTCTGACAAGTATGCAAAGATTGGTTTTCAGGTTCAGGAGCTTTTTGACGAAGAAAGCCTTAGGGTAAAACTCAATCGGGTTCTTGAACAAAAGAATATACTGCTGGAGCACATGTATCACAAGCCAACGATTGATTCGGACGAGCTGTTTAAGACTCTTCTTGAGTACCGTGATATGATAAAGCCTTACGTTGGAGACGTTTCAGCGTTTCTCTACAAGGCGATTAAAGAGGGAAAGAACATACTCCTTGAGGGACAGCTTGGTTCTCTTAAGGACACTGACCACGGAATATACCCTATGGTTACTTCTTCTTCAACCCTTGCGGCTTACGGCGCAATAGGCGCAGGAATACCTCCTTATGAAATCAAGGATATAATAACCGTCGTTAAGGCTTATTCCAGCGCAGTAGGCGCAGGAGAGTTCGTAAGCGAGATTACTGACGAGGCTGACGCCGCAAAGATGAGAGACCACGGAGGCGACAAGGGCGAGTACGGAGCAACGACAGGACGTCCGAGAAGAATGGGCTGGTTCGATGCGGTCGCTACCAGATACGGATGCAGAATACAGGGCGCAACACAGGCCGCTCTCACGGTTCTTGATGCTCTCGGCTGCTGGGAGGAGCTTAAGGTTTGCGTCGGCTATGAGCTTGACGGAGAAATTATTACAGATTTTCCGGTGACCTCAAAGCTTGCGAAATGCAAGCCTGTTTATAAGACCCTTAAGGGCTGGAACTGCGATATCAGCGGAATCAGGGAATATGATAAGCTTCCAAAGGAATGCCGTGATTACGTTGAGTTTATTGAAAATGAAATCGGAGTTCCGATTACGATGGTGAGCAACGGTCCGGGAAGAGAAGACATAATATACAGATAATGCTTTGAATTTCGGGCAATAATATACGATAAAGAAAAAATAAAGGGTAACATAAATATACTATGCCATAAGGTACAGCATTGGCAAGTTGTTGAGGAGGAAATGTATGCCGTCTGAAAAATCTGCCTATGCGAAAAAGAAAACATTACTTATGTTTTTTGTGATTGTTATTCTTGCTGTCTTAGCAGTAATGCTGGTGGTAGAGTATGGTAGGAAGCAAAAATTTCGCAAGGATGCTGACAAATTAAACGAGAAATATCTGTATGAGCAGAATGAAAAGGATAATGAGCGTAAAAAACAGGAAGAGACCTCCAATTTTTATGAAAAAATAAAAAACGGATTTGACGTAAATATTCTCATAGTAGGCGACGCCATAGAGAATTCCAACGGGGTTTCAACCAGCTGGAGGCAGCTTCTTGACCGTTATATAGAAGACAATTATTTTGTTACCGTAGGAATGACAAACGTATCAATGGAGGGCAATTCTTCCTATGCGGGCTATTCCTGCGTCATGAATCTTGACGACGGAATAGACTATGACCTTGCGATAATCTGCTACGGTCATTATGATGACGATGAGCAGTTTGATTTGTATTATGAGTCGATAGTCAGAGCCATAGGCCAAAAGTACAAAAACTGCTGCGTCGTATCTGTTCTGGAAAGCGCTCAGCAGACCTATACCGACAAAATGAAAACGATTCAGACAATTGCCGCCCATTACGGAATATCCGTAGCCGATACTATTGAAGCCTTTAATTCAGGACGTTACGGTGAAAAAGGCGAGGTCTCCGAACTGACAGACGACAGGATTCATCCTAATGATTTAGGACAGGAAGTGTATTTCGAAGTCATCAGGGACGCAATTATCGGCGGTTCAAATGAAAACAGGATGCTGAATGACACTGCGCCCATGAACGGCTCGCTGAAAAGCTTTGAAACCTTTAGATATATTGGCGTAGACGATTTTGAGCGTGTGGACGATTTGACATTTGAAATTGAAACACGGGCGCAGGGAGAAATTGTTGGAATAGATTATCATCTTCTGAACGGCGAAAACAAAGTGGAAGTTTATGCGGACGGGAAACTGTTTGCGGAGGTTCCGGTTTCATGGGACAACAGCTATGCGCAGAGGCGCATGATGATAATAGGCAGCGATTTTAACGCGTCAAACGTTATAAAGCTTGTTTTTTCAACAAAGGAAGAGGCTGAAAATTTCGGTGGACTGATATTAAGCGGATTTACGGAAGAAGTACCAGTACCGGCAGACGCAACTAAAGCTGCCGAGGAGTGACCCATTTTGGCAGCCTGATGCGGCGGCAGTCAGTCCTTGGCGGCTTCAATATAGGTTTTGATTATTTCTTTGAGTATTGGCAGCTTGTCGTCAGGACAGGTGCTGATAAGAGCGGAAATCTCATCCTTTTCGCCCTCCGAGCTGCTACCGAACAAAAGGTAGTCGGAAGAAATGTGAAGACTTCTGCAAATGTTTATCAGCGTGTCAATTGACATTCCTTTATTTCCAAGTTCAATATCGTAAATAAAACGCGGGCTTATATCTGTCAGCAGGGAGAGACTTTCCCTTGAGTAGCCTTGCAGCTCGCGTATGCGCATTAATCTGTTTCCGACGGTTTTTAAATCAAGCATAATACTACTCCTTGTCTGAATTTTCTTTATCGGCTTGGTAAGCCTGCATAAAAAGCTCCAGCATTTTCCTCAATTCGTTAAATTTGTTTTCAGGACATCTTTTGACGATTGCTGCCGTTTCGGGCGAGTAAGGCTGGATTTTACTGGCGGCGCCGAAGATAAGCAGGTCTGCGGAAACATTCATCTCACGGCAGAACCCTATAAGAGTTTCAACAGACATTCCTTTGTTTCCCAGCTCGATATCATAAATAAAACGTTGAGTAACATCTAACAAGTGTGCGATTTCATCTTTGGAATACCCTTCCAGTTCTCTGAGATAACTTATCCGTGTGCCGATATCCTTCGCATCGTCAAAGGAAAGCAGGCTGCTTCTTTTACCTGAGGCCGTGCCCTTGTATGAAACGTTTTTATTTACTCCTGCCACGTAAGCTCTGACCGCGCTGCGAAGCATGTCCTTCTTATTTTCGGGGCAGCCTTCAATCATTTGAAGTATATCCGAAGGAGCGGCAGGCTTGCCGTAAGGTTCTCCAAAAAGGATATAGTCTACCGTAATATCAAGTGCAGAGCTTATTTTAACAAGCGTTTCAACAGAGATGCCTCTGCTTCCGCATTCGATGTCATAAAGAAACCTTGGAGTTATATCAAGAAGCTCTGCCAACGTCTCTCTGGTATATTTCTTCTGTTTTCTTTTCTGCTTTATTCTTTCGCCGACGGCCTTGTATTCATACATATTTTTTTCTCCCAACCGAATTAAAAGTGAATCGGATCAATATACGTAATACTGCAAAAAATTATTTTATCGATAAAATAAAAGCCTTTATTATTTCATTAAGCCATATTTCTTTTTCTTCAGGACATTCGTTAATAAGTTCAATCAGGTCAGAAGAAATCGGCTCCCTGACAGGAGCGTCTCCAAACAGAATATAATCGACGGAGGTACCGAACAACTCTTTTATTTTGATAAGCTTGTCCAAAGAAACGCCGGTTCTTCCGCATTCGATATCATAAACAAAACGGGGACTGATACCGATTAACCGGGCAAATTCCTCTACGGAATAGCCGTGATCTTTTCTTAGAGTTTTTATTCTCTGACCTATAAGAGTTTTATCAGTCATAAAACCTCCTGCTTAAATTCAATATATTTTTGGAGCTTTCAGTTCAACTTTATGTAACCTTAAAAGCGTAAAACATGAAACGAACTCAAAAGCAAAAGCGAAAACCTTTTAGAACGGACACAGTTACAGTATAAAACGGCTGCCGGCAATACGTCAGCCTTAGCCGGCAAACAATTATTGCCAAGCGTAAATCAATATGATAAAATAAAACAATAAATAAATTATAAAATCCCATGGAGTAAGGAGAGAAAGCTATGCTTACTTTGGATAAATTTGAAGAGGCTGCCGAAAGAGTGAAGGAGGTCACACAAGAGACAAAACTTGTTTACAGCAGGTACCTCAGCGAGCAGACCGGCAACAAGATATATCTTAAGCCGGAAAACATGCAATTTACAGGAGCCTACAAGGTAAGAGGCGCCTACTATAAGATCAGTACCCTGAGTGAAGAGGAGCGCGCCAAGGGACTTATCACCGCATCGGCAGGCAACCATGCCCAAGGAGTTGCCTATGCGGCGCAGTGCTTCGGGTGCAAAAACGTGATAGTAATGCCGACCACAACTCCGCTTATCAAGGTCAACCGTACAAAGGGTTACGGAGCAGAGGTCATGCTTTACGGAGATGTTTACGATGAAGCATGTGCAAAAGCCTATGAGCTTGCGGAGAAGGAGGGCTACACCTTTATCCATCCATTTGACGACTTGGCAGTCGCAACAGGGCAGGGTACGATTGCGATGGAAATTTTTAAGGAGCTGCCGTTAGTGGAATATATACTTGTACCGATTGGAGGCGGCGGACTTGCAACGGGAGTCTCTGTGCTGGCAAAGCTTCTTAATCCTAATATCAAGGTTATAGGCGTGGAGCCTGCCGGAGCAAACTGCATGCAGGAGTCGATCAAGGCAGGAAAGGTCGTGACGCTCCCGACGGCAAATACGATTGCGGACGGTACTGCGGTAAAAACGCCGGGAAGCATCATATTTCCTTATGTAAAGGAAAATCTTGACGACATAATAACGGTAGAAGACGATGAGCTGGTAGTAGCGTTCCTTGATATGGTCGAAAACCATAAAATGATTGTTGAAAATTCAGGTCTTCTGACGGTTGCGGCGCTGAAGCACCTGAATGTACAGGGAAAGAAAGTGGTTTCCATACTAAGCGGCGGCAACATGGACGTGATAACTATGTCGTCGGTTGTTCAGCAGGGGCTTATTTTTAGGGACAGAATATTTACCGTTTCGGTGCTTCTGCCTGATAAACCCGGCGAGCTTACGAAGGTTTCAAAAATTATTGCGGACAAACAGGGCAATGTTATAAAGCTTGAACATAATCAGTTTGTGTCAACAAACCGAAATGTTGCGGTTGAACTTCGCATCACGCTTGAAACCTTTGGAACAGAGCATAAGAAAGATATAATGGAGGCGCTTGAAAAGGGCGGCTACAGACCTAAACAGGTCAGAACGCTGCTTTGATTTTAAAGATGAAAGTGCGGAGAATTGTTTTTACTGTTTTGGCAATTGCGTGGATGGCGGTAATTTTCACTTTTTCTTCTGCCGACGGGGAAGAATCCGGAAGCCTCAGCAGTGAGGTTGGGGAGATATTCTGTAAAATATTCGTCCCCGGTTTTGATGAGCTTGACGCAGCCGGACAGCAGGAGCTGATCGAAAAGGTTGATTACCCCATCAGGAAAGCGGCGCATTTTACAGAATATATGATACTTGGAATACTGCTTTCGGGCGCGACCGTAAGGGAACTTGCTGAAGTAGAAGGAAAAAGGCTTCTGGCGGTTTTTGTCATCGGAACTCTTTATGCCGTGAGCGATGAGTCACATCAGCTGTTTGTGGCGGACAGAAGCGGCAAGTGGCTTGATGTCGTGATCGATTCGTCGGGCGCTCTGTTTTCTGTCTTCCTTTTTGCCCTTGTGCAGAAGCTGTTTTTTAAGCGGCAAAGGAAAAAGCAGGACGGTATGGCTGAATAGCCGACATAATAGGCACAATAGAAGGCAAAACATTATTGAGTTATAGCATTATGCGAAAAAGTGTGTTATAATCTCTTTAAGTTTTACCCTGCGCAGGAAAGAAGGAATTAGGGCTTTATGAGTTTTAAAAGCCGCTGTCTTTATGATAAATCGCAAATTGATACCGAAAACCTTCTTTTTCCGGGACGGGAGCTTTGGGTTCTTTTGGTTCCGCTGGTTATTGAGCAGCTTCTTAATTCCTGCATGGGCGTTGCAGATACGATGATGGTCAGCCGTGTCGGTGAAGAAGCGATTTCAGCGGTCTCAAATGTTGACCAGATTAATATACTTATAATTCAGGTCTTTTCGGCGCTTGCGACCGGTGCGGTAATCATATGCTCGCAGTACCTTGGAAGAAAAGACAATGAAAACTCAAACAAGGCGGCCGGTCAGGTTGTTCTTACCGTGCTGTTTTTATCGCTTTTCCTTACAGTCGTCTGCCTTGTTTTCCGTAAACCGATATTGAGACTGATTTACGGAAATGTAGATGCCGGAGTAATGAGAAATTCGGAAACCTACTTTTTCATTACGGCGCTTTCCTTTCCGTTTCTTGCGCTGTTCAGCGCAGGCTCCGCATTTTTGAGGGCGTGCGGAAATTCAAAATATCCGATGAAAATATCGGTTATTTCAAATTTTCTTAATATTGCAGGAAATGCGGTTCTTATATTCGGGTTTAAAATGGGCGTTGCCGGAGCGGCAATATCAACGCTGTTTTCAAGGGTGTTCTGTATGCTAGTCATCTATATCAGCCTGCGGAAGCCTGCGCAGCCCATTGTAATAAAAAACTATTTTAGAATAAAGCCGAGGCTCGCTCTTATTGGGACGATATTGGCAATCGGGATTCCGTCCGGAATTGAGAACGGAATGTTTCAGTTCGGAAAGCTTGCAATACAGTCTTCCGTTGCGACCTTGAGCACGGAAGAAATGGCGGCGCAGGCGATGACCATCATGCTTGAGGGACTTACGGGGATGGTCGGCGTCGGAATCGGAATTGCAATGATGACGGTAGTGGGACACGCAATAGGCGCAGGAAGACTTGAAGAGGCAAAGTATTACATCGTCAAACTGACTTTATTTGCCGAAATAGGGGTTACGCTTTCAAGTCTTGTTATCTTTGCTGCGACTCCGCTGATAACCTTTCTTGGAGGAATGAGCGATGCGAGTTCAAGGCTTTGTTTTGAAATGATGCTTGCGATAACGCTCGTGAAGCCTTTTGTCTGGACCTTGGCATTTGTTCCTGCCTACGGTATCAGGGCGGCGGGGGACGTCAGATTTTCAATGATAACGTCCTCGGTAATTATGTGGGTTCTCAGAGTGGCTCTCTGCATATACTTAATTCGTGTAAGAGGCTTTGGGCCGATAGCGGTCTGGATTGCAATGTTTGCTGACTGGACGGCAAGGGCTGTGGTGTTTACGTTGAGGTATGCAGGCGGCAAATGGAGCAGGCACAAGGTGATTTGATTCACAAAAAAATAATCGGAGGGGTAAAAAATGTTTGACAGGGAGATTGGGATTAACTATAAGTATATCCGCATAGCGTGGCTGGTATATACGCTTTTGTCAGTTGTGCTTATAGCGGTTGGATTTTCATTTAACTGGTCCTTTTTTACGATTTTTTGGATTTTTATCGGAGAATTGATTGTCAGTTTTCTGGTAAAGTATATTTCTCATGTGGAGCTGAGTCTTAAGGCGGAGGCGGATAAGGCGAGAAAAGCCGAGCGCTCCAAGACGGACTTCCTTGCCAACATGAGCCACGAGATCCGCACGCCTATGAACGCCATAGTCGGAATGTGCGAGCTTACCTTACGTGAAACCGATATTTCAAATACTGTCAGGGAAAACTGCTACAACATACAGTCTTCAGGAAGAAGCCTTCTTTCCATTATAAACGATATACTTGACTTTTCAAAAATCGACTCGGGCAAAATGGAGCTGATTGAGTCGGAATTTAACATCGCGTCTACCATTAACGACGTTATCAACATGGCAATCACCAGAAAGGGCAACAAGGACATAGAAATAATTGTTGACGTTGACCCTAACATTCCGTGCGGACTGTACGGCGATGAGCTCAGAATCAGACAGGTCGTTATCAATCTTATTACCAATGCAATAAAATTTACAAAGGAGGGCTGCGTAACCCTTAAGGTTTCCAAGACGGACATGGATTACGGCATCAACCTCAATATTGCTGTAATTGACTCAGGTATAGGTATTACCGACGAGAACCTTGAGAAGCTGTTTACAAGCTTCCAGCAGGTCGATACAAGAAAGAACCGTTCTGTTGAAGGAACAGGTCTCGGTCTTGCAATATCAAAGAGGCTGATTACCAGAATGGGCGGCTTTATCAATGTAAACAGCAAATATGGAAAGGGTTCAAGCTTTAAGGTTTCCATACCGATGAAGGTATCAAATCCGGAGCCGTTCGTATCTGTAAAGGATGCCGAAAAACAGCATATTGCAGGCTATATCGATTTGAACAAATACACTCATCCGCAGGTAAAGGCGGCCTATGCCGAGATCCTTAAGAAAATGGGAAGCCAGCTTAAGGTGGATTTCAAGTGCTTCGACAGCAAAGAAAAATTTGTCGCCGCACTTGAAAAATACGGAGAGAGGATAACCTACTGCATTACGGGCAAGGAGGAATATCTTGAGAACAGGGAATTCTTTGATACTCTTGCCGATACGATTCCTTTGATACTCATTCAGGATAAAGTGAATTCAATAGAGCCAAGGGGAAATATAAGGTGCAGCTATAAGCCTTTCTACACCTTGTCGGCAGCGGCGTGCATAAACAATGAGCCTATAGTAAATATGAACGACCAGAACAGGGCAGGAGTAAGGTTCGTTGCGCCAAAAGCAAGAGTTCTTATTGTCGATGACAATGAGGTAAACAGAAATGTTGCCGCAGGACTTATGAAGCCTTACAACATGCAGATTATCACGGTTGACAGCGGCAGGGCGGCTATCGAAACCCTGAAAAATAAGGATATCGACCTTGTGTTTATGGATCATATGATGCCGGAAATGGACGGCGTCGAGGCAACAAACATAATAAGAAACATGAGCGACCCTTACTTCAAACGGCTGCCGATTGTCGCCTTGACGGCAAATGCGATTAACGGCGTGAAGGAAATGTTTATCAAGTCAGGCTTTTCCGATTTCATGGCTAAGCCGATTGAGCTTTCGGTCCTTGACAGAATGCTTAAGAACTGGCTGCCTGATAAGCTGCTGCAAAAGCCTACCGCAAATACTGTGATGAGCGACTCCAAGCCGTCGGAGGACGGGGCGGTCAAGGGAGCGCTTGTTTCTCCTGAAATGGGACTTCACTATACCGGCGGTGATGAAGAGGCTTATCTCAGCATACTTGCTACCTACGTGAAAAACGGCAGAGATAAAGCGGACTATATTACACGGCTTTACAACAAAAAGGACTGGGTAAACTACATAATCGAGGTTCATGCGCTTAAGAGCTCATCTCTTATGATAGGCGCGGCAGGACTTTCAGAGCTTGCCAAGAAGATGGAAATGGCAGGAAGGGCAGGAGATTACAAAACGATTTCCGAAAATGAAAACGCCCTTATTGATATGTATCTGGCAGTAACAAGCGAGTGCAGGAACTATCTTAAGGCATTTAATGCAACCGATGACGATTTGTATCAGGCGGAGCTTGCTGAAAGTGAAGAGGATGAATATTCCTTTAAGCTGGACATCGAAAAGGGAATGCTTCTCATGTATGTTGACGAAATAGCGCAGGCCTGCGATTTGTATGACGGAGAGGAAATCAAGAGGCTTTGTACAGAGGCGTCGATTTATTCCTATGAGGGAAGAAGACTCAAGAGGCTTTTCGACAAGGTAAAGGCTTATGCCGATGATTTTGAATTTGAAAGCGCGCTGAACGAGGTGGAATCAATTCCGTTGATTTTTGATGAAGCTCCCGCAGATGACGACGACTTTTATGCAGGTGTATTGGAGGAGGCGTGATGAAGATGAAGGAAAAAAAGAAGCTTAAAATTACTGCCGACTGTGTTTGCGACCTGCCTTTCGGAATGCTTGAAGAAAATGAGGTTGAGATTATTTATTTCCACCTTGTGACTGAAAACGGAAGCTTTCTTGACAGAGACGAGATAAGCGCCGACAATGTGTTTGAACACATGGATAACGGAGGACTCAGGGCAGAGTCAGTACCGCCTACGGTTCAGGAATATGTAGACTTTTTCAGGAAAAACCTAAGAGAGAGCGAGAGGGTGCTTCACATTACAATAAGCTCCAAGTTAAGCGATGCCTATAAGAATGCTAAGGAAGCAACGCTTAGAATGGGCTTCGCAGGTGAGAGGGTCGATATTGTCGATTCGGAATCTGTCTCGACAGGAATGGCGTTTCTGATTCTCAAAGCGGCTGAAATGTGCAAGGCTGAAGAGGAATCGGGACAGATTATAAGAGAGCTTAATTTAATTAAAAAGCGGGTTTCTACTACATACATTTCCCAGAACGCTCTTTATCTCTATCTTAACGATAAGGTAAAGCTTGCAACGGTAAAGCTTGTGGAAATGTTCCAGCTTCACCCGGTATTTAAGGTGTCTGACGGAAAAATCAAGCTTAAGTTTGTTCTTGCAGGTTCATATCAGAACGCAGTTAAAACCTACATAAGATGGCAGCTTAAGAAGATGAACAAGATAAACAATAAGATGGCGTTTCTGACGCACTCAGGCTGTAATGTAAAGACTCTTTCGGAGGCAAAGAAAGAGGTGGAGGATTCAGGAAGCTTTAAGGACGTTATAGTTTCCAAGGCCTCGGCTTGCATCTCAAGCAACTGCGGACCGGGAACGGTTGGAATAATTTATCTTAAAAAGAAATAATTGGGAACCTTACTGATGTTTTGAAAGCACTGTGAGAGAATGACGCATGTACAAATGGAGGAATAATGAAACATATACTGGTAGTTGATGACAGCAAGGTTAATCTTGTTTCGGCAAGAACGGTTTTGGGAAATGATTATAAGGTTACGGCCGTAACAATGGGTTCTCAGGCGCTCAGATTTCTGGAAAAGAACACGGTAGACGTTATTTTACTGGACAAAAATATGCCTGAAATGGACGGACTGGAGGTTATGTTTCACCTTAAAAGAAACGAGAAGACCAGGGATATACCGATTATAATAATGACTGCCGAGGGCGATGCAGGCACTGAGACCCGCTGCCTTGAAGCAGGAGCGCAGGATTTTATCGCAAAGCCGTTCGTACCCGGCGTTATGCTTTCGCGGATTAGCCGTATAATAGAGGTTGAGGATTTAAGGAAGAGCCTTGCTTCACGCCTTGAAGAAAAGACAAAAGAGGTTGCCGGCATAAAGAGCAGGTCGCAGAAGGACGCTCTCACGGGGCTGTGGAACAGAACATATACGGAAGAAAGAGTAAATGAAATGCTCGCCGCCGGAGAACGCGGCGCACTGTTCATGATCGATATGGACAATTTTAAGGCAATAAACGATAATTACGGGCATATTGCCGGCGACCAGACTCTGAAAATGTTTGCGGAGACTCTTGAGGATAAAACCCATGACGAGGACGTGCTTTGCAGAATCGGCGGAGATGAGTTTGTCGCTTTTATCAGAAACGTTACTTCGGAGGAAGAGCTTGCTAAAATAGCAGGCTCGATAATTGAGGATCTTGTCAATAAAATAAACGAATGCGGCTTTAAAACAAATTCTTCGGTTTCTATCGGCATTTCGATTGCGCCTGACGACGGCAATGAGTTCCAGACCCTTTACAACACTGCTGACAAGGCGCTTTACCACGTAAAGCAGAACGGCAAGAATTCGTATCATTTTTATAAAGAGCATAATGAGGATGAAGGAAAGAACAGGAGCAAGCTTGTTGATCTTAAGTACATAAAGGAATTTATGAGCCGCTCCGATCCTGCGAGAGGCGCATATCTCCTTGATTTTGAAAATTTCAGGCATGTCTACAACTTTGTGAGAAGATGCATTGAAAGAAGCAGCCGACATGTGCAGACGGTTTTATTTACGCTTTCCTATAACAAAGGCGCAAGGGAAGATGCCGCCGAGATGGAGAGCGCAATCTCGCTCCTTGAACATGCGATTTTTACCTCGCTTCGCAGAATGGATGTTTCGACCAGATATTCTTCATGGCAGGTGATCGCAATACTTCTCGATGCGAACACTGAAAACGGAGATGCAATAGCTCAACGCATAATAAGCTGTTTCCACAAGCTTTACTCAGGAGATTCCATCAGCATAGATTATGAGACTGTGGAACTCGACGAAGAAAGCAGCGGCAAAAATCAGGCGGCTGTGGAAGAAGACGCTCCTGAAAACACAGTTTCAGATGAGAAAGAAGACGCTTTTGAAAGCGCAGCCGCAGTTGGGAGAGAAGACGCTTTTGAAAGCGCAGCCGCAGATGTGGAAGAAGATAATGCCGAAGAACCTGTGATTACTGAAGAAAAGCACAGTGATGAGGACATGGGTTCGGATGCTTTTTGAGTTGATTACGGCATGGTCAATGAAAAGGTCACGCTGACGTCGCCCTTGCCGAATGCGGAGAGAAGTCCCTCTTTTGTAGCGCCCTCTATTTTACCGAGACGTGTAAAGCTCCATGAATTTGTGTCATAATAAATCGTTACCGATGTTCCGAGGTATAAAATGACGTCGCCCGGCTCGGTCGTAATCTGCTCGTCGTTTCTGGGAAGCGAGGTACCGATTTCACCGACCTTCTCAAAGCTTCCGTAATCGCTCATATTAACTGTCAAATCACCTTTGCTCAGGAGCTCCTTAAATGCCTGCGCACTGGAATTGTCGGCAAAGACAGCGGTAAAGATCGTATCTCCTGCCGTAATATAAAAGCTGCTGTTATTCACTGCATTTTCCTCCTTTTGATTTTGGGATTCCTGCCCATCAGGCTCTTGCTGCCCGTCTTGAATTTCCTGTCCGGTCGGCTTTTCCTGTTTGTCCGGCTTTTTTCCGGCGCTGCTGTCTTCGCTTTGTTGCTGACAGGCTGAAAAAGCATATAAGCAAAAAAAAGCTGAAAGCAGGAAAGCCGCTATTGTTATTTTTTTTGAACGTTTCATTTTCTTGCACCTCAGGACGTTAGTATTACGGTTTCCGATTGTAAAGACCATCATTTGACGTCTCACTGTTTTCAAATACATTATAGTTTGATTATGCTTGGATGGCAAACACTAATTTTGAACGGTTTATTGTTTTCGGCGCGCATATCCTGATTGCTTTTGCCCTGCTTTTTCGCTTTTTAAGATACAGCCTCATATGACGTAAATTACGAAAATATTCACCGTAAAATTCAATGCCAAAATTTTCTCGAAAATATCCGGATTTAAAAACATTGCTTATGGTTTTATTTTATGGTATAGTAGACTCTGACAAGGTGTCGGAACGGGGATAAGTGCGCCCGCACGGCTGCCGGAGACAGCTTTCGTTCCGCAAGAGATAATAAGGAGGTATGGACAATGTTATACAGTCATAAGAAGATTAGAAGCATAATTGCATTGGCTCTCTGCTTTGTGCTTGTGACAGTAAGCGTTGTGGTTACAAAACAGGTAAATGCAGAAAGCGAGGGTGGTCTTACAATCACAAACCCTGAAATAAAGGTTGGAAACGAACCTATAGAGGAAGGCCAGAAGCTCAAAAACGGAGACGAGGTTAGTCTTGGCTTTGACTGGCACATAGATAATACGGCAACGGACAAGACCGGAAAATTCAGCGTATCTTTGGACGCTACAGGAATTCATATTCCGGACGTGCCGAGGTCTCCTCTTTATAACCATAACAACCAGGCGGTAGGAAACTACTACATCGAGGATGGGGTTCTTTACATTGAACTCAATGATGATTATTTGGAAGAAAGCGAGCTTAGAGGCGGTGCAAATATATCCGGTACGGTTTCGTTTGAGCAGGGAAGCGGTCCTGATGTCCAGAACCATGAGGTCAGCTTTGGCGGCAAATCGTGTGACGTTGAGGTGTCATTCAGTGACGGAAGCGGACTGACGTTAAGCAAGAGCGCCGACGGCAGCGCAGCAAGGAACAGTGACGGAAGCTTTAACCAGAAGTATAAAATGAGCTTGTATGCGTGGGGCGGCTCTGTAAGCGATATTAATTTACAGGACGTTCCGGGCGCAGGATTTGGCGGACTGACAGGAAACATTACCGCAGAGGGACAGAGCTTTGACAGCTGGGAAGCTTTGAATTCTTGGCTTGGCAGTCAAACTTTGAAAAGCAGCGAGCAGATTGAGATTTCATATGAAATGAAAGTCGATTCAGACGTGCTTGCTCAGGGTGCGGAAAATACTGATGCGTACAAAAACAAGGCTAAAGCCGATTATAAAGATACTAAGGGCGAGCAGAAATCAGCAGAGGCAGTGGCGTCTGTGAACGTGTCAAAGCCGTCAGTAACAAAAAACGGTGTAATTGATGAGGCAAACGGCACTGTCAAATGGACGATAGAAATTAATCCGGGCGAAAATTTTGACTGGAATGATCTTCAGGACAGTATTGAGGATACTCTTGGCCGTTATTTAAACGGACCTGACGGATGGACGGGAAAGATTGACAAGAGCAATTTCACTGAGAAAGACGGAAAATATGTTTATGAGTATGAAACGGAATATGATAAGTCTGTTTATGATTCTCCTGTTCCGGTTCCGTTGGAAAATGACGTTACGACAACGTTTCGTGATGAAGTAACAAAAAAAGATTTTGAATATGACGGCAAAGGAATTGTTGAACCCAGCTTTAATCCTCTTGACAAGAAGCTGACAAATGTCGAGATGGAAAATGGGGATGCGGTGCTTACATGGGAGGTATCGTTTAAAGTTCAGAAAGGAATGACATCGGTTTCCATTTCTGATTATCCTAGTGCGAGCGATTCAAAAGCCCACAAATTTGAAGGCGAAATCTTGGTTAACGGAAAGTCGGCAGCAAGATTTGGGTCTGACGGAAGCGTAACGGTAACAGACAGCAGCATTTTTGCAAACGCTAATACGTATTACGGTGTTTATGCTGAATTTGTCCAAGCCTATATAGATGCTAATGATGGGGAAAGCATTACGGTAACCTATAAAACGCGTGCTGCGGACTGTGCAGCAGGAGTAGTGTACACAAACAAAGCTGAACTTAAGTACAGTTACGACGGCAGGAATTTGACATTTGAAGATAGTGAAAATTGGGAATTTGCTACAGACATATATAAATACTCTTCAAGCGATGCAAAGACAGCGTCCTTGAATTATAAGCTGGTTGTTGATCTTACAGGCGTGGAATCAGCAGGAAATGTTGTTCTGACTGATACTCTGCCTGAGGGAGTGAAGGTAAATGAAGAATCGGTTAAACTGGGACTTTACTATCGTTACAGCTGGGATTCTTCAAACGATGTCGATTTGAGCGAGAGGACGGCATGGGCAAACACTTTTACCGTTCCTGGAATTTCTTTGGACGGAGACCCAACCGTTAGTGACGGAGTGATGACATTTTCCTTCAATGTCAGTCAGGACATTGTTGATTTTGTAGAGAAAGTCAAAAGCAGTCCTGATATGAGTCATATTACCAATGTGCTTGCAGTGATAACATACTCGGCTGAAGTTGAGGACGTAAGAGGATTTATAAAAGACGAAGAAAGAACGTTTGTAAATTCAGTTGAAGGAACCTTCGATGGAGTTTCTATCGGTGAAGCAACGGTAACCGACACATTAAAGGCGCCTCAAGTTCTTGATAAGAGGTATATATATGATCAAGATACCGCACCTGAAGTAAAATACACTATTACGGTTAACGAGGGCGCTTTTGATCTTCTTGAAGACGGGGATACGCTTATACTTGAAGATAAAATGGGGGAGGCTCTCTCCTTCGAAGAAGACACGCTGACGATTAAGACCGGCAGCGGAGATACTCTTACAAAGGACAAGGATTATACCGTCAGCTATAACAGAAGGACTAATACGGTTACGTTTACCGTTCCGGATTCCATGTCGCTTGTAATAGAATATAATGCGGTAATGAGCGCCAAGGTTCAGCATTACAAAGACGATCCGGAAAACAGAAACACTGAGCTGAACAGTGAGAATTCCTATAATAATGTTTCGCTTTCAGGATATGTTTCTGAGGCTACAGAATCCATGACGTATCTTTCGGGAAGGGCGTTTAATCCTAAGGTATGGTCATATTCTGAACTGGCATCGGTAACGCTGTTTAAGTATTCGTATAAAAACGGCGATATGTCACCGCTTCCGGGAGCTGTATTTGAACTTTACAAAGCAAACAATGTAAATGGAAAGATGGAGCTTGGCGAAGTTGTCCAAAGCAATATTGTTATTGAGAAAGACGGATGTGTTGTTATATCAAGTCTTAACAAGGACCAGATTTATGCGCTTAAGGAAATAAAGGCACCTGCAGGATATGTGGCTAACGCTGCCCCTTACTATTTCGTAATTCCGGGGTCTTCAGGCGTGGCTCTCCCTGACGGAGTGCAAGAATATGAATCAGGTGACTTTATCGACTATGAAAATAAAGCGCTGGCAAATGTCAGCGTAGATGTCAGCAAGACGTTGTCAGGAAGACCATGGAATAACAGCGATTCGTTCAATTTCACGGTAGAACCTGTGAAGGATTACGGCGATTCGGTTGGAATTGGCAGTGATTCTGTAAAAATAACAGGAAAAGATTCTTCAAAGACGGCATCATTTGATTTCAGCTTTTCAAAGGCAAATACGGACGGTTATGAGTTTATCATAAAGGAAACGGTTCCGTCAGGTGCAGTTAACGGTATATTAAACGGCATTAAATATGATGCTTCCGTATACCGTGTTAAAATCAAAGTTACTGATGACGGAAGCGGAAAGCTTGTTGCAGGAAAGCCGGAAATAACGAA
>CANRAZ010000048.1 GCA_947628705.1 uncultured Lachnospiraceae bacterium | reverse complement strand
TAATAAGCACGGACGCCTGCATATGCAAAAACAGCCATCCATGTAGCAATATCGGAAAAGCCCATAAATACCTTGGGATGATCATGAATAACCTGCGAATCGATATACGGAAGAACACGATAGGAATCATCTCCACCCTGATTACAAATAATCCCTTTGATGGAATCATCCTTCAAAGCCCACATCAGATCATCGGCTCTTTTCTCAGGATGCTCATAAAGATACTCGCTTCCTCTAAGAGCATTGGGAGTTTCAACAACTTTTACATTAAAAATTTTTTCAAATCTCCTTTTACCCAACATATACCGGGAAATCATATCTTCATCCCCGGCGCGGCCACCTGAAATTGAAATAAATGCTACTGTATCACCCTCGTTCAATTTGGGCGGAATGATAAGGCTTTTCATTTTGATTCCTCCTTAGACCAGAATTTACTATATCCCTATTTCCCTGTATATTCTCTCGATAAAGGGAGACTTGTGTTCAATATGATACCCTTCTTTTAAACAGCCTGTTGTCCCAAGCACATAACCTACCCAAGAGTCCCCGCCGACCTGCTTTTCCGGGCGGTCTGTTCGCATCATTTTTTTAAACGCTTCTGAAAGCATTTGTATGTTTTCTTCAGTTTTCCAAGAATTTGTATGGGCAAGAATATCAAGATGATAATAACAAGGCCATTTTTCATAGTCGTTGAATATGCGCTTATCTTTCCCGTTTATCTTTTTGATCCTTGTTATATCTAAAACAGAATCCACTTCAAGAACACGCTTAAATGAATCGAGCGCCAACTGTATCTGCGGTTTTATATCGATCACATCATCATAACCGGCACGGGCAATACAAGCGCAGCGAATGATATTTTGACCGTTTGCGGCATATCGGAACTCGTCAAAATATTTTCCCTTTGTACGCTAGCAAGGGTCTGTCAACTTGACGGTCACAAAGGCTTCCATAGCCTTTTTAAGAACAGGCGTATCTTTATACACCAATTTTTCACCCAAGTACTTTGTCCCTACCTCTTGATTTTCAAAGGCTCCTGCGTTTTTATTCGGTCCGTGAAAACCATTGCCGAGCCAGCCGTTTTCCTTTTGGCAGGCTATAATAGATCGAATGATCGGCTCTTCCAAAATTTCTGTCTGCAATTTATCTTTTTCGGCAGAAGATAATTTTTCATGCATGATCTCTGCTTTAACACGATACCGAATAGACGGGTTTGCATATGTCAGTAAAAAATCAATCATTTTTTTCATATCGTTCCTACCTCCTTGCATATGGATCAATAACCAAATATTTTTCTGATTTTTTTTTATTGGGAATATCTTTATTTATTAAAAATTGTATAACCAAAATGCGGATAAAGCTACCGCTTTAACCCGACATATGACTGATATGAACCGGAATGATTGAGAATCCGCCGGCAGCTTTTTTCATCAAACCAACAATTTCCTCTTCTTGTTCAAGAGGAAATGTGACTATACTGATATGATAAGGAAGCCCCGGCGTCTGTGTGCCAATGAATCCCGTTTTTTTCAGTGTGCCATACCATTCGGAGAGGCGTTTTTGCGAAACATCGTCCAAATCTGCCATAAGAGTTAAAAATTTTTCTGTCATAGCTTCCTCCGTTTTTGTATGTTACATAAAATGATAGATGTGTAAAAGAGCTTATTTACGCATTTTTTCTAATAGATCCATCATTTCACGCCACTCGTGGATATGTAGATGTTCACATTTGGGTAAAGATTCTTCGGAGCGGTCTTTGTACTCCCTATCCGTATCATTATCGTACCAAACGGGATATATCCCGACCCGCGCCGCGCCCTCAATATCTGCTTGCGGATTATCCCCGCAGTACCATACCTCGTCGGCGCGCAGCCCGGCTTTCCGTAAGGCAATATCAAATAAAATGCGGTTGGGCTTTCGTACAATATAGTCACTTGAAGTCATAACAAATTCAAATTCATTCATCGGCAGCAGTCTGTTCAGCCGCTCTGACAAAGCATCGCCTGACCATAGGAGGTTACTGATCACCGCGCTTCTTATGCCATTTTTATTGATGAAATCAAGCATGATATCCGCTTCGGGCATCATGGCGCCCATAGAAGCACCGTCCCAAAAAACCTTCTCCATTTCAAGTGCCGTCAGAGAAAATTCGATTCCGAGATACTCATATAACACTCTATCGCCGATTTGACCGCCAATATCGTACCCGATTTTACGGACATTTTCGATATGCTCTCCGAAAACCAGCTCTGCCGCTTTTCTGACATCATCCAGCGTACAGTGATCAGGATTTTTTGTGGCATACTTCAAAAGTTCCGCATTTCCTCTGTAAGTATCCCAACCGGGCTCATACAGAAGCGTATGCCCATTGTCGAATAGAATCATTTTTGGATATCGCAGCATAATCACCTCATTATACTTACTTATTGCGGAACAGGAAACCGATTTTCTGCCGTCAGTTTTAATATAAGTCTATCCCACAAGGTGCGGCTTTGGGCTTTCCCCGGCTCTGTATCAAACTCCGCAAGAAAAAGTCTATGTTATTTTCAATTTTGACACAAACAAAAAAACTTGTCCGTTAATCTTTTGGGTAAATAGTAATTAACCTAAACCCTTATTTGTTTTTTCATATATATGGCGTAGTCATACAATACGTCCTCGTTCCACTTCATGGATATATCAGATGAATACTCCGCTAATGCCTGCGCAATCAATCCCTGATATATTTCGGGAAGATTACTTATTCCCCAGCTCCCACCCTCTTGTTTTGATAGGATCAAGGAATCCTTTTTGTATGCCAACACTCTGCACAGATTCAAAATCATATAAGTAGGATTGGTTATAATTTCCTTTTCCGCATCTTCAACATCATTCAAAATGCTGTCAAAATATAATTCTGCTCTGACATTTTCAAATACATCTTGGATTGCTTCCCCATAGAGACATTTTCCTCTATAATAGATAATTGTGCAGTGCGCAGCTAAATCCTTATCAGTACCTTTCATTTTGTTGACATAATCAATAGGGTTTGTATTGTACCACTCTAAATGAGCATTGGAAAAATGCAATTCAAACGGGGTAGGATAAATAAAAGGTTTGCATACATCTCTTCTCACGACACTTAATTCAATACCCTTTTTAGGTGCGTCCTTATTAAACTCCACGATCATATCCATGTACCGACGTTTTATTTCATAGGAAACCGCTTTGTTTACCACTATCAACAAATCTATATCACTTTTATTCTCATTAAAGCACCCCATTGCGGCAGAGCCGTGAAGATATATCCCCACAAGGTTATCAGCAAGGATTACCTGACTTTGCTTAACAAAATCCTTCATCATTTCTTTTACGTTTCGCATATGCTTTTACCTTTTCGTTCCTGATTCATCACGCTGTGTTTCACTCAAGCATAACATAGAAATGTGAAAAAATCTACGATTACCGCATTCGGAAAAGGCATGCGCTTAAAAATATTTAAGGGCATGCCGGACTAACCTATATGTCTCTTTTCCTTAGTATGTCTCCGATTTCAATATTTCCGCCTGTAAACAACCGAATTTTCTGTCCCGGATGCGGACAGCTATCAACGTCTTCACCCTCCTCATTCTGCATACGCATTACGGTAAGCTCAAGATTTTCACCGGATTTCTTCATTATTTCTATTTCGTCACCCACACAGAACTTATTTCTTTGTGTAATATAATAGCTCCCGTCTGATAAAACCTCCTCGGCAAATCCTAGATATGTATAGTTCCTGCAATAAACGTTGTTATCGTAAACAAGCGAGCTTTCATCAGGCTTTCCAAAGAAAAAGCCGGTCGTATAATTTCTGTAGGTACACCTGCTGATTTCCTCTCTGTACCATTCCAGATTTGCTTTATACCTTTCGGGACTTTCAAAATAATCGTCGATCGCTTTTCTGTAGGTTCTCGCCACGCAGGCGACATACAGGGCGGTCTTCATTCTGCCCTCTATCTTAAAGCTGTCGATTCCTGCGCTTACGAGCTCAGGAATATATTCTATCATGCAAAGATCCTTTGAATTAAAAACATAGGTCCCTCTGTCGTTTTCATATACAGGAAAATACTCCCCCGGCCTCTTTTCTTCAACGACTGAGTACTTCCAGCGGCACGGATGGGTACACGCTCCCTTATTCGCATCTCTTCCTGTCATGTAATTGCTCAAAAGACATCTGCCGGAGTATGATATGCACATTGCTCCGTGGACAAAGGCTTCTATTTCAGGTCCGTTTGGCAATTTTTCCCTGATATTCCTTATTTCAGCAAGAGAAAGCTCGCGTCCGCAAACGACCCTTGACGCTCCCATGTCATGCCAGAACTTAAACGTAAGATAGTTTACGTTGTTGGCCTGAGTACTGATGTGTATCGCAATTCTTCCGTCAAACACTTCCTTTGCAATTGAAAAAACACCCGGATCGGAAATAATAACAGCGTCTGGCATAAGAGCTAAAAGCTCATAAAAATACTCCGATACTCCGTCAAGATCCTCGTTATGCGCGGTTATGTTTGCGGTCACAAACACCTTTACGCCCTTTTCATGGGCATATCTGATACCCTCCGCCATATCTTCATTTGAAAAATTCTTGGCCTTGGCACGCAAGGAAAACATTTCTCCGCCAATATAAACCGCATCTGCACCGTAATCGACAGCGACCTTAAGTACTTCAAGACTTCCGGCAGGGACAAGCAATTCAGGCTTTTTCATTTAATGTTTCCCCCTTCCGTTCTGTTTCGGCAGAGCTGTATGCTTTTTCCCAAAAGCCTGAAACTTCCGTCCGTTCAAGCTTCGTGCTTACAAGCATTCCGTCCCCCAAAGGAACTATGACCGAACTGTACTGCTCTGATTTCATCATACTTGAAACGAACTCTCTCATTCTTACGTGAATCGTCCTCTCGCGTCTGGGCACGGCAAACTTTGAAACGGCGACGCTGCCCTCCTGTAAAATATTATCCGTAAGAAGTATTCCGCCATTTTTAAGCATCTTCGTTATGTATTCGGAATATATTCCATATTGCGCCTTAGCCGCATCTAAAAAAACAAAATCGAAACAATCGCCGCCATCTGACAGCTTTTTTAAAACTTCGGCGGCGTCACCGTTAATAACCTTAATCTGAGACATTCTTCCGCACTTTTCAATATTATTTAGTGCGGTACGGTAGCGTTCTTTGTCCTTTTCGATTGAAACAATTTTTGCGTCCTCAGGCATATACTCAGCCATCAGACACGCAGAAAAGCCCACTGCAGTGCCGATTTCAAGAATCCTTTTCGGCGCAGAGAGCTTTATCAGGAACCGAAGCAGCGACTGTGCTTCCTTCCTGATTATAGGAACACCGTCAATCAAGCTTTTTTTTTCTATCGCCGACAGGCATTCTTCAAGGTCAGGCTCAAAAGACCTGATAAACCCACAGACGTTTTCATCGATTATCAATTTTTTACCCTACCGTTAATAATTAGTTTAAAAACAAGAGTCTGTTGCTTTAGTCCTTAATTCTGACTTCCGCCGTCAACTCCGTTTTTATTTTCGGTTTCACTGTTTCCGTCAGACGAACCGTCTGTAGTTCCTCCTGATGCCGAACCTCCGTCCGGCTCGGATTTATCCTCGTCTTTGACCGTTTTCGATGTGTCGCTGATTATATCCAGTATTTCGTCATAATCCATATCCGAGCTTAAAATAAAAGTACCGGGCTTTATTGCGACCTTATCCAGCCTGCTTTTTACAACAAATGAATATTTATTAAGTATAAGGTCGTAGCCCTCAAGCCTCTTTGCGATATCAAGCGTTGACTCGCCGTCGTAAATTGTTATCGACATGGAATAAGCGTTTTCCTCATCGGTAACGCTTGCGGCGCCAAAAACCTGATAGCAGAAATCATAGGCATAATGACAGCAATAAATGGCTGCAAACACAAGGAAAACATAAAGAATGACATCGAGCGCAAGACGTACCATTCCGCTCCCTACAGCCATTACAAGCTTTCCGCCCACATCTTCCTTTTTCTGATGCTTTTTCTTTTTTGCAGTTAACTTCGCACTATTTTCCACGGCCGCCTCCTGAATTTATACAGTGAGAATAATTGTAAGTATCATCGGTCTTCTTTTAATGCTCTTCCAAAAGAAATCAGACAGCTCATCCTTAATCTCATTTCTGATTTTTCCTAAATCGGTATAACCCTTCTGTATCCAGTAATAGTAGGTATTATAAGCCACGTCCTTGGCATTCTCAATAAGATCCTCGGCTTCTTTTACGTAAACAAAGCCTCTGGTGATGATTTCCGGGCCGTTTACGATATCCCCTCCCTGATATGCAGCCATGGTGACTACAACAAGTCCGTTCTCGGAAAGGTACTGTCTTTCCCTAAGTACAACGTTTCCGATATCGCCGACGCCGAGTCCGTCAACCATTACCATCTTTGCAGGAACGCTGCCCACGACCGCATAGCCGTCATAGGAAAGCTCAAGCACGTCTCCTGACTTTATCATTATTACGTCGCTGCTGTCCATGCCAAGGCTGACAGCCAGCTCCTTCTGAGCGTTTCTCTGCCTGTATTCACCATGAATCGGAATTGAAAACTTAGGCTTTAAAAGAGTATATATTATTTTCAGTTCGTCCTGACAGGCATGTCCTGAGACATGCGTGTCCTGAAAAATAACCTTCGCGCCCTTCATCGAAAGCTCGTTAATAACCTTTGAAACGTTCTTCTCATTTCCCGGTATCGGAGTTGAACTGAAAATAATCGTGTCTCCCGGCATGATAGATACCTTTTTGTGAAGGTTAGACGCCATTCTTGAAAGAGCCGCCATTGATTCTCCCTGAGAGCCGGTAGTAATTATCACGACCTTTTCGGGAGGATAATTCTTTATTTCATCGATGCTTATGAGAATTCTATCAGGCAGAGTCAGATAACCAAGCTCGGCAGCCGTAGAAATATAATTTATCATGCTTCTGCCGTCAATTACAACCTTGCGCTGCATTTTTGCGGCTGAATTTATAATCTGCTGAACTCTGTCGACATTAGAAGCAAACGTTGCAACTATGATTCTGGAATTAACCGCCTCCTGAAAGATGTTGTCAAATGTCTTTCCAACCGTCCTTTCAGACATTGTCATTCCTGCCTTAAGAGCATTAGTGCTGTCCGCCAAAAGCGCAAGCACGCCCTTCTTCCCAAGCTCGCCGAAACGCTGCAAATCTATTGCGTCTCCAAATACGGGAGTAAAATCCACCTTGAAATCGCCTGTGTGCACAATAACTCCAGCCGGAGTCGTGATTGCAAGCGCAGCCGCATCGGAAATGCTGTGGTTCGTCTTTATAAATTCAACGTCCACGTCGTTTATCCTGACAATATCCCCAAAGGTAACGCATCTAAGAACCGCATTCTGCAGTATGCCGTGCTCTTCAAGCTTATGCTTTATTATGCCAAGAGTAAGCTTTGTGCCGTATACGGGCACATTAAGCTCCTTAAGCACATAAGGCAATGCGCCGATGTGATCCTCGTGGCCGTGAGTAATGAAAAAGCCCTTTACCTTGCTTGCATTATCCTTAAGGAAGGTAATATCCGGAATTACCAAGTCAACGCCAAGCATATCATCGTCAGGAAAAGCGAGGCCGCAGTCAACAACCACAATGGTATCTCCGTACTCAAATGCGGTAATATTCATTCCTATCTGCTCAAGACCGCCTAAAGGAATGATTCTCAATTTGTCATTCATTAATATCTCCAATCAAAATTCAAGATCAATATCTTCTAAAATGTCGTTAAAATAGCCCATTATGATCTTAAGCTGTTTTTCATCTTCAAGAATTTCGTACACAGACTCGTTCTTTTCGTCAAGAACCTCAGTAAATATATAAGCTTCGTCGGTTTCATCGTCAGAAACAAGAAGATAGTCTACACCGCCAAGCTTTGCCTTTTCTATCACGGTAAATTCAACCTTTTCCCCGTCCTCGGACGTAAATATTATTTTACTGCTGTCCGCCATTTTTTCCTCCAACGCAATATTCTTCAAGCTTCTTCTTCATATCCGGATTATTATTCAGGTAATCCATGTAAGACTGCAAAATGATTGAGGCAGCCACGGTATCAACAATCTCGGATTTTTTTCTGTAATCCATGCCTGACTCATTCAGGTACCTGTGTGCGGAAACAGTCGTAAGGCGTTCATCCCAAAGCACGACCTCAAGTCCGGTCCTGCGCCTTAACATATCAGCAAATTCTTCTGTTTTTTCGGCTCTGATTCCTACTGAGTTGTCAAGATTTTTAGGATAACCAAGAACAAGCACCGATACGTCGTATTCTTCTATCAGTGCTTCTATCTCCGCCAAGGTCTGGCGCAACTTATTCTCATGTTTTCTTCTTATTGTCTTTATTCCCTGAGCAGTTACAAAAAGCGGATCGCTGACAGCAACTCCGACAGTAACCGAACCGTAATCAAGACCCATTAAACGCAGCATAAACTGTCTCCGTAGATTCAATCAATATAACTACAATACTGTTTTCTAATTGCTATTTCAGATTTTTATCGATATAGTCATTAAGCAATTCCTCGATAATTTCGTCACGTTCTACCTTTGCAATAAGACTCCTTGCTCCCATGTGACTGGTAATGTAGGTCGGATCTCCACTCATAAGGTAGCCGACAATCTGGCTTACAGGGTCATACCCTTTTTCTACCAGCGCGATGTAAACCGTGGAAATTACATCTCTGACGAAATGTTCCTCTCTTTTTTCTACCTGAAAATACTGTGTTGACATATCTGACCTCTTTCTGCTTATGTACATGTTCTGATAAGCACACTTCTTAAGTATAATAACATTTTCTATATTAAATAGCAATGTATTTTTTTATTCAGAAAGCAAAATAGTGCCATAAACTGTTAAATTTTCCAATCAAAATCAGCCGATATGTACTCATTCACGTACATATCCGACATTTTGACGTCAACAATCGTGTTTACAAGTCCCGAGTCGCCCTCAAAACACACAGGAACGTATTCAGGAGTAAATCCAATGCATAGGCTTTTTCCGTCCGTATTCCGACATTCTTCGACAAGCACGGGCTTTATGTCGCCGGAAAAGGAAACTTCATAGCTGTTTCTAAGTCTTTTTTCAGTCTCAGCCAGTCTTTTTGCTCTCTCCTGTTTTTCCGATGCCGTAAGCTGCATCTCCATTCTGTCGGCAGCCGTTCCGAAACGCCTTGAATAAGGGAATATGTGTATCGCAGCAAAGGAAGCCTTCTCTGCAAAGCTTACCGTTTCTTCAAATTCAATTTCAGTTTCTCCCGGAAATCCAACGATAATATCCGTCGTAACCGACGGTCTATAGTAGTATTTCCTTAAAATACCGCAGGCATTCAGGTATTCCTCTGTCGTGTACTTCCTGTTCATTCTTTTTAAAACGCTGTCGCTGCCGCTCTGAAGAGAAAGATGAAAATGCGGGCATACCTTCTCTAAACAAGACATTTTTCTGACGAAATCCTCGGTAATTATTCTGGGTTCAAGAGAACCCAGCCTGATTCTTTCAAGGCCTTCTACCGAATTAAGCTCTTCCAGAAGCTCAATAAGGGGCATTCTGCCGCTTGACAGCCTCAAAGACTCCTGTTCCTGCGCAGACGCATCATCAAGACCGTAGCTTGACAGATGTATGCCGGTAAGGACTGCCTCCTTGTAGCCTCTCTCCGCAAGCCTGCTTACCTCGCTGATAACCTCGCGCTTATTTCGGGAACTGATTCTGCCTCTTGCATAGGGGATAATGCAATATGAACAGAACTGATTGCAGCCGTCCTGAATTTTAATATCCGCCCTTGTGTGCCTGTATTCGGAAAGCAGGCTCATCTCCTCATAGCTGCTCTGGTCGGAATTAAAGGCAGTAAAAATTTCCTTTGCCGGATTTTGAAGATAATCGTTCACATATTCGGCTATTCTGCTCTTAAGCCTGTTTCCAATCAACAAATCGACCGTTCCGTCCTCCTTAAGGCTGTCTGCGCTTTCCTGGACGTAGCAGCCGGTAGCCAGTACTACGGCTTGCGGATTCAGGCTTCTTGCACGTCTTAGCATCTGTCTTGATTTTTTATCGGCAATATTGGTAACCGTGCATGTATTGATAACGTATATGTCGGCATAATCGGTAAACTCACAGATCTCTGCTCCATACATTTTAAACTGCTGCTTTATTGCTTCCGTCTCATAGGCATTGGTTTTACAGCCGAGAGATAAAAAAGCAGCCTTTTTATTTTTTAGATTATTTTCGGAAATTGACATTATGCTTTCTCCTGTGTCAGCTGAGTTTTCTATGCTATTTTACAACAAAAGCGATGAAATTCCTACACCTAATATTTTTTTGTTTTATGATCAGCGTCTCAATTGACATACATGTAAAATATTTGTACGTATTTGCGTAAGTGTTTATAAAAATTAACCTTTTATCAGTTGAATTCTTGCTCAAGGTATTGACATTTGCATGCCTAAAAAGTACAATGTTATTAATAAAATCTTTATAGATTTAATCACGAGGAGGTATTTATGAAAACTGTTCAGATAATGCTCAATTCAATCGACAAGGTTAAAAACTTTGTCAACGACATTGCAAGATTTGACTCTGATTTTGATCTTATCTCAGGCCGTTATGTAATTGATGCAAAGTCCATTATGGGAATTTTCAGCCTTGACCTGTCAAAACCTATTACTCTCAGCATTCACAGCACTGATGAAGATGAGGTCAACAAGATTCTTGACACTTTAAAGCCTTACATTGATGACGAGGCATGAGGACAAGCATAATAGCGATTTAAAGAAGGGGTACAGCCGAAGCGGCTGCGCCCCTTTCTTTTTATCAGCAGACCGCTGATTAGGGTTATGAAGTCAGTTGAAAAATTTTACGGTGTTAAGCAAAAAGTAAATAAACATTGCCCGGATTAACGGTGCATTTCGGAGTATATAACTGCCAATCGGTTACATTTTCTACGGTAAACCACCTCTCGTCGCCTGTATGCAGGTCTTTTATGTTATACGGCTCCTGTGTCAGCTTGCCCTTAAATCTGTCGCCGTCAAATTCAAGAAGCTCAAACCAGATGTGTTCATAATCGTAATTATCATCATTTCCGCCGTCAACAAGCAGACCGATTTTAACCAAGGCCTTATTTTCCTTGTCTTCCATTGCTTTTTTCAGATAGTCAAACCTTTCCATTGCAAGAGCTTTCATTCTTGCAGTCTCCTCATTGCTAAAGAAAAAAATAGGATTTTCACCCCACAGTTTGTCATAATCCGTTACCTTGCTTATTTTCTTCCTTTTTTCATCCGCCTCGGTTTTATAAAGAAAGATCGGGCTTGTTCTTGTGTTATGTGCGTCTGCCCTGTCGGCAGCGCCGCCCATTTTCAGTTTCTTATACTCTCCTATTGCCTCCGTCCATGACTTGCATATGGCAACCACAGGATTTCTGTTGGTAAGAATTCCTATGAAGGCGCTTTCTTTTCTTGGATCGAAGGAACCGTTCTTGTCTATTATGTAGCAGGCAAGGGTGGATATCAGATTATAATGATTGTTGTAGTTTTCCTTACTGGACTGCAAAATTTCCAGCTCAGTTAGTCCGCATCTGCAAAGTCCGTGGGTGTGCAGCCAGACTTCGCCTCCGTCATCTATTACGGCATGCACATTGTAAATATCGTTTGGACCGGGAGTAACCTTTGATTGAGCCGCCAGAACCGCCCACTTCGCAGGAAGAAGCCTTTCTGCGCTTTCATCTACAAGCACAAGCATATCCGGCATGACGGCAGCACTGATTTTAAGCTGTAAATGATATGATTTCTTTATATCCTTGCCGAATTCCATAAAAAATGTCAACGATGTGCTTGCACTTTTTATTTTTTCAATTTCATCGTCACTGAAGTGAAAAAAGGAATTCAAATAAACCTCAGGCAAGCTGAAGCCTCCCGGATAAAACCCAAGCTGAAATTCTTCATTATCATATTTTACGTCAATAAAGAAAACCCCTGATTTCTCATCAAAATTATTTTTTAATACGTTAATGCCTTCAACCCCTGACACTCTTTCGCTTATCTCATTAGTTTCGGGTATGCCGTTTCCGGGAATAAGCATAAAATAAGACTTTTCTTCCCAATAGCCAAGCGGCGCTTCTTCAAATTTCTTTTTCCCAAACATAAGTTTCTCCTCCGTGACAGAATAATTGTATAATGATAATAGCATAGATTATATCAAATTAAAAGACCGCTTAGTAATAAAAAGATACCTTTTCCTGTAAGATTGAAAGCCTTTAAACGCTCCCAAGACCGTATGAATTTCCGTGCTGCTATTTTCTTGCAATTGAAATATCAAACAAGAGTTCATTCGCTAATCCGCCGAGCCTGCCTTCATTGGTTTTAATCAATTTTGTAAGGCTCTCCGCCTTTTCTGCGGAAATTACAGCATACATGCTCCGTTGGCAAAGTATATCATAAACTCTGTTTTTAGTAACGGTATCAGTTGTTTCGTCACAAAATAATTCCAAAAGATATTCCATTCTTTCAAAAACAGGCTCTTTAAACAGAAGATACAGAAAATATTTTCCGCTGTCTTCGCCTATTCTTGCCTTATATTCGTGCCAAATTCTGTCGGCGCCATACCTTATGCGGTTAGAGGCAATTAATTGGTATGCTTCTACGCACAAAGAAATATTTTCCGAGCAAAGATAATTCCAATAAAGATTCTCTCCGGCGCTGCCCATAAGCCTCCCATAAGAATGCAAGGCTTTTCTGACAATCGGGGTTTTATCAGAGCGCAGATATTCACTGACAGTCTCCGCATCGTCTCTTGTGCCGTATATTCCAATATCAACCAGCGCAATTTCACTGTGTGCGCTGTTGAGAAGATTCAGATAATACTGCCTTGGCTCAAAATTTTCATATTTCTTAAGTATAAAAACTGCGAGAGAACGCACCTTTGATGATTTGTCTGTAAGAAAAGCTTCTATTCCGTCCCATGACGAATGACTGCTCTCATATTTATTCAGCAGCGCGAGATACCTTACGTTTGGACATTTGTGACGAATATATTTTTCAATTTCCTGCTCAGAGCATTTGAATTGTTCAAGCTTATAAATAAAAAGCCTTTCCTTAAAATTTGCATAAGGCTCATTGTCAATGATATAATCAGCCGCTGCTTTACTCAGCACATTGTCCTTACACAAAAATTTATAAAATGAATTCCTTATTACGGCTTCTTCCTTAAAGAGAATGTTAAGATGTGCCTCAGAAAGCTCATTTTCAACCCTTTCATCTATGATTTTAAGCACCCAATTCACATACGTTTCAGAACGTCTAACGGAAAAATAAAGGCGTTCAAGAACAAATATATCCTTTATGATATCATAAAGAGGACAGACTTTAAGATATTCTATGAGAATCCCGGCGGAACAGTCCCTTACTTCTTTTACCCAGTCGTTCATACGAAGATAATAATATCTAAGACATCCGTCAGAGCCCTCCAAAGCCTTTAAACAGGCTTCACGAAAATAGCCATTCGGATGAAACGTACCAATTTTCAGGACAGCATTCCATTCCGAATCGGATAAATCTGAGCCGGGCTTCTCCGAACCTATCAGAGAGATTAAACTGTCCTTATTGTCATTTTGAGGCAAAAAATAATAATCATTCCCCCTGCTTTCATATGCAATTTTATACCAGTTCTTGGCTGAAGCTTTGGACAAAGCCTCATCAAACGCCATTGCAATTACTTTTTGCAAATTTTCATCAACGTAAAAAAAGCATTCAAAGAGACCGGCCGCACTGGAATACCTGCCTGATTTAAAGGTCTGCAAATAATCTTTTACATATTTGGTGTATTTATCAGCATTTTCTTTTTTATTAAAGATATTATTAAACACGTTGTTGACCTCCCTTCAATTAATTCCAAAGCTTTTAGCTTCTATATTGCCCTGAAAACACAAATGCAAAATATTAGCCTCATAAGATATGCTTTCCAATATATAACTGTTATCATACGGCCTTCCGGGTCCATCTCCCCAAATACAAAGCGAAATACGGTTCTTCATTTTAGGTATTCTCCTTCTCAGTCCTTTATCCTGATTACTTCCCTTGTGTCAACGGCAGTCTTTACCATTTCATCAATTTTCTCCTCAAGAAGCTTTTCAGAATGCTCAATAATGTGCAGGATAGGCTTTGTAACAGGATGCTTTGCAACAAAAATCGTGCAGCAGTCTTCATAAGGCAGAACGCTTGTTTCGTAGGTTCCGATTTTTTCCGAAATTTTTACTATATCTTCCTTATCGAAAGCAATAAGAGGCCTGAACACAGGCATATCGCAAACCGCATTCGTACATGTAAGGCTCTGCACGGTCTGGCTTGCAACCTGTCCAATGCTTTCACCTGTCACAAGCGCAATGCTGTCGCCCCTGTTTGCAAGTATTTCGGCAATCCTCATCATGTATCTTCTCATTATAATTGTGAGCTGTTCGTGAGGGCATGTCTCATATATATACATCTGAATCTCAGTAAAATTGACGATATTAAGATTAATCGGCCCCGTATATCTGCTTATAATCCTCGCAAGGTCAACTACCTTCTGCTTTGCTCTTTCACTTGTATACGGAGGCGCATGGAAATATACCGCATCAACCGAAACGCCTCTTTTTGCTATCATATAGCCTGCAACAGGACTGTCTATTCCGCCCGAAAGCAACAGCATTGCCCTGCCGTTGCAGCCGACAGGCATACCGCCCGGTCCCGGCAGACAGTCAGAATAAATGTATGTTTTATTTCTGATTTCAACCGTTAATTTTACGTCCGGATTGTGAACGTCCACCTTCAAATCAGGAAAAGCATTCAAAAGAACCTCGCCGGCATCAGCACAGATCTCAGGCGACGTCTTAAAGTAGGATTTGTCTCCTCTCTTGCAGAAGACTTTAAACGTGAAGCTGTGGGAATCGAAATAATCCCTTACATAATCGCAGACTCCTTTTGCAACACTGTCCCAATCAGTCTGTTCGACTACAAAAACAGGGGCATAACCGGAGATCCCGAATATCGTGCCGAGAGCCTCAACAGTATCATCGTAGTCATAGTCCTCAGGACATTCCACAAATACACGTCCCTGTTCCCTGTAAACTCCGTAATCACCAAGCTTACCGAGTACATTTTTTATTCTAGTGACCAGACAGCCTTCAAAATAGTTTCTGTTCTTGCCCTTAAGTCCGATTTCTGAATATTTAATTAAGAAGCACTTGTACATTTTTCTCCAATCCGAGAACAGCAGCTTAAACAATCACTAAATAATCACGATTTAATAAAGCATGTTCTCCGTGCGTTATTTTTTAAAGAATCTCATATAAGTTGGCAGCTGTTCCCTTATAACGGCAGCGGCATAATCAATTTCCTCTTGGGTCGTTTCGGGAGAAAGGCTGAATCTTAAAGTCGTATCAAGATACTCGTCTGCGACCCCTATTGCCTTCAGCGTTCCGCTGATTGCCGGATGGTTAGAGGAACATGCCGAACCGCTTGAACAGTATATTCCCTTCATTTCAAGAACATGAAGAAAAACCTCGCTTTTTGCCTTTGGAAAGCTGACGCTGATAATATGCGGAGCAGTCTCTCTTATTCCGGCTTCCAAATCACTGTTTTGATTTATACCGCTTTTACATATTTCATTTTCAAAACAGTGATTTTGCTCCGTTTTGTTTTCCGAATCGCCGTTATGCTCTGTAGTTGTTTCTTTCCTGCACGGAATTGCGTTAACCACGACCCCGTCAATTTTCAGCATTTCCTTAACAAAACGGGTTTTAAGTTCGTACATTCTGTCAACATAATCAGTTCTGTTTAATGAATACGCCTCAAGCGCAGCAGCCATTCCTGTGATTCCTCCCACATTTTCAGTACCTGATCTCATACCGTTCTGCTGGCCGCCTCCGAATATTATCGGACTTAGCTTTACCCTGTCCCTTACGTAAAGGAAGCCGCAGCCCTTGGGACCGCCGAATTTGTGTGAGCTTACGCTCATCATATCAATACCCTGCTTTTTAGGTATAATCTTGAATTTAGGAAATGCCTGAATTGCGTCACAGTGGAAAATCACATTTGGATTAACGTTTTTAACAGCGTCAGACAAAGCGGAAATATCGTTTAGAGAACCGATTTCATTATTAACGTACATAACCGATACAAGTATTGTATCATTTCTTACAGCCTCGGCAAGCCTTTCCGGCGAGACACGTCCGTCGCGCTCGACCTCAACAAAAGTAACTTCAAAGCCCTGCTGTTCCAAAAACAGAAGAGGATTATACAGTGAAGCATGCTCATATCTTGTTGAAACAATGTGCTTTCCGCTTCTTTTATTTGCCAGCGCGGTTCCGATTAACGCCATATTATTGGATTCCGTACCGCCCGATGTAAAAATTATTTCCTTTTCCTGACACTTGAGCTCTCTTGCTATAATCTTTCTTGCGTTTTTTACATACTCCGATGCTTTAACGCCCTTTAAATGTAAAGAAGAAGGATTGCCAAAATCCTCAAGCATTGTTTTCTGCATCACCTCAAAAGCCTCTTTACAGAGCTTCGTGGTAGCTGCATTATCAAGATAAGCTTCCATCAGCTTCGGCTCTCCTTCTCAAACATCAAAACTGACAGAACAGCAAGACCTGCCGTTTCTGTCCTTAGTATTCTTTTTCCAAGCGAAATTATTTTCGCGCCGGCGGACTTCGCCTGTTCTACCTCGGCGCTTGAAAAACCGCCTTCAGGCCCGATAAATATTCCTACTGAATCACAGCCTGCCGCAGCCTCTATGCAGGAAGCAGAATAAGCCATTCCCTCGGCATTCTCATAGGGCAGGATTATGTAATCGAGCTTTTTTGCTTCTTCCATGGCATTTTTATAAGAAACAGGTTCGTGAACCTTTGGAACTATCATCCTGCCTGACTGCTTTGCTGCCGATTCTGCGATTCTGTTCCACCGTTCCGTTCTGTTTTCCGTATTTTTACCGTCAAGTTTTACGACTGTCCTTTCATTTATGACAGGATAAATCTCTGAGACGCCAAGCTCAACCGACTTTTGAATTATAAATTCCAGCTTATCCTTTTTTGGCAGTCCCTGAAACAG
>CANRAZ010000047.1 GCA_947628705.1 uncultured Lachnospiraceae bacterium | reverse complement strand
AAAACTCATACAACCTGCTTTACAGAATTTTTTATTCACGTTATTAATACCACGCCACTCCATATACCAAAGCGGATCTTTCCAATCCATCAACTTCTATATTCATAACAGCATTATTATAGTAACTGCCACGCACTAATTCAACTGATGATTTATTCATATCACTAAATCCTATCAACGTTCCGGTAATAGTTACAACTGCCATCCTTAACTCCGGCATTTCGAAATTGATACTTGAACCAGATGTATGATTCCCAGATATACTGTTCATTTTGTTACCCACAAAGACAAATGTAGAATATTTAGAACCGTATGCCACACTTTTATATAACTCAATTCGTCCATCTGAAGTTGTATAATTACTTAAATACTGTCCTCTACTTATTATTATAAGCCCCCGGACGACATCAACTACACCAGCCCCTTGCTTTTCATCATAGACAGATGTAAACGAACTGCTTCCTGCAACATGGTCGGCACTTGCAATTACTATAGCTTTTAAAGCTTGCGGTTTGCCAGCTAAAGATGGTTTAGCCTCCAAAAAAAGCGCAATCATCCCGGTAACAGTTGCTGTAGCAGCACTTGTTCCCCCATGAACCATATCCAGTACGTTTTCACCTGCCGATACAACATCGGGCTTGCTTATATTGTCATAACTTGTATAACATGAATTTTCGGCAAGCCTGTCTGTTTTACAGTCAACATTACCCACGGTAATAACATTATAAGCAAGTCCCGGTGTTTTAATCAACTTATCACTTACCGAGTCTCCCGAAGAAGACGATGAATTTCCTGCCGCTTGAACCACAACAACCTTATGGGCGGTCGAAATGTGGTCAAACCACTGCTCAATTCCACTGTATTTTCCAGTTGCTCCAGGAGCACTGTAACTAATATTTATTACAGATACACCTTTGTCCAGAAGTAACTCAATAGAGTTATAGAACAAACTGCCACCTTCATGTATATTAACTGAATACAAGTCACAGTCTGGAGCCATACCGTTGCTACCACACATAACTCTTGCCATTTTTACTGCATGATCTCCTGTAGAGTATCTTGTCCCCACTGCTGTTATATCTGATTGTTTCAGCTCACTGTGATCTGAAGCGCGAACTATTTTATCATCTGCAATTCCCACCTTTACACCCCTGCCAGTTAAACCGGCAACATGCTCTTTATCCGCATTAAGATATTTAAGGTAAAACGTGTAATCTTCACTCAATTTAGAACCTGAAGCTGTTTTCACTTCCCCTGTATATAATTCAGTTTCAAACTTGCCTTCAGAATCCTCAAACCATGCTTCGAATATTCCAATAACCTCTTCGCTTTGCGCTATTTTTTCAATCTGCTCCCATGACAATTCTGCAATAATCATTGGAGAATACCTGGATATAAACTTTACATGTTCTGTTTCAATATTTTCCATAACGAAAGTTGTATTCTGCTGACTGTACAGATTTGACGCTGCTTCCCTTTCTTCACTCACATATGTATTTATCTTTTTTTGCAAGGCCGAAATTTTTTCTTTAGCCTCTATAATAATATCCAAGCCATAGAATAATCCATTATTGTCATCAGATACAGATAAAGTTGAACCTATGCCTTTTTTCTTATTGACCTCAAAGGCCGCTCTTGCATATATCCTGTCTTCTTCACACACCAAATCTTCCCAAGAAATTCCTGCAGACTTTTCCGCAGAGTTTCTAACGTCTTCAAAATCAATATCGTTTAACCATATGGCTACCTGATATATCATTTTTTCATTTTCATCGGCTTCGTGCTTTTCATTCAGTTCAGACGAAATAACTAAATTGCTTTTTTCCACTTGCGTTTTGTTATTTGTATATAAGAGTTTTCCGCCTACACCTTGGAAAAGCAGTACTGCTGCAACGACCAAATTTAAAAAAATACCCTTCATTATTCCTCTCACCTCGCTTTATCAGCAACGATCTTAATCCCATTCATCCGCGTATGTTTTCCATGGCACCATACTGAAACAATAATCTCCCGTTTCTGCTACTCCAGTGGCAACGCCATTTTCATCCCTAAAAATCCAATAATCTCCTGAATGGCGGAGCCATCTAAAGTATTCCTCGAATGTTACTTTACCATTACTCGGATCAGGTGAATAAATATCGGTGTACTTACTCTCAACGTTTTCATCTCCTGTAAGAAAAATGCCTCCGGCTTTCCCATGCTGTATTTCATAATCTATTTCTTCAACAGTAAGCCAGCCTCTTTCCCAGTTCTGATCCTCCAGTTTTATCCCTTCATCTGCGGCTACATATATTGTCCCTGGTATATATTCCCATTCTCCTCCAAAACGCTCTATCGCTTCCTCTTCTTCGTAGCATACAATCACCGGCAGCTCCAGCTTTTCCAATCCTAAATATTTGTAGTACTCCAAGACCAGACCCGTGCGCCCCACATACAGTTCGTAATCGTCATGCATTCTCCTGTACAGTTCATCGACCTCATCATTTGTCAAATCTATGTATTTATCTTCTACCGGAGTCGGCGTGACATTTTCCGTGGGTGTGGGAGTTTGTGACATCTCTACCGTAGGTCTCAAATCCGTAGAATTCGAATCAGAAGAATTTCCTCCGTTTTTTTCACACCCCGCAATACTCAGAAGAAATACCGTGATAATTAATGTAATCCGCAAGTTCAGCAATTTCTTATTCATTTTGGCCTCCTCAAATATAATTTAACTTATTTTCTATATTCGCATTCCAAGTATATGCAAAAACTGCCGGCATAACCTTTAGACCGGCAGTTTTTCATTTGACTATCTCTTAATTATTTTCAGAGGCGTTTTCCTTATCCGGATTTACCGATTCAACCTCTTCCAAGCTTTTACCGTTTTCCTCAGCCTTATCTGCGTCAGCAGTTTCACCTGTTTTGTCCGATACGGCGCCGTCGTCTGCTTCATTTTTTTCAGCTGATTCAATTTCCTTTACTTCCTGATTTCTTCCATCCTTTACTCTGTTGAATATTTCCATGAATTCAGTGCCCGTAATGGTCTCCTTTTCAAGAAGAAACTCCGCCACCGCATCCAGAATATCCAGATTTTCGACAATCATATTCTTAGCCTGTTCATAGCACTCGGCCATTATGTTTTTGACTGTATCGTCTATTTTTGCCGCATAGGTATCACTGCAGTTAAGAACAAGGCGATTGTCAAGGTACTGATCCTGAACGCTTTCAAGGGCGACAAATCCAAATTCTTCACTCATGCCGAATCTGGTAACCATCTGCCTTGCCATTGAGGTCGCACGCTCGATGTCGTTGCCCGCGCCGGTTGTAATGCTGCCAAGCTTAACCTCTTCTGCTGCACGTCCTCCGCAGAAAACCCTGATTTCCGTCAGAATTTCTTCCTTGGAGTTAAGGTACTTTTCTTCTTCCGGGGTCTGCATGGTGTAACCGAGCGCGCCCTTGGTTCTTGGTACAATGGTAATCTTCTGTACAGGCTCTGCGTGCTTCTGGAGCGCAGCGACAAGCGCATGTCCAACCTCGTGGAAAGCAACGATCCGCTTTTCTTCCGGCCCAAGAATTCTGTCTTTCTTTTCTTTGCCTGCAAAAACAACCTCGACGGATTCCATCAGGTCTGCCTGTGTCACAACGGTTCTTCCGCTTTTGACCGCAAGAATCGCCGCCTCATTTATCATGTTTGCAAGGTCGGCTCCAACGGCTCCGGAGGTTGCCCTTGCAATCTCTTCAAGATTTACGTCCTCATGCATAAGTACATTTTTAGCATGTACTTTAAGAATTGCGACACGCCCTTTGAGATCAGGCCTGTCCACAATGATGCGTCTGTCGAAACGGCCCGGTCTTAGTAACGCTTTGTCAAGAACCTCCGGTCTGTTAGTTGCCGCCAGTATTACGATTCCCTTTGAAGAATCAAAGCCGTCCATTTCAGCAAGCAGCTGATTAAGCGTCTGTTCTCGTTCGTCATTACCGCCGCCATATCTTGAATCACGGCTTTTTCCTATTGCGTCTATCTCGTCTATAAAAATGATGCACGGCGCATGCTGCTGCGCATCCTTAAACAAATCCCTCACTCGGGAGGCTCCCACGCCGACGAACATTTCCACAAAATCAGAGCCTGAAATAGAAAAGAAAGGTACGTTTGCCTCGCCTGCAACAGCCTTCGCAAGAAGCGTTTTGCCTGTTCCCGGAGGTCCTACCAGCAGCGCTCCTTTTGGAAGCTTGGCACCAATTCTGGTGTACTTTCCGGGCTCATGCAGGAAATCAACAAGCTCCACGACAGAGTCCTTGGCTTCTTCTTCTCCTGCTACGTCCTTAAAGGTAACGCCAACCGTTTTGTCAGCATACATTTTTGCCTTGCTTTTTCCGACGCCGCCAAGTCCGCCGCCGCGCAGCAGCGGTCTGTAGATAACCATGTAAAATACTATCACAAGAATAAAAAGCGGTCCCCATTCCAGAAGAAAGGTTATGATTGGAGACGTGCTGGTATTTTCCACACCGTAATACTTTACCCCGTTATCAGTGAAAAACTTTCTCATCTCACTGTCAACGTCGTAGCCGGTGTAATAAACCTTGTGGTCTTTTTCATAAGTCTTTGTGTAAATAATGTACCTGCTGTTTTTATAGTCAGACTCTATCTTGTCTACTTTTCCCTCCTGTACCATCTGTTCAAGCTCGGTGTAATCGATAATCTCTTCCTTGCTTCCCGTAATTGCGGTAAGCGCATAGTAATAGATTATGAACATACCGATGCTTATTGCAATCAGCACAAGTATGGAGCCCTTGTTTTTCTTCTTTTTTCCGTCATTATTGCCGTCATCGGAATTATTGTTCCGATTTCCGTTATTATATCCGTTATCCAAATGACACCTCCGTTATCCGTACACTAGCATTATAATGGATATCATTACGCCTTGCAAGAAAATTTAAGCTTAACGCTTTAACTTTACATTTTTCAAGCAGCTTGGCGACAGTCCGTTATCGGTTCTGCATTTATTGGACGACTGCTTAGTATCAGCCTCCTATATTTTCAATCTGCCAATCAATCGGCGTCGCTCCGTTCGCTTTCAAAAAGTCGTTTGCCTTGCTAAACGGCCTGCTGCCAAAAAAACCCCTGTAGGCCGATAAAGGGCTTGGGTGCGGCGCTTCCAGCACCAAATGCTTAGGATTATTGAGCATTGCCTTTTTCTTTCTTGCCGGAGAGCCCCAAAGTATGAAAACTATCGGTCTGTCCTCCTTATTGACTGCGCTTATTATTGCGTCCGTAAAGTTCTCCCAGCCCTTTCCCTGGTGAGACTGCGGAGAATGCGCTCTGACCGTAAGAACCGTATTCAGAAGCAGAACGCCCTGTTTAGCCCATTTTTCCAAGTTTCCGTTATCGGGATAATAAAGTCCCAAATCGCTTTCCAGCTCTTTATAAATATTCTCAAGCGAAGGAGGGATTTCAACGCCCGGCTTTACCGAAAAGCTGAGTCCGTGCGCCTGTCCCACATTGTGATAGGGATCCTGTCCGAGTATCACGACCTTCACGTCTTTAAGCGGAGTCAGATGAAGAGCATTAAAAATATCCTCGGAATCAGGATATACTACATGCGTTTTATATTCCTCCACTACAAAGTTATAGAGTTCCCTATAATACGGTTTTTTAAACTCTCCGCCGATTGCGGCAAGCCAATCATTGTTTATTGCAGCCATCTTCTCTCCTTTATCTTACGCTGACTCCTCTTGCTCTGAGATAATCCTTCACCTCTCTTATCTCAAGCTCCTTATAGTGGAACAGGCTTGCCGCAAGCGCGGCGTCCGCCTTGCCTTCTGTAAGAGCCTCATAAAAATGCTCCTTTGTACCTGCTCCGCCTGAAGCAATTACGGGAACGGAAACGTTTTCGGATACCAGCCTCGTCAGTTCAATATCGTAGCCGTCCTTGGTGCCGTCACAATCCATACTGGTAAGAAGAATTTCTCCCGCTCCAAGCTCGCAGGCTTTAATCGCCCACTCTATGGCGTCTATTCCCATATCGACCCTTCCGCCGTTCTTGTAAATGTTCCAGCCGCCGTCTTTTCTTCTTTTTGCGTCTATGGCGCATACCACGCACTGGCTTCCGAATTTGTCGGCCGCCCTTGAAATAAGTTCAGGATCAAGTATTGCAGCAGTGTTGACCGCCACCTTGTCAGCGCCCTCGCGGAGAATCATCTTAAAATCATCAACGGTTCTTATTCCTCCGCCGACAGTAAACGGAATAAATACGGTCTCTGCAACGCGCCTTACCATTTCCGTTTTTATAGTCCTTGCGTCCGAAGAAGCGGTAATGTCAAGAAACACAAGCTCGTCGGCGCCTGCCTTACCGTAAGCGGCTCCAACCTCTACCGGGTCTCCTGCGTCTCTTAAATCAACAAAATTAACGCCCTTGACAACTCTTCCGTTATGCACGTCAAGGCATGGAATTATTCTTTTAGTGAACATATATGTACCTCTTCGCTTGAATGTCTCTTTTACTATGCCGCAGCGCAAGCCGACACCGCTTTCCTGCCGCCAGTGTTCTGCTTTTGCCTTGCCTTTTATTAAACCGAGGCAAAATTTTCAAGGATCTTCAGCCCGATATCTCCGCTTTTTTCAGGATGAAACTGGGTTGCAAAAATGTTCCCTGATTCAACCGCAGCATGAATATGAGCCGAATACTCCGTTGTCGCCGCAACCTCCGATTCATTTTTCGCCTTAAGATAGTAGGAATGGACGAAATAAACAAAGGATTTGTCCGGAATTCCCCTGAAAAGCCTTGATGAAGGATTAATTGTAATGTCGTTCCAGCCTATGTGCGGAATCTTAAGCCCTTCGCTGTCAGGTATCCTTACGATTTTCCCCTGCAAAAGTCCAAGTCCCTTTACTCCTTCGCTTTCTTCCGAGCTTTCAAAAATCAACTGGAGCCCAAGACATATTCCGAGAAACGGAGTCCCCTTCTTCACGACTTCCTTTATTACGTCTGCGAGACCTGACCTTTCCAGCTTTCCCATCGCATCTCCGAAAGCCCCTACTCCGGGAAGGATCACCCTGTCGGCTGACAGAATGGTTTTTGCATCACCGGTGACCGCTGTTTCATGTCCCAAGCTGATGCAAGCCTTTTCGACGCTTTTTATGTTTCCTGCATCATAATCAATAATCGCTATCATATGTCATCCCCCTTACAGGATATTTTACTCAACTTCGGGCGAAGAATCAAGTTCAAGCCAAAACTCTACGCCTCCGTCGCGGTTAAGCACGCCGCACCGCTGGTGATGAAGCTCCATTATTGCCTTCACCAGCGAGAGTCCGATTCCGCTGCCGCCATACTCTCTGGTTCTTGCCTTATCAACCTTATAAAACTTTATCCAAACCTTGTCAAGGTCTTCTTCAGGAATTGTGCTTCCTGAATTAAAAACCGACACTCTCAGCCTTCCGTCGTTTTCGGTAAGGGTGACTTCAATAATATTTTCCCCCGAAACATAGTGGAAAGCATTGCTTATATAATTTGATATGGCTTCCTCCGCCATATATTCATCGGCAAAAACAAAGTGCGGTTCTTCTGCGTTAAATATTATCCTTACCTCCTTTTCGCCTGCAAGAACCGACGCAGACTGCAAGAGGCCCTTGATTAATTCCGCCACGTCAAAACGCTCCATTTCCAGCTGGCTTTCACCGTATTCAATCCTGTTAAGGGAAAGAAGATTTTTAACCATGGCGTTCATCTTTGAGGCTTCGTCCATAATAACGTCACAGTAAAAATCCCTGCTTTCAGCGTCTTCGTTTACATTATCCTTAAGGCCTTCCGCATAGCCCTGAATAATGGCGATCGGAGTTTTAAGCTCATGCGACACATTGCCGAGGAAATCACGCCTCATATCGTCTATTTCAACTCTTCTGTCAAGGTCTGTCCTTAGCTCATTATTTGCGGTCTTAAGCTCCAAAATCGTTTTTTCAAGCCTTTCAGAAAGCTCGTTAAGACTTCCTGCAAGCTCACCGAACTCATTTCCGGTATCAACCGACGCCTTTGCGTCAAAATCAAGAGACGCCATACGCTTGGCGACCTCGTTCATGTCTTTTAACGGTCTGGTAAAGGTTTTTGAAATCAAAAAGATAAATAATGCCTCGACAAGTATTACCCCGACGCCGACATAGGCAAAGAAATTGTTTGATACGGCCGCGGTTTCCGCAATCGTATCATAATTCGCCCTTATAAAACAATAAACTCCGTTGTCAAGCTTTCCGATAAGGTCGTAATTTTCCGAGCTTGTATAGCGGTCTGAGGATCTGTAAATTTTATATCTGTCCGAAGAATCAACCAGCTTGTCCGTTTCCGCGTCCGTAATATCATACAGTATGTACTCGCGCATGCTTTCAATCATTCGGTCCAGTCCGTCATCGCTTGACGCCGTGTTGTAAACATACTTGGAATAGCCCCAAAGCAGCGGATCGTACAGCATTATGCTCAGATTATCCTTAAGGCTCATCTTATCAAGCTCGGTTTCTATCATGCTGTTTACCCAATAGTTGCCCAAAGCGTCATATTTGTAGTAATTGCTGATATTTTCGCCACGCTCGATGTCCCCATAGGTAACGTTGCCTGCGAATAAATTGGAACGTATGTTAATCACGCCCTGCTCGACAGAATATTCATTAATGTCATCAAAGGTATCTTCTATCATATTTACCTGAATCCTGCCGTAATATCGCTCAAACAGGAGATTGGAAATAAATATGCTGAGAAGAATACAAAAGGCGGTAAGCGCAATAAAAGAAAACGTGATCTGCAAGCGGAAGGATTTCACATGTTTTCTTTTCTTTTTACCGGCGCGGATCTTTTCCCGACTGCCTGAAGGCGCCTGCCGCTTTATTTTATTGCCCTTGCTTCGTTTTTGTTTCTTTGATTTGCTTGTTTCATCAACCTCATCGGTGCTGACTGTTTTTTCCATTTTTTCACCATTGCCGGCTGTTCGCTCTGTTCCGTTTTGAGATTACGGCTCAAATTTATAGCCGTAGCCCCATATGGTTTTTATGCAGTTGCCTTTTTCTCCCAATTTGTTTCTCAGTTTTTTTACATGAGTATCTATTGTTCTGGCGTCCCCATAATAATCGTAGTTCCAAACGCTGTTAAGTATTTTTTCTCTCGAAAGCGCGATTCCCTTATTTAGAACGAAATAAGAAAGAAGCTCGAATTCCTTTACGCTAAGGTCAACCTTTTCTCCGTTTACCTTAACCTCATGCGCCGTCCTGTTAATTATGATGCCGTCCAATTCAAGCTCCTCATCCTCCTTTTGGATAAATCTGCGGAGCAGCGCTTCAACGCGGGCAACAAGTATTTTGGGACTGAACGGCTTTGAAATATACTCGTCAACGCCAAGATTAAAGCCCATAAGCTCGTCTCTCTCGTCTCCCTTTGCGGTAAGCATTATCACCGGCGTTTCCGAGTACTGGCGAATTTCTTTTAGTACTTCCCAGCCGTCAAGCTTTGGCATCATCACGTCCAGTATTACAAGGGATATTCCCTTTTCCCTGAAGAAAACCTCCAAAGCCTCTTCTCCGTCCGCCGCTTCAACAATAATATAGCCTTCTCTTCCGAGGAAGTCGGAAATCAGCTTTCTCATTCTGCTTTCATCGTCGACCACAAGTATTTTTATGCTGTCCATACCTCTTTTGCCCTCCTGCAAAACTTGCAAGCATCGCCTTATCTGAATATTCAGGCATTACTTCACCATTCTGCCTAAGTTTACATCAATATTATGTCTGTTTTGTGAACTTTACCGAAATAAGACCTAATATTTTCTCTAAATATGCTCATATATCGTGATTTTTTTTATATATATGTCCTTCTTATCGTTTTCTGCAAGCTCCGCCTCTATTTTATCCAAGACGTCAAAGCCGTCAAAAATCTGTGCAAAGACAGTATTGTGTCCGTAAATCCACGGAGCGCCTCCGTAGGTATAGCACATGTTAAGCTGGTCATCACTCAGATCAGCGTTATAGTTAGACCTCAGATAATCTTTAAGCCCCATTCCGTAACGTTCTCTTAAAGGCGCGTCAAGTGCAGAAACCACATCGGCAGGAGTCGTAACGAAGAAAAACTGCATCGCATTTGTTCCGTTTGTCCCCTGATTAGCCATGCAGACAGCTCCGCGCACGGGCAAAAGCCTTTCGCTTATTTCGTTGGAAAAGCCCCCTCCCCATATGCTTTCTTCCTTCTTCGTTTTATCAAGAGGCTTGCCTCCCTGAACATAATAGCCCTTAACCGAAGATGATACGGCGGTTCCGTCATATTCTCCGTTCCTTGCCTTAGTCACAAAGTTGTCGCAGGCATACTCTGCGTCCTCCGGAAAAAGTTTTATATATATATGTCCGTAATTTAAGATTTGAATATCGGCGCACAAATCGCCCTCAACGGGATATACAAACTGAAAATGCGTGGCTGCCTCGTCCGTAAGAGTCGGCTCGCCCCGGTCTCTTTCTGAATCAGCGCCGCTTTCTTTTTCTTTTCCGCAGGAGACAACGGAAAAAAGCATTAAAAACATTAAAACAAGCATTACCGTCTCAGGTAATGCCCGTTTTAACCTGCCTTTACCGTAATTCAGGCGTTCCGCCGTTGTTTTTTCCCTGAAAATCCTTTTCATTTTTCCTCCGCGCCGAAAGCCTTTTTTTAATCACGGCTATGCGTTAATGGTGACCTCGTTTGTCAGCGGCATTCCGTCCGCAAATTCTTTTATATTATTAAGGGTCGTGAGCGCTATGTTGGACAGAGCCTCCTCTGTCAAAAATGCCTGATGGGAGGATACCAAAACATTAGGAAGGTTTACAAGCCTTGCAAGTATATCGTCTTTAATGACGGTATCAGACCAATCCTCATAGAAAAAGTCCGCCTCTTCTTCATAAACGTCAAGGCCGGCGCCTGCGACCTTTCTGTCCTTCAGCGCCTCTAACAGCGCCTCACTGTCTATAAGCGCTCCTCTTGAAGTATTTAGTATTATCACTCCGTCCTTCATTCTGCCGATTGCACGCTCGTCTATCAGATGATATGTCTGCTTCGTCAGCGGGCAATGCAGGCTTATTATGTCGGAATTTTCGCAAAGATGCTCAAAACTAACATATTCGTAAGGCGCGTCGTTTACCGGATACATGTCATAGGCAAGGACCTTCATTCCAAAGCCTCTGCATATATCTATAAATACTCTTCCGATCCTTCCCGTGCCTACAACTCCTATCGTCCTTCCGTGAAGGTCAAAGCCCGTAAGTCCGTTAAGTCCGAAGTTATACTCTCTCGTTCTGTTGTAGGCCTTGTGAAGCTTGCGGTTTATCGTAAGCAGCAGTCCCATAGTATATTCCGCAACGGCATACGGCGAATAGGCAGGCACGCGCACGACCTTCACCTTTCCGGCCGCTGCGTTTATATCCACATTGTTAAAGCCGGCACATCTGAGCGCTACAAGCCCGACTCCGTATTCGGCAAGCCTGTTGATGCAGTATTTGTCAACGGTATCGTTTACAAAAGCCACAACAACCGAAGAGCCCTTGGCAAAAACCGCCGTATGCGCATTGAGTTTTTCTTCAAAATACTCTATTTCAAACCCAAAGTCAGCCACGTATTGGTCGAAAAAGGTTCTGTCGTAGGGTTTAGTGTCAAAAAAACTTATTTTAGTCATAATCCACCTCTTAACTATACTCTTTATGTTATTTTAACGCAAGTGCTTTGTTTTATTCAAGTTATATATATTTTCACAAGGAACTTAAGTTATAATGGGCCAATTTCAGGTTTAATATCATATTTTTGAAAGAAATATCGCATTTACATGCAATAATCTAATTTACATCAGTCACTGTTTACGTATAATTCCTCTAAAAACGGGTGATTCGCCGTTTACGGTAAAGACCTTCGACGCATAATCAGGTAGCTTTATCACGCTTGTACAAAATTATGGAAGGGTTTAATAACGGTAAACAAATTTTTTAATTTTTATGACATGCTCAGTTGACATTTATTTTTTTATATTATATAATTTGCGTGTTGTCACAACAATACAGAATAAGCTTCCGTGGCTCAGTCGGTAGAGCGATTGATTCGTAATCAATAGATCGAGGGTTCGAGTCCCTTCGGAAGCTTTTCTATTTTTTGCCAAAGAATTTACAAATTTGTTAAATATTGATTTAAAAAGCTTTAAATCGCACAAAATGCTCACTCTTTCCTTGCAAGCAGACAAAATATCAGTTATACTTAAGATGGTTTGGAAGCGATTTTTTAAAGTGCGCCGCCGTGATTTTACGGACGCCGTGATTCGAGCTCGCTTCGGAACGGAGGAATGATATGGATTTATCAAGTATTGGGCTTTATGCCGCAGTTGCAATTGCTTTTATGCTTCTTGTGGTATTGATTGCTCTTATTGCCAAAATTTCAAAAGTCAATAATGAAAAAAAACAGTTGTTTTCCGATAACAAAAAGCTTTATGCCCGTATGCAGAAGATGGAGGGAATGTTAAAGGAAGCCGTACAGTCGAGGGACAATCTTTCCACCATACACGACGAGCTTAAGGACCGCTATGAGAATGTCAACCGAATCGCCTATTCCGACTCTCTTACAGACCTTCCGAACTACAGACAGTTCACCGATATCATAGAAGGCGTAATGATGACCATACGAGAAGGCGAAAGGGCGGCGCTTTCGGTAATCAAGGTTGCCAATTACGAAAAAATCACAAACGCAACCGGACATACCGCTGGTGACGAGCTCATACTTGACATAACTCAAAGGCTTAAGGCTAATCTCACGGAGGACGATTTTCTTGCGAGAATAGGAAATGACGAATTTGCCGTTATATCCCAAAACTTTGACAGCCTTCCGGAGGTCGAAGAAAGGCTCGGCAGGCTTTACCGCGTTATCCGCTCCCCTTATTCTTCGGGAGGACGCGAGTTTGTACCGATAATCCAGATGGGAACGGCAATTGCGCCGACTGACGGCAAAACCGTCCAGCTTCTCACTCTGAACGTGCGTCTTGCCCTTAGTCACGCGATCGCAAACGGAGAGCCTAAGGTTTACTTTTATGAGGAGTCCATGGCTGACGAGGCAATGAAAAAAATGGAGCTTTCCGCCGAGCTTAATCAGGCCGTGGAAAACGATTCCCTTACATACCTCTGCGGAGCACAGACCGACCTGCGTACAGGTTCGACTGCAGCATTTGAAATCGTTCCGGTGTGGGACTGCGAGAGATATGGAAGAATGTTCCCTCAGGACTACCTGAAATATGCAGAGGATACCCAGATTCCAAGGAAGCTGTTCGTAAGCCTTTTAAAGACGGCATGCGAAAAGCAGAAGCTTTTTGAAAATGCCGGATATACCGACACCGCTTTTCTTGTTCAATGCTTTTTAGGGCAGTTTATCGATGAGGAATTCGTAAAAATAGTATACGATATCCTTGAACAGACTGATGCGACGCCTTCAAAGATCCTGATATCCGTTCCTGAAACTCTTATTTTAAAGGACCCCGCAGGCTCGATGAACTTTATGAAAAAAATCGAAAAGCTTGGGATCCGTTTCATTCTTGACGATTTTGGTTCAGGCAGTTCATCCTTGAAAGCGCTTATCAAGGCGCCTGTATCGTTTGTCAGACTGTCACAGGATTTTCTTGACGGCGCAAACAGAATCGGTGAGGAGCAGCTTCTGCAATCCCTTATTGAATTGGTGCATTCATGGAAGCTGAAAATCACGGTGACGGGCGTTGACTTTAAGGAGCAGGAGGCTCTTCTGAAAAAAATGCGTGCCGACTATGCGCAGGGTGCGCTTTATAACGGATATATGAGCGATGAGGTCGCTATGCAGTTTGCACGAATCACTCAAAAGTGAAATTTCCAAAATTTGTAAATACTGTACAAAATGTAATTTTCTATTTTTACTATTTTATCAATTGATTTTATGCCGAAAATCTATTAAAATATAGCTGCTACGTGTTCAGGGTTCTTGAATTCAGAACTCACAGTTCATGTTTGCAGCTTTTTTAGTATAATTTTAGATATTCATCTATGTTACGTCAGACAAAGGAGGTCCTGATGAGCTACTCTGCTTTTATAAAAGAACTTAAAAAAGCCCTGACCGATAAGCCAAGCTTCCCTCAAGAAGCCTTTTTTCTCAAGTCTTCCGATTCCTGCCCTAAATTCTGCATATGCCTTCCCAATTCGGACGCTCCGATAGTGCCCCGTGTCGCTTTGGATTATTTTTATGATGAATATGAAAACGGAAGAAGCATTGATAATATCGCCGACAGCATCATTGAAATTTACATCAGCCACTTTAACAGAAACGCGGATTTTCAGAAGCCGACTGTTTGGGACAGCGTTAAAAACCGGATCGTTTACCAATTAATTAATTTTGAGGATAACAAAAGCAAGCTTCTCAACTGTCCGTATATAAGCATCGGAGACATGGCGCTTATCTTTAAATCAAATGCAGGCGAACTCGGTATCGACGGTTTTTTTACCGTTACTTACGACATTTACCGAATGCTTGGAGTCTCCATTTATGAGATGATTAAGCAGGCTGAAAAAAACACGCCTGACATTCTGCCGATGCGGATTATAAAAATCGACGATATGCTTCCGGATTTAAATACAGAGGAAGCTTTAAGATCCTTGGGTTCGGAAGATGCCGAATTCCGTGTAGTAGGAAACATATTCCGGCAAAACGGAGCCGCCGCCGTTCTATACGATGAGTTCTGCACGGACATTCGTAAAAACGGATTTAACGACGCCTGCATCATTCCCTTAAGCGTCCATGAGGTTATCGCAGTATATTTCAACGGCTCTTTAAATGAAAAAAAGCTCCAGAACATGCTGGAGCAATCAAACGCTTCATTATCAGGACATAAAAGAGAGCATCTTTCAAACAAAGTAATCCTCTATTCCGAACTGGTCAACAGCTACCACAAGGTTTTAGAAACCCTGTATAAGTCTGTTTGACCTATGCGCCGCCATTTTTAATATAGTCCTTTAACGAGGCGTCCGAATCCAGCGCCTCATTAAAGCTCCTGTTAACAGATTCAACTAACTGGGTCACTCCCTCACCCTGTGAAATCTGAGATAAGGAATTGTACTCTTCAGTAGACAGGGTACCGTTAAAAATAGTATAGGTGCCGTTACTGTCCGAAATAAAAAGCTCATCAAGAGACGGAACAACGGTGTCGTAGCCTTCAAACGTAAGCTCACAGTAAACGTAGGCCACTGTTCCCACCGTCTTCGTACCGTCAACAGTGTATACATGTTTGACGTTTATTTTTGATACCCCCTGAAAACGGTTCAAAACATTTTCAGTAAGATTTTCCGGATTGCTCACCAGTGCGTTAAGCGCCGGCAAATCGCCGTCGGCAAGTGCAGAATAATAGGACGCAGTAAGCAAAAGTATTCCCTCCTGACCGCACACCTCAAGACTTGTAGCCGGTCTTCCCGACATCCCGTCGCTTGGGAATTCAGTCGGCGAAATGTAAATTTTATCAGCCGTTTCACCGGTCGCATTCTCAATTTTCCGCTCTCCGTATCCACATGCCGAGGCAGAAAAAGCCAACAACAGAACAACCGCAACAAAAAGCCTTTTATCCATGCCGCCTCCAATTCCGCATACGCTTTAAACGTACTGTCTGGTTTGATTATAACACATTCGGGGATATGACGCAATATCAGTTCAGCGGCCGAAGCGGCGCGTCTGCGAACAGACGCATGAGGCTTATACCTTACCATACGGCATGCAGCGCAATACCTTCCGATAATGCTTTTACGCTTTAATTTTAATCCGGGCATACAAACTAACAGCTTATAGAAAAAAAGCAGTATCAATAAAAAATAAGGCTGATAAAAATATTAGGCTAGTAAAAACATAAGACTGATAAAAGCGCACCTGAAGGGATTCGAACCCCCGACCTTTGGCTTCGGAAGCCACTGCTCTATCCACTGAGCTACAAGTGCTTTTACAGGCAAAGCCTGCATTTAAAATTATGCTTAAGCTTCCGGAATTTGCTCTGCCGCGTCTTTTGCATCTGCAACAATCCGTCCGCTTCTTACCGGAATTCCGTTGACCTCCACGCTGTTGTCAAGAGCAATTACAATACATCTTCTGCCGTCAATTATCCTGGTTTCAAGCAGATCTGCGTTTTCCGGTTTTACTTTTATTTCCACGCTGGCTGTCTTAACCTTCATGGCTCTGGTGTCAACGATGTTTGTCGCCTGCAAGGTCGTCTTCTCGCCAATTTCCTCATCGTATTTTTTTTCAAACAGCCTGCGTTTTTCTTCCGTAACGCCGCTTTTTTCCAAAACCTTAACCACTTCAGCTTTATCGAATATTACAGGCTCAGGCTCGTCTTTGTTTGTTTCAACAATCTCGTTTACCTTTTCGTGGATCGTCCTGACTAAATCAAACTCACATTCCTCACCGAGGCTTTCCGTTATCAGAGACTGGAAATTCTCCTTCTGACAGCCTGCCGTCAATGGGCAGACGCAGCCAAGAACGCTGTCAATAAACCCCTGATTTATTTTTTCAGCCTTTCTGGAATAGTAAAGCAGCGAATGAATGTCTGAGCTTCTGTCATTAAAAGCAGGGAAAAGGAAGGCATTTGCAGGATAATCGACTATCCAATCGCGCTCCCTCGATGTAAAATGACCAGAAACGGAATCATAAGAAAGCGCCGCCTTGTCCAGCTCCACAGGACAAATGCAGCACATTATGTAACGGTAAACCTCCTCCGAAGAATCCTCTAAGTCCAAACCGTCTTCTGTAATTCCGGGCACATCATAGGCGGCAAACACAAGCAGAATAAGATAATTTCCCACATAACTGTAATTTTCTATTACCTTATCGTAGAATTCCGAAACAAGCTCTTCGTCTTTAAGCTCTGAATCTCTGAGTTTCAAGAGAAAATGCTGGGTTCCGTTTTCAAATTCGCTTTCAAGAGGAAAATCCATATTAAGAAGATTTTTGCCCAAGGTTCCTGAAAGCCCCTTTGAAAAAATATCAAAATACTTAAAGGTTTCTTCTTCCGGCAAAGCAAGAAAGGTATCTTTAAGCTCCGCAATTCTTTCCTTCTCAGCTCCCACATAGCACCCTGCAATACGGGTTATCGAGCTTTTGCCATGTGTAAAAAGCTTTTTTATCTCATTTATTTCTTTCTTAACCATTTAATCCTACGATACCTTCCAGTCGTCCGTTATTTCTATTCGTCATCTTCCTCATCGGCGTTGTCTTCACCGGCGCCGCCGATATTTCCGCTTATTCCGTCAAGCAGTTCGTCTATTGTCAGCTTGACAGGATGAGTGTACAAATCAAAGACTATGTCAAAGGCATCCGGCATATTGTCTGCAAGCTCTGCGGCCTTTTCAGCAGGGATTTTAATAAAAGTAACTCCGTCACCCTGCCTTGGAATTATTTCTGACTGTCTGGAAAACCACGGCATTATTTTTTCTCCGTCCTTGCTTATAAGAAGCTGCGGAGAAACTCTCATATCATCCACCGCAAGCATCGGGCGTCCTGTTTTTTGCGCCTCAGCAAACTTCTTCTGCTGTTCCTTCGTCATAACAAATTTGACGGGAATATAAACCCCGCATTCCTTTAAAGCGTTCAGCATGCTTTGCAGATTTTTTTCGGAGGGGCTTG
>CANRAZ010000046.1 GCA_947628705.1 uncultured Lachnospiraceae bacterium | reverse complement strand
CGTCAATTATTATGCGCCGGAATATATAGACCCCATTGTTGAAAAAATTCGTAAGGAAAAACCTATAGACTATGAAACCCTAGTTGACTGGCTGAATACTGCAAAAGAGTATAATGGATTTTACATTTTGGGGATTTAATCAAATTCCAGCTTGTAGAGGAGTTTGCGAATGGCAAAGGACATAAATTACAGCGTCTGAGTGTAAAAACTTGGACGCTGTTGCTTTATCTATTTTTGAAAGTAGCCATGCTGATGGATAATAAAAAACTGAGCTGGCTTGTGCCAGCTACCCTTTTAGTGGATTTGCCGTTTGGGGACATCTTGCTCCACAAGCCGTTCTCGTCCGACAGTTTCTAAGTTTTACAAAAAAATTATGGAAAGCATACTTGACATTTTTCTATGTTATATTATAATGAAAATGTGGAAAGCAAACTTTCCATAGGGAAGGAGAGCTTTATGAAAAACCGCTTAGAGGAATTACGAAAAGAGCGAGGTATCAAGCAAGAGACATTAGCTGCCGAGTTGGAGGTGTCACGACAAACAATAGGTTCTTTGGAAAATGGAAGATATAACCCATCGATTCTGTTGGCGTTCAAAATTGCAAAATATTTTGGAATGAGTATTGAAGAAATATTTATTTATGAGGAGGATACAAAATGAAAGATATGGAAATTTGGGTGGATAAAGAGACAGGCGTAAATTATGTGTTTCATGCAAGTGGATATTCAGGAGGAATGGCACCGTTGTTGGACAGAGACGGAAAACCAGTTATTTCTCCAATTATGAATAGGTAAATTCCAGTTTTACGCTAAGAACAGTTTTTTTCGAGGGGTGTGCATTTCCGGATTTTTTCTCAAAATTTTGCCAGAAATTTGGGACAAAAATTCAAAATGCCCATCCGGAACGAATCTTCAACGATTTTTTCTTTCCGGTTTCGATTGTATCAAAAATTGTCCCAGAATATGGCAGCATTTTGGCGATAGAAAATCAGCGAGCCAGAATTATTGATGTATTTGAGGTAAAACGGGCGTGTATTTACATAAAACTTAAATAAATATAGTTAATAACAACAAGGAACACGCCGAGTTTGAGCAATTTAAAGACTGCAAATGGAAATTGGTTGAGGAATTTTGACAGGAATTCTTTAGTGTGCAGCAGGGTGAAAAACTTTTGTTTCACGCAGATTATGCAGATAAGGATAACATGATTACATGGCTGTTACCGTTCGGGAAAGGGCAGAATTACTGAAACTAAAGGAAATACGGGAGGAAATTAAGGTCGTATTCGCTATGTATAAAAATATGAAGGTAACATTTTGGCTATAAAATAACAAAAAGGAGAACTTATCTATGAGGTACACATGGATTGACGATTATTTACTTAGCAAGGCGGGAGTGACAAAAGATCTCCAGAAGGATTGGAATTGGGTTCGTTATCAAATAGGTGGAAAAATGTTTGCAGCTGTTTGTTTGGGTGAGAATGATGAGCCATATTATATTACGCTGAAGCTTGAACCGGCGGAAGGCGATTTTCTGCGTCAACAGTACGAGGATATTATTCCCGGATATTATATGAATAAAACTCATTGGAATTCGGTAAAGCCGGATGGAGAAGTGCCTGATGATCTCTTGAAGGACTTATTGGATAAATCGTATCAACTTGTGCTTGGCGGATTAAGTAAAAAGAAGCAGAGAGAAATATCAGAAGCGGCTCAACCGGTAATATAATCAGCTGTTGTGGCACGGATTGTTCCAAGTGCGGCTACTTAGGAATATGTGCAAGGCTGTCAAAATTTTGTCTCCGGTGCAGAAAAATTTTTTTAAAACTGTCTCATTGCATTACTTATAAAAATAAGCTATGCTTGAGGGCAGGAGGTATGGATATGGCTAATGAAGATAAAAAAGATTTTAACGCTATGCTGAATGACAGCAAGGATATGCCAAAGTTTCAGACGATTACAGATGAAAAGAGTATAGAAAAATACGGAGGGAACAGAATGTATTTTGCCCCGCCGATCGACTATGACAAAATAATGAAACGTATTCCCTGCGGAAGCGTGATTACAGTCGGAAAAATCCGTGAGTATTTTGCAAAATTAAGCGGTGCGGATTTTACAGAACCGATTACTGCCGGGATTTTTGTATCGATTGCGGCGTGGGCAAGCTATCAGCGTTCCGAGGATAAAACGCCTTATTGGAGAACGCTGAAAGCGAATGGGGAGTTAAATGAAAAATATCCCGGAGGCCTCCAAGCGCAAAAAGAAATGCTGGAAGCGGAAGGCCATACGATCATTCAAAGAGGCCGCAAAAATATCAGGTACTATGTAAAAGATTATGAGAAGGTTCTTTTTGACTTGAACTGAACAACATATATCATTATACTATAACAGAAATATCACGAATCAATTCAGAGGTGAAAACGATGCCCGGAATACTGGTCGTAGACGATGATATACACATCAGCAATCTTTTGACTGAGGCGCTGACAAAAGCAGGATATACCGTAGAAAAGGCATTTTCAGGGACAGAGGCCTTGATTGTGCTGTCACGGAATACGCCTGATTTGATTTTGCTTGACCTGATGCTGCCCGGCCTTTGCGGTGAAGAATTATTGTCAAAAATAAAGAATATTCCCGTAATTGTGGTAAGTGCAAAAGCTGATGTGACGGACAAAGTCGGTCTTTTGCTTGGCGGTGCGGCGGATTATGTCACAAAACCGTTCAATATGAATGAGCTGCTTGCAAGAATTGCTGTTCAGCTGAGAAAACGGAATGCAGATGACCGTGTTCTTACCTTTCGGAACATCATGTTATATCCGGATAAATTGACAGTTTTGCTTAATGAAACAGAAATTCGCCTGACACGGACGGAGTGCGCTATCTTGAAGCTGCTGATGCAGAACCCCGGTATGCCTATCGGGAAAACTACCATTCTTGACAATATCAGCTGTGATACGCCGGATTGCACGGAGCGTTCTTTGAAACAGCATATCAGCAATATAAGGCGTAAATTGCAGGCGGTTGACGGGAATGATTATATTGAGGCAGTTTACGGAATCGGGTTCAAAATGAAATCTTGACGAAATCCTGACATTTTCTTGACCGCTTTCTTGACCTTTGTATGGTATGCTGTTTCCAGAAACCAAAAGGAGGTCTTGTTATGGACTATGTTCTGAAAACGAACTCGCTTTGCAAGCATTACCGCAATTTCAAAGCGCTCAATAGGGTGTCAATGCACATACCAAAAGGTGCCATTTACGGATTTGTCGGGAAAAACGGTGCAGGCAAAACAACTCTTATACGGCTGATTTGCGGATTACAGTACCCGACAAGCGGAGATTTTGTATTATGCGGCGTGAAAAATACTGACAGAAAAATTGCAGAATCCCGCAGCAGAATGGGGGCGGTCGTGGAGACGCCGTCTATTTATCCCGGTATGACGGCGGAGGACAACCTGAAAATGCAGTACCGGCTTCTTGGTATGCCGAGCTTTGACGGTATACAGGAGTTGTTAAAACTGGTCGGTCTTGAAAACACCGGAAAGAAAAAGGCAAAACATTTCTCTTTGGGCATGAAACAGCGTCTCGGAATAGCAATCGCTCTCTGCGGAAGTCCTGACTTTCTGATTCTGGACGAACCGATAAACGGTCTTGATCCGCAAGGCATTATTGAAATCCGTGAACTTATCCTGAAGCTTAACCGAGAGCGTCAAATCACCGTTTTGATTTCGAGCCATATTCTTGACGAACTCTCAAAGCTTGCCACGCATTACGGCTTTATTGACAGCGGAAGAATTATAAAAGAAATGAGTGCGGAAGAACTGGAGCAAGCCTGCCGGAAATGTATACACATGACTGTTACGGACACAAAAATCCTTGCAAGAGTACTGGACGGCATGGAAATCACATACAAAATTCTCGATGAGAAAACGGCTGATGTTTACGCAAAACCGAATTTCTCACAGCTTGCTCTTGCCCTTTCCAAAGAAAATTGCGAAGTCGTTTCCATGGAGGAGCATGACGAAAATCTGGAAACATTTTTCGTTAATCTCGTGGGAGGTGCAAATCATGAGTAAACTGTTAAGGGCTGATTTTGCAAGGCTGTTCATGAGCAGAATTTTTTGGATTGGAGTGCTGTTCATGGCGGGATTTGCCGGATTTATAGTGTTCACGCGTTGGAGTGATATGCGGGCAGTCCCCGGCTATTACTGTTTTGCAGATGATATTTTTCTTGTCGGGTCAATGTGCATCGGTATTGTGATTGCTATTTTCACGGGCATTTTCATCGGAGAAGATTACAATAGCGGTACGATTCGCAATAAGCACATCATGGGACATTCAAGAACTGCAATGTATTTGTCAAATCTTATTACTTGTTCAATGGCATCTGTAATTATGCATTTTGCGTTTATCGTGGTGATTATCGGAAGTTCTGTATTTGGAATTATTGGAAAAAGCAGAATATCCGTTGAAAAAATGGCAGGACTGTGTTTGATAACTGTTTTCTCTGTTTTGTCAATATCCTCAATGATTTTGTTGATTTCTATGCTTATTCCGAAAAAATCAGCAGGTGTTGTTACAGCAATGATTTTCTCAATTTTTATGATTTACATTGCAAATACAATAGATTACAGACTTTCTGCTAAAGAGTATATTCAACCGTATACTTTTACAGTAACGAATGAGGACGGTACGGAGCAGGAAATCGAACAGCCATTGACGAAAAATCCCAAATATCTGACAGGTACAAAGAAAAAAATATTTCAATTTTTCCATGATACACTCCCTGTTGACCAAATTATGCAGATTTGTCAAACCGAAACCTGCAATACGGATTTTATTCTGAGTTCCCTCGCCGTTACCGTAATCGCAACGGGAGCAGGAATTTTGTTTTTTCGAAAAAAAGATTTGAAATGAGATGTAAATCATGGGTAAACTTTTATCTGCAGAGCTGTACAAGATTCGTGAAAAAATTCTGCGGTTTGTCCCCGTAATAATCGGTTTTGGTGTTGCTGCTATGGCATTTTGCATAATGAAAAACAGCCATATGATTTATGTCGGAGTGAGTATGGTTCTCGCTGTATTAGGAATTATCTTTTGCGGAATTACAGGATTTTTCATAAGTCAGGATTTTTCACCTGTAAAATACATTTTGTTTTCAATTATTTTTGCAGGCGTTATGATCACATTGGGTTATGCAATATTCAAAAAAGCGGATCCGAAATAAAAAATATTTTTAAAATATTTTTAATATATTTTTAAAGAGGTAATGTCATGGGGTATTTGTGTCTTATCCTTTTTGCCGTGATAATAATTTTGCTTGCAAAAATCGTGATGATGAAAAAAACAGCAAGGGAAATTTCCGAGCAATTTGAAAAAATTCTAAAAAACGATACCAACAAGCTCATTACCGTTTCCGGCAGCGACAAAGAAATGAAAAGGCTTGCCGACAATATCAACAAGCAACTGAAAATTTTACGGAAAGAATATCTTCGCTATAAGCAGGGTGATTTTGAGTTGAAAACGGCAATCACAAATATTTCCCACGACATCCGCACGCCGTTGACGGCAATCTGCGGTTATCTTGATTTGCTGCAAGAGAATTCGGATATTGAAAAAACAGGTGAATATATTTCCATCGTGAAAGAGCGTGCGGAACTGATGAGACAGCTTACGGAAGAATTATTCCGTTATTCCGTCCTTCTTTCCGATAATTCAGAACCGAAAACAGAGGAAGTGCTCGTTAATCAGGTGTTGGAAGACAGCATTATGGGCTATTATGCGATATTTACGGAAAGAGGAATTTTTCCGGAAGTGCACATGACAGAAAAGCAGATTACCGCAGGATTAAACAAGGAATACCTTGCAAGAATTATCTACAATCTGCTGAATAATGCCGTGAAATACAGTGACGGCGATTTGCAGATTACGCTGACGGACAGCGGCGAAATGATTTTTGCAAATACTGCGAAAGAATTATCTTCCGTACAGGTGGAAAGGCTTTTCGACAGATTTTACACCGTAAAAGCAGCAAGAAATTCCGCAGGTCTGGGCTTGTCAATCGCACGGACGCTTGCGGAAGAAATGGGCGGAACAATTTCAGCAGAATATAAAGATGATGTTTTATCGATCAAACTGATGTTTCACCGGTGAGATCATGGGTGTTGAAAATGCTGTCGGAAATTGTCCTTGCGGCATTTTTCTTTTCGGACGTAATGCCTTAATGTCTGATTTTCATGATCCCCCGCTGCAGTAAAATTACAATTATCAGTACTAAAGAGAAAATACATAATTCTACCATAGTAGAATAATAGCGCGGTATAAACAGAATATTGACAAAAAAGGTTAAATATGTTATCTTTGCAGTGTTGTACGGATAGAGTGCGTTTGGATTGCGGAAAACGGTTGAAAAGCTGTCGCGGTTTTACGGTGCATGGCTGTCCGGAGCTTTTTAATAAAAAGGAGGAGCAAATGAAAAAGTTAAGACTGTTGTTGCTTTCTTTACTTCTTGTGTGCACGATGGCATTCTTCGCAGGCTGCGGCGTTAAGAACCCGACCGAGCAGGATGTAATCGATGCTCTTAAAGACGAAGGGTACATACCTGACGATGAGAAAGAAGACAAAGATGATGATGAAGATTCGGACGACAGCGATGAAGCTGACAAGTCAGATGAAAACGATTCATCGGACAAGGCTGATAATAAGAAGTCCGAACCTGAATACAAGGTTGAGATAACAAAAAATTCCCTTAATGACGATAAGGATAAGGCTACTGTAAAGGCTGATCTTAAGGTGACTGATGAGTACACTGAGACCGTCACGGAATTTAAGCTCACGTTTAAGCTGAAAGATAAGGATAAATGGAAATGCCGTGAGGTTGAAAAGGGCGATTCCGAGACAAAGCTTAAAAACGGAATTTCGGATGATGAAGCAAAGAGGCTTCTTGAAGACTGGGGCTACAGCGTGGACGACATGTACATATATGACGATGAAATAAAGTCGATCACAGTCGGCGAACATGAGCCTGATCTTGAAAATATGGAAGATGTTGTCGCAGTTACCATTGAGGCTGAGGACGGACGTTTTGAAGTTAAATTTGAAGCAAAGGTTACATTTATCTGCACCATATACGACGGTGAATGCAGCTGGAACATACAGGAATGTGAGGTCGTAGGAACTCCGGAGACCGAAATTGCGGAAAGCTTCAAGTTTAACAAGACGAATGATGATATCATTGCAGATTTTACCGATGAGGACGAATATGAGGGCATTTATTTCCTTGGTAATTCCATAGATTACTGCGATGTTGAAATTTCGGATTTTGATGCCAAAATACCTGAGCCTGACGGAAGTTCTTCCTATATTGCGATCCCATGCACCTTCACAATGAAGACAGGGGAAATGACTATTGATATGGAGATAACTGTTGAATACAGCAACTACGGAGACGGATGGGAATACTCCTACATAGACGAAGAAGAAGTCGTTGGCTGGACTTCAAATATTATCGGAACATGGAACGGAACGGATGCAGAAGTTGCCGGCGCTCAGATCGCTATCGATATACCTGATGAGTTTGAGGACGGTGATCTTTATGCAACGGTCACTGTTAAAACGCCTGCAAACGGGACCTACAGCTACAAGCTTGAGATTTACTCGTATGATGCTGAGGAAGCTGAAATTTCTACCACCTTCTATGAGTGGATCACCGAGCCTGCTGACGGAAATACAAATGCAGGCAGAACATACAACGGCGTTATTTCCGAAGCGGGAGTATGGGAGCCTGAGTTTTCGTTCTACGACTTTAAGTTCACAAAGGGCGGAGCGGCAGTAGATACTCCGGCGCCTACAGAGCCGGCAGTAGACGTAACTCCTGGAGAAGAGACGCCTGCGGCAACTGAAACACCTGCCGCATAATGTAAAATTGAACCTTCGCAGATAGGCGAAAAGCAATATTACAAAAATAAAATAAAAATCCGTAAAAGGATATCGGCTGCAGTCTTCGTTTTGGCGGAGGCTGCGGCTTTTTTGCTTTTTGGATAAAATCAAAGCGTTTTTAATCAATTTAATAAAAAACAAAAAGCTTGTTTTAAAAGAAAAGAAGCAAAAAGAGATTAAAAAAAATCAAGTTAAATGATAATTGCGTGCGTTGACATGAGGCTGTCGCTGTGTTAAACTGTCACCAACGAATAAAGGAGAAATGCCATGAAGAATTCAAGCAAGTACACAAGACAGTATTATCTGCCGCCGAAGACAGCCATGAAATGGGCTGAAAAGGATTACATCGACAAGGCGCCGATTTGGTGTTCGGTTGACCTCAGGGACGGAAACCAGTCCCTTATCACGCCGATGAGTCTTGAAGAGAAGCTCTCGTTTTTCAAGCTGCTGGTTGAGGTCGGCTTTAAGGAAATAGAAGTGGGGTTTCCGGCTGCAAGCGACACGGAGTACAACTTTTTAAGGACTCTGGTGGAGCAGGATCTGATTCCTGACGACGTGACGATTCAGGTTCTTACTCAGGCAAGAGAGCATATTATTAAGAAGACCTTTGAAGCGCTTAAGGGCGTTAAAAATGCAATTGTCCACCTCTACAATTCAACCAGTGTTGCACAGCGTGAGCAGGTGTTTAGAAAGTCAAAGGAAGAAATAATTCAGATTGCCGTAGACGGCGCAAAGCTTTTTGATGATATCGCACGGGAAATGGGTGTGGACTACAGGTACGAATATTCCCCTGAATCCTTTACCGGGACAGAGCCTGAATTCGCTCTGGAAATCTGCAATGCGGTTTTGGACGTCTGGAAGCCGACGCCTGAAAAGAAGGTGATTATCAATCTGCCTGTTACGGTCGAGCTTTCAATGCCTCATGTTTATGCAAACCAGATTGAGTATATGTGCGACAATTTAAAGTACCGTGAAAACGTTGTTGTTTCACTGCACCCTCACAATGACAGAGGCTGCGCCGTGGCTGACACGGAGTTCGGTTTGCTTGCAGGCGCCGACAGAGTTGAAGGAACTCTTTTCGGCAACGGAGAGAGAACAGGCAATGTTGACATCATCACTGTTGCGATGAATATGTACTCGCAGGGCGTTGAGCCGGGGCTTGATTTTACCAACATGCCGATGATAGTCGACCTCTACGAAAAGGTTACGGAAATGCAGGTCAATATGCGTTCGCCTTACAGCGGCAAGCTGGTTTTTGCGGCTTTTTCCGGTTCTCATCAGGACGCTATCGCGAAGGGAATGAAGTGGCGCGAGGAGAAGCAGTGTGAGCATTGGACGGTGCCTTATCTGCCAATCGATCCGCAGGACGTCGGAAGAGAGTACGAAACAGATGTTATCCGCATAAACTCCCAGTCCGGCAAGGGCGGAATCGGCTATCTTGTCGAGACGAGATACGGCTACAAAATCCCTAAAAAAATGAGCGAGGACGTAAGCTACACGATCAAGGGAATTTCCGATAAGCTGCATAAGGAGCTGACGGCAGAGGAGGTTTACGAGAATTTCATGAAGCTCTACGTTAATGTCAATGCTCCGATTGAAAAGATCGACTATCATTTCACAAGAGACCCTGACATCAAGGTTACGGATATCAGAGTCAGCCTTTCAATTAGACGGAACGGTGAAGAAAAAGAAATAATTGCTTACGGAAACGGAAGACTTGATGCGGTTGCAAATGCTTTGAGGGCAGACGGCATTCAGTTTGACCATCTTACATATGAAGAGCATGCGCTTGACCAAGGCTCACATTCGCAGGCAGTATCTTATGTCAGCATAAAGCTTCCGGACGGCAGCACAAGCTGGGGAACCGGACTTGAGGACGACATCATCGCATCGTCAATAAGCGCGCTTTTCTCGGCGGTAAACAGAGCTTATTCAAAGAAAATGTAAAAGCGGCATGCGTGCGGAAGGCTGCTGCACGCAATACATAATGAAACGACAGAACGGAGGATTTTCTTATGGGAATGACAATGACCCAGAAAATACTGGCTGCTCATGCGGGACTGGAATCGGTTGCCGCAGGTCAGCTCATAAATGCAAAGCTGGATATGGTGCTTGGCAACGACATTACGTCTCCAGTAGCCATTAACGAGTTTAACAAGGCAGGCTGCGAGAGCGTATTCGACAGGACAAAGATTTCAATGATAATGGATCACTTTGCTCCTAACAAGGATATAAAGGCTGCGGAGCAGTGCAAGCAGTGCAGAGGCTTTGCAAAAAGATTCGACATAAAGAATTTTTACGATGTGGGAGAAATGGGAATCGAACATGCGCTTCTCCCTGAAAAAGGACTTATTGCGCCGGGCGAGGTTTGCATCGGAGCAGATTCACATACCTGTACCTATGGCGCTCTGGGAGCTTTTTCTACAGGAGTAGGCTCTACTGATATGGCAGCCGGAATGGCAACGGGAGAGGCTTGGTTCAAGGTTCCTTCCGCTATTAAATTTAATATAACGGGAAAGCTCAAAAAGAATGTTTCCGGCAAGGACGTTATTCTTTACATAATCGGAAGGATTGGCGTTGACGGTGCGCTTTACCGTTCAATGGAATTTTCAGGAGAGGGTCTTAAGAACCTTTCCATGGACGACCGTCTCTGCATCGCCAATATGGCAATCGAAGCAGGCGCAAAGAACGGAATATTTGCCGTTGACGAGGTTACGCTTGATTATGTAAAGGACAGAGTCGACAGAGAATTTAAGGTTTATGAGGCTGATGAAGATGCTGAATATGAACAGGTTATTGACATCAACTTAAGCGAGCTTGAGCCTGTGGTTGCTTGTCCTCATCTTCCTGAAAACACAAAGCCTGCAAGGGAGCTTGGAGACATAGTTCCAAATCAGGTGGTTATCGGCTCCTGCACTAACGGAAGACTTTCCGATATGGCGGCCGCAGCAAAAATCATGGAAGGCAGACACATTGCAAAGGGCGTCCGCTGCATCATAATTCCTGCAACGCAGCAGGTTTATCTTGACAGCATTAAGCTCGGCTACGTTGAGACGTTTATCAAGGCAGGCTGTGTCGTTTCTACTCCTACCTGCGGACCTTGCCTCGGCGGTCACATGGGCATACTTGCGGCAGATGAAATCGCTGTTGCCACAACGAACAGGAACTTCGTCGGAAGAATGGGACATGTAAGCTCGAAAATCTATCTCGCCAGTCCGGAGGTTGCCGCCGCTACCGCAGTTACCGGCAAGATCACGGACCCTACGGGTGAGTTTTAATTGAATGGAGGAATAAGTATGAACGCACACGGCAAAGTACATAAGTACGGGGACAATGTTGACACGGACGTTATTATCCCTGCAAGATATCTTAATACTGCGGATCACAAGGAGCTTGCGAGCCACTGCATGGAGGATATCGACATCGATTTTACCAAGAAGGTAAAGGCTGGGGACATTATGGTTGGAGGAGCAAACTTTGGCTGCGGCTCTTCGAGGGAGCATGCGCCAATAGCGATAAAGGAGTCAGGCATTGCATGCGTAATTGCCGCAACCTTCGCAAGAATATTCTTCCGCAATTCCATAAATATCGGACTTCCGATTCTGGAGTGTCCTGAAGCAAGCGAAAAGATTTCGGACGGTGATGAGCTGGATATAAACTTCGACACTGGCGTAATCGTAAACGTCACAAAGAATGAGACCTATCAGGCTCAGCCATTCCCTGAATTTATGAAAAACATTATGGATAAGGGCGGTTTGCTGAAGTCGATAAAGAAGTAAAAATATATTGGAACGGAGCATATTGATGAAAAAGAATATTACTGTACTTAAAGGCGACGGAATCGGTCCTGAAATTGTGAATGAGGCAATTAAGGTTCTTGATAAGGTTTCAGAAAAGTTTGGACATGAGTTTGTTTACACTGACGTGCTGATCGGCGGCTGCAGCATTGATGCAAACGGAGTGCCGATAACCGATGAGGGAATTGAAAAATGCAAGAGCAGCGACAGCGTGCTTCTGGGAGCTGTCGGCGGACCGAAATGGGACAGTGTTGACCCGTCTATCCGTCCTGAAAAGGCGCTCCTTAGGGTAAGAAAGGAGCTTGGTCTTTTTGCAAATTTAAGACCGACAAGGCTGTTTCCGCAGCTTGCCGATGCTTCGCCTCTTAAGGCTTCAATCGTTGAAAACGGAATAGACCTTCTCATCGTTCGCGAGCTTACAGGCGGCATATACTTCGGAAAGCGTTCGACAGCTGAGGTTGACGGCGAGCTTGTTGCAACCGATGAGATGCTTTACAGCTATCATGAAATTGAAAGAATCGGAAGAGTCGCATTTGAGACCGCGATGAAGAGGAACAAGAGAATAGCTTCCGTAGACAAGGCAAATGTGCTTGATTCTTCGAGACTTTGGAGAAAGGTGATGCACAAGCTTTCAGAGGAATATCCGGAGGTCGCTTACACGGACGTGCTTGTTGACAACACTGCAATGCAGCTAATCAAGAATCCGGGACAGTTTGATGTGATCGTCACCGAGAATATGTTTGGAGACATCTTAAGCGACGAGGCGAGCATGCTGACGGGCTCAATCGGAATGATGCCGAGCGCAAGCCTTTCTGACGGTACGCTCGGAATGTATGAGCCGATTCACGGTTCTGCGCCGGACATCGCCGGCATGGACGTCGCAAACCCTCTCGGCACGATCCTTTCCGCGGCAATGATGCTTCGTTATTCCTTTGATATGCCGAAGGAGGCAGATGCCATTGAAAATGCAGTGAATGAGGTTCTCAATGCAGGATACCGCACAGGCGATATCATGAAGGAGGGCATGAAGAAGGTTGGCTGTAAGGAAATGGGAGATGCGGTAGCAGCCGTAATTTAGAAAATACGGATTTAAAACCGGTCCTGAGAATTGGAATCCGGCGTTATGGAGATTCCGATTTTTAGAAAACGTCTTGATATAAAAATACCCCTGACACGGATTCGCATCAGGGGTATTTTTTTTTAAAATTTAAAGCTTTGAAAGCCGTTTAGCAGGAAGCTTTGTTAAGCTTACTCAGCGTCCTTCTTATCATCTTCCTTGTCGTCGTCATCGTCATCTTCTTCATCATCGTCATCGTCGTCGTCATCATCAAAGTCATCGAAATCGTCGAAATCCTCAAGATAATCAGGCATACAGAACTTAACGACTGCATATGCAATAGCTGCAATGGCAACAATGGCGCCGATAATAGCTAAAACGGAATAGACTTTGCTGCAACATTTCTTTTCTTCCATGGTAAACCTCCGAATTTGTCTTTAACTTATTTTATTATGTTTCTCATTTTTGCCGGAATAAATTCCTGACAGAACAAAAAACATTTACGCTTATTTGATTATAACATGAACAGGCTTTAAATACCAGCATATTTTTAAATATGTTTTCTAAATTTTCTTTAACTTGGCAAAAGACGCCAGCATTCTCTTTTTTGTGCCTGAAAAGTCGACGGTAACCTCATAATCTTTCGTTCCCTTTTTGATGTCCGTTATCACTCCCTCGCCGAAATTTCTGTGAAGCACACGGTCTCCGACGCTGTAGTCGAGGTGCAGCAAGGACGGCGCAGAAGCAGGATTAGAACGCCCGAGATAGAAGTCTCTTGTAACCGTAGAGTTGACCGGTCTTGCAGCCTCATCGTACTTTGGAGCGCGCATATAGCTTTCGTGGGCATGACCTTTTACGCTCAGCATATGCCTTGGAATTTCCTTGATAATAAAGCGTGATACAACTGTAGAATTGGTTTCTCCGTGTATCATTCGCTGTTTGGCTGCAGAGAATGTAAGCCTCTTTTTCGCTCTCGTTATTCCTACGTAGCAGAGCCTTCTTTCCTCTTCGAGTTCGGCTTCGCTGTCAAGGCTTAATGCGCTTGGAAAAAGTCTGTCCTCCATTCCGGACATATACACGTTTTCAAATTCAAGTCCCTTTGCGCCGTGCAAGGTCATTAAGACCACACAGTCTTCATCTGCATTTACAGAGTCAATGTCGGCAACCAGGGCAAGCTCTGCAAGAAAATTGCTGAGCGTGGCCTCGTCTCCGTTTTCGTCCTCATAGGACGCGGCTCTGTCTATGAGGGAGTAAATATTCTCCTTTCTGTCATCCGCACTGTCAAGGTCAAAATCCGCAAGATAATCATAGTAGTCAATTGCGGATATTATTTCCTCGATCAGCTCGCTTACCTTCATCGAAGACGCTTTTGCTTTTAGAGCCTCGATCATATCGGTAAAGCCGGTAATTTTTGACTTCGACCTGCTGACAGACGGTATGCGCTCCACATGGAGCAGAGCGTCATAAAAGCTGATTTCCTCCATGTCGGCATAGCTCTGAATGTTTTCAACGGTAACGTCCCCGATTCCTCGCTTTGGAATGTTGAGAATCCTCTTTGTTTGCAGAGCGTCCAGTCCGTTGTCGATGGTTTTTAAGTAGGCAAGAATGTCTTTGATTTCTTTTCTTTGATAGAAGTTGATGCCGCCAACGATGCGGTAAGGCATATTGCGGTATATCATGCGCTCTTCAAAAAGCCGTGACTGCGCATTCGTCCTGTAAAGGATCGCGAAATCCCGATAAGCGTTTTTCCCGCTGTCAACCGCCTCCTTGATTTCGTCGGTTATGCCCCGTGCTTCCTCGAAATCGTTGTTGTACTGGATAAAGGCAACGGGTTCTCCGTCTCCCAAGCTTGTCCAGAGCCTTTTATCCTTTCGGGAGGCGTTGTGGGATATGACTTCGTTCGCTACGTTTAAAATGTTTCCGGTTGAACGGTAGTTCTGCTCAAGCTTGATTACCCTTGCGTGAGGATAGGTATTTTCAAAGTTTAAAATGTTTGTAACATCGGCGCCGCGGAACTTGTATATGGACTGATCGTCGTCGCCTACTACGCAAAGGTTGTGCTCGCATTCTCCGTAAAAGTTAGTGTGGTTCGCGAGCTGCTTGATGAAACGGAACTGCGCCGTGTTGGTGTCCTGATATTCATCGACCATTATGTATTCAAATTTCTGCTGATAGTGCTCCAATGCCTCTCTACACGTGTCGAATAACTCTACGGTTTTAAAAAGAAGGTCGTCAAAATCAAAAGCATTGTTCTCCTTTAAACGCCTTTGATATTCGGCGTAGACCTGTGCGAAAACAGTTTCGGGATAGGAGAAAGCGTGCATTGCGTATTCCTCCGGGCCGATACATTCATTCTTTGCAGCAGAAATTTCATTGATAAAAGCTTTTTCCTTTATCCTCTTTGTGTCAACGTTAAGGGATTTAAGAACCTGTTTCATCAGAGACTTTACATCGTCCGTGTCGTAAATAGAAAAATTGGAGCCGTAGCCGATGTGTTCGCAGTAACGCCTTAAAATGCGCACGCAGGCAGAATGGAAGGTTGAAACCCACACGCCGTTAGGAGAATCGTCAAGGAGCTTCGCAACACGTTCTTTCATTTCGTTGGCTGCCTTGTTGGTGAAGGTGATAGCAAGTATGCTGTAAGGGCTGACGCCTCTTTCCTTGATGAGATAGGCTATCCTGTGGGTGACGGCTCTTGTTTTGCCGGAGCCTGCCCCCGCAAGTATCAGCAGCGGCCCTTTATCGTGAAGCACCGCCTCTTGCTGAGGCGGATTAAGAGTGCTTAAATCAAACATTTATTTCTCCGTTCTTTTCAGTACGGCGGCTGAATCGCCGCAGCGTACATTTGTTTGGATTTATTCTATCATATCGGAGAAAAAGAGGCAAGCGCTGCATAAAAATACTTACGGGGATTGCGTAGTGCAAAAAATGTTCCCCGTCAGAAAGCGTTATTGCACAGCTGATGTTATATAAAATTCGCAGGCAGTGTTCAAAATCATGTTAATTCCAAGGACAAAGTGCATATTATAGATTTTAAAACCGTATTTTAAACGAAAATGGTAAAATTAAGCGCTGCAAAATGTTGACGTGCGGTTTTTAAAACCGTATAATGAATCTTAAAGAATGATTACTGAGCATATTAGTCTGTAGTAACGCCTTAAACAGCATATACTACATTTACAAAATAAAAATTACGTCTGCGTCAGGAGGATAGGAACATGGGAATTCAATGGAAGGATTATATGAAAGAGCTGCAGATGATACTGCGCAACACGGATTATGTTAAGCCGGGAGATATCCCTAATATAGACTTGTACATGGATCAGGTTACAAAGTTTATGGACGAGCATCTTGAGTCTTCAAAAAGATTTGACAGCGACAAGCTGCTTACGAAGACTATGATAAACAACTATACTAAAAATGATCTGCTTCCGCCGCCTGAGAAGAAGAAATATACGAAGGATCACATGTACCTTCTTGTGTTTATATATTACCTTAAAAACTTTTTAAGTATCAGAGACGTTAAGACAACGATCCAGCCTATGGCAAAAATGTTTTTCGGCAATGAAGACAACATATCCCTGGACGATATTTACAGCGGCATTTTTGCTATAGAGGAAAAGGCGTCGTATGCGATGGCTAAAGACGTGATGAGAAAGTTTGTGGAATCAAAAAGAGCGTTTTCCGAGGTGGAGGGCGAAAAGGAGAGAGAATATCTTCAGGTGTTCTCTTTTATTTCGATGCTAAGCTTCGACGTTTATCTGAAAAAGAATCTTATTGAAAACATAATCGACAAGGTGCTGGCGGACCAAAACGACGGCGAGGAAGGCAATAAGGAAGAAGGAAAATAATACTGACAAATTAAAAGGAAAAGAGCAGGAAGCATCGGCAGTGAAAAAAGGAACAGAGGTAAGAGGCAAAATCGAATATACGGATTTCCCGAACAAAGGCGTAATGAAGGCTGACGGGGAAAGGGTGACGGTAAAGGGAACGCTTCCGGGACAGAATGTAAGAGCCGTAATCAATAAAGGAAGAAAGGGAAGGTTTGAGGCAAGGCTTCTTGAGGTTGAAGAAAAATCCGAGCTTGAAACTGAGCTGCCTTTTTGTCCTAGCTTTGGGATATGCGGAGGCTGCACCTATCAGACTTTGCCCTATGATGTACAGATCGAACTTAAGGCAGGACAGGTAAAAAAGCTTTTGGACGGCGTGGTAAAACCGAACCGCAAGAAAGTTTTGAACGGAGATGAAGAAACGGAAAATTCCGGAATTTCAGACAAGGCTGCAGACGGAAAAAAAATCGGAGAATTAGGAGAGAGTAGTGAAGAAAAAGAATATGCGGACCGTTACCTGTTTGAAAAGCCGATTCCGTCGCCTAAACAGTGGGAATACCGCAATAAAATGGAATTTACTTTCGGAAATGAATATAAGGACGGCGAGGTGGTTTTAGGGCTTCATAAAAAGGGAAGCTTTTACGATATCGTTCCTGCAGCCGAGTGTAAAATCATACACCCGGATATGCGTGAAATCCTCGCAGCAACGGCGGATTTTGCAAGGAACAGCGGTTACGGCTTTTATCATAAAATGACCAAGCAGGGCTTCTTCAGGCACCTGCTTGTCAGGAGAGCCGAAAGGACAGGCGAGCTTTTGGTTGATATTGTGACCACGACGCAGGAAGGCCCTGATTTAGAGCTATGGGCTGAGAAGCTCAAGAAGCTGCCTTGTGCTGAGAAAATCGCAGGGATCCTGCACACGAAAAACGACAGCCTTGCCGACGCTGTGATTGACCAAGGAACAGAGCTGCTTTTCGGCAAGGATCATATTACCGAAGAAATTTTAGACCTCAAGTTTAAAATCACTCCGTTCTCTTTTTTTCAAACCAACTCGCTTGGAGCAGAGCTTCTTTATGCAAAAGTAAGAGATTATGTCGGCGTCACAAAGGACAAGGTGATTTTCGATTTATACAGCGGAACAGGTACAATCGGACAGCTTCTTGCTCCGGTTGCAAAAAAGGTTATCGGAATTGAGATAGTTGAAGAGGCGGTAGAGGCTGCAAGGGAAAATGCAAGGGCAAACGGACTGTCAAATTGTGAGTTCCTTGCAGGAGATGTGCTTAAAATGCTTGACGGCATAAACGAAAAACCGGATTTTATCGTGCTTGACCCTCCGAGAGAAGGAATAAATCCGAAAGCGCTTGGCAAGATACTGAATTACGGCGTCCGAAATATGGTCTACATAAGCTGTAAGCCGACGAGCCTTGCACACGATTTGGTGGCAATTCAGGAGGCAGGATATGAGGTCGAAAAGGCATGCTGCGTGGATATGTTTCCGGGGAATGGGAATGTGGAGACTGTGTGCCTCTTGAGCAACCGAAAACCAGATGCGAGAGTAAAGATCGATGTGGATCTGGAAGATTATTATCGTATCAAGGATTCAGAGAAAACTTCAGAATAAAATAAAACACCGAACTTAAAGCGATTAGCTGCT
>CANRAZ010000045.1 GCA_947628705.1 uncultured Lachnospiraceae bacterium | reverse complement strand
GGAAAGGGCAATCTGATCGTTCCAGTTACCAGCAACATGAAAGTTGTTTTACAGAATAAAGCCCTGACGTTTGCAGCAATGCTTTCGTCAGGGCTCATTTTTTATGCCTGCTGTGCAGGAGCTTGTGCCGGAGTCTCCTGTGCAGGTAAAGGCGCAGGCGCTGCCGGTGCAGATGTAGTATCTGTCGCACCGCCTCCGCATCCGCAGCAGGAAGGGTCCTCTTCGCAGTCCTGCTTCAGATTTTCCTCACAGCACGGCGTCCCCAAATCAAGCGGCTTGATTGCCAGATTGAGCAAATCGCCTGCTACGAAATACAGACATTCATTGTCCTCAGCCGGAATAAGGCTTCCCTTAGGAGTGTTGATCTTTCCGCCGCTGGCAACCTTGTAGCCTGCAAAGTACAAGCTCTGAACAATAAGAGTGATTCCCACGGTTATAGTGTCATCGTCAATGTCGAAGTTCAAGACCTTAGGTATGGCATACATATTGATTCCCTGTCTCACATAGTTATCCGTTGACAGAAAACCGATGTAGTTAAGAGCAACCGTAGGAGCTCCTCCGCCACCCGGCGAATTGTAGGATACGCCGTAAGGAGCGAACACTTCAAGAGTTGCCGTGGAAGGATTGGTGTCCTCATCGTAGGTGGCAGCGCCCGTATCTGACGGAAGATAAACCGCTGTCGGATATAAGGTTCCAAGAAGCCTGCACGAAGCGTCATAAACATTTACAGCAAAGGTTACCGTAAGATTGCTAAGAGTTACAAGATAGCAGTTCGGTCTTCCTGCAATGGCTTCAATTTCAACATTCCCTTCTCCGTAAGTGTATGCGATGTCAATAATCTGAGCGCATGCGCTTACAGCCGTAGGATAGGCGGTTGAAATATCCGTCCCTAAATCAAATGTAGTACAGAGATTTATGCCGATTTCATCATATATAAGCGGTGCATATATGCTCAAAACGCTTGGGTCTGCGCAAATCGGAGTTGTGCAGACATCGAAACAGCCGTTCTGAGAGGTTTTACACCCGTTGCTTATAATTCTGTTTCCGCCGCATTTGTTACATTTAGCCATGAATGGTTTCCTTTTTTTGTTTACTACATAATATGTTCTATTACTTTTCGTGCTACCATATATTTTCAATAAATTGAGAATAAAATCAGAGTTTTTGTAATATGAGTGAGATTTTTAATACAGGCGACGGACGTAAGCTGGCGCTTTTTGAAAGCAGAAATTTTATTTTTATGTGCGCCATAAGCAGAGAATATTCGGGAAGGCCTGTCATGATTTCCAATGACTTTGCAGGCGGGCTTTGCGCATGTACTCTAGGAAACAAGCTTTATTACGCCTATGCTGCCGCCGACAGGCACGTTAAGGTAAAAGCAATTGACAGCAGCCGAATTCTTTGGGAATTTAACACTGATTCGCAGAGTAAGGATTTGGAAACGTCAGATCCAAACGGCTCAAATTCCGACAGTCGGAATTCTGCTGTTCAAAACGCAGAAATAAAAATCCCCGAAAATATTTTTATATGCTCCAACAATGGTCTTTTATTGCTTTTTTATACGGTAGAGGCTGAGGAAAACTCAAAAACTGAGGATATTCCAAATGGCGGGGATATTTCTCATCGGGGAAAAAAGCTCAGAATTTACAGCCACGTTCTTATTGGGGAGGCCTCGGCAAGCGAATCCGCATTGCTCATGCAGATTTACGGAAGCGACACACTCATGCCGCGAATTTATACAGACTATTGCATTAAAGTACATATCGACCACGAGTTAACCGAAACACTGCTTAAAACAAAAAAGGAATATCTTTTCAGTATCAGCGAGGAGCTTGAAAAAAAATATGCTGAGAAGGAAAAAAGCCTTAACGCCAGCTGCGGCGAAAAAATATCAGCCAAAGAAAGGGAGCTTAAGAAAAGCTGTCAGGAGCAAATGACAGCTAAAGAAAACGAAATGAAAAAGAAATATCAAGAACAGATTTCAGCTAAAGAAAGCGAAATGAAAAGGGCATGTCAGGAGCAGATGACAAGCACTGAAAACGCACTCAGAGGAAAGTATGAAAAACAAATGGCAGATAGAGAAAATATGCTGAAAAGAAATTACGAGAGCAGAATAAAAGAGCTTAATGCCACGATTAGCAGCATTAAGCTCCAATATGAACAGTTGATGAACACTGCCTCCCGTTACCGTGACGAAGCAGCCAAATGGCATTCGATGTATCACAGTAAATTCAAGAAGGCTCAAAGCGAAAACGCACAGTAAAAGCGCATTTTCACCGTAAGCGGCAAACGCCTATACAGTCTACATGACTTTCCGAACCGCCCTCGTCAGACAACACGGTTACATCATGTCAGGATTCATCGGAGGCATTGCCGGCGCCGGCTCTTTGATATTTGCAACCAGCGACTCTGTTGTAAGAAGCGTAGATGCTACGCTGGTTGCATTCTGAAGAGCTGTTCTTGTAACCTTTACAGGGTCAAGGATTCCTGCTGCAACCATGTCAACATACTCATCCTTTGCGGCATCGTAACCGATTCCGGTCTCCGACTCCTTAACCTTGTTTATGATTACGGAGCCTTCCAGTCCTGCATTCTCAGCGATATAGTAGAGCGGAGATTCAAGTGCTTTGAGTACTACGCACGCACCTGTCTTCTCGTCTCCTTCAAGAGTGTCGATAACCTTAATTACCTCATTGCTTGCATGAATGTAAGCTGAACCGCCGCCTGCAATGATACCTTCTTCAACAGCCGCCTTTGTAGCATTAAGAGCGTCCTCCATGCGGAGCTTGGCTTCCTTCATCTCAATTTCTGTTGCAGCACCGACTCTGATAACTGCTACGCCGCCTGCAAGCTTTGCAAGCCTTTCCTGAAGTTTTTCTTTATCAAATGAAGACGTGGTCTCCTCAAGCTGCATTTTAATCTGCTCGATTCTTGCCTTAATATCTTCGCTTTCGCCTGCGCCGTCAACAATAACAGTGTTTTCCTTTGTTACCTTGATTGACTTTGCACGTCCAAGCATATCAAGCGTCGTGTCCTTAAGGTCAAGACCCAGATCCTGACATATAACCTGACCACCCGTAAGGATTGCAATATCCTGAAGCATTTCCTTTCTTCTGTCGCCGTAGCCCGGAGCCTTTACAGCCGCAACATTAAGAGTTCCGCGGAGCTTGTTGACAACGAGCGTTGAAAGAGCCTCGCCTTCAACGTCCTCGGCGATAATAAGAAGCTTTCCGCTCGTCTTAATGAGAGCTTCAAGCACAGGAAGCAGATCCTGAATGTTGCTTATCTTCTTATCCGTAATGAGGATATAAGGGTCCTCCATGTTTATTTCCATTTTCTCCATGTCGGTACACATGTAGTTTGAAATGTAGCCTCTGTCAAACTGCATGCCTTCAACGACGTCGAGTTCCGTCTGCATTGTCTTGGACTCTTCAATGGTGATAACGCCGTCCTTGCTCACCTTCTCCATTGCGTCGGCAACCATCTTGCCAACCTCCTCGTCGCCGGCAGAAATAGCAGCAACCTTTGCAATATGGTCTTTTCCGTTTACCTTCTGGCTCATGGAAGAAATCGCTGCGACGGCAGCGTCTGTAGCCTTCTTCATGCCGCGGCGGAGAGCCATAGGATTTGCGCCTGCTTCAAGATTCTTCATTCCTGCGGAAACCATAGCCTGGGTGAGAACCGTTGCTGTAGTTGTACCGTCGCCTGCGACATCGTTTGTCTTTGTCGCAACTTCTTTTACAAGCTGTGCGCCCATGTTCTCAAAAGCATCCGGAAGTTCGATTTCCTTTGCAATTGTTACGCCGTCGTTGGTGATAAGCGGTGCGCCGTAGGATTTATCAAGGACAACGTTGCGTCCCTTAGGTCCAAGCGTCACTCTTACAGTGTCCGCAAGCGCATCAACGCCCTTTTTAAGTGAAGCTCTGGCGTCAGAGCCGTATTTAATTTCTTTAGCCATAATAAAAAACCTCCTGAAAAATCAATTCTTATAATCAGCTTACTCGGTAACGAGCGCAATTATGTCCTTCTGGCTTACAACAGTGTACTCGTCTTCGCCAAGCTTAACCTTCGTGCCTGCATATTTGGAGTAGATTACATTATCTCCCTCTTTAACCTGCATAACGACTTCCTTACCGTCAATTACTCCGCCAGGGCCTACTGCGACAACAACAGCCTCCTGCGGCTTTTCCTGTGCGCTTTTAGCCAAAATAATTCCGGACTGAGTGGTTTCTTCAGCCTCTTTTTCTTTTAAAACGACCTTATCGCCTAATGGTACTAATTTCATTTTTCTGCCTCCAATCTGATACCTGACAGTACCTTAATTTCAATGACTATTGAAGTTATAGCACGTTTTGTTAGCACTGTCAAGGGTTGAGTGCTAATTTTTTAAAAAAAATATAAGTTGGAGCATATCAAGCCGTTTTCTGTTTCTTCTTTCCAACATCACGAAGTATTACACACAAACTGCAATTACAGAATTAAAGTACTATCGTTACCTATATACAACGCTTATTTACAAACCCATCTTTTATTTCAGCCTGTATTTAATCAGGTCAAAACTCCCTTGTCCATTTCGTGTACGGTATCACAAAGAATTGAAATGTCCTCCGCCGAATGAGAGCAGATAAGAATAGTTTTTCCATGCTCCTTATATCCAAGAAGATACTCCCTCATTTCCTGTACGCCGTCCTTATCAAGACCGTTAAAGGGCTCATCAAGAATCAGTGTCTTCGGATCCTCCATTATTGCTTGAGCAAGCCCAAGCCGCTGCCTCATTCCCAGAGAATATTTTTTGACATGGCGCTTCAGGTTAGGGTCAAGACCTACCCGCTGCATACATTCTTTTATCTTTTCTTTATCAGCCTTACCTGAAAGTCCTGCAAGTATTTTAAGATTTTTATATCCGCTGTAGTACGGAATAAATCCCGGCGTCTCAATTATAACTCCCATATCCTTTGGGAAGTCGACGTCCTTGCCCACGCGCTTTCCGTCCACAATAATTTGTCCCTTTGTAGGCTTGATAAATCCGCATATGCATTTAAGCAGCATTGTCTTCCCACTTCCGTTTCTCCCAATCAGCCCGTGTATTTTCCCCTCCTCAAAGCTGACGCTTACATCAGTAAGTATCGGATTTTTCCCAAGTGTCAGGCTAACGTTCTCAACTTCAATTACATTCACTTTAATTTACCCTCTTTTTTCATTATTAATGCGCTTATTCTATAAGCTCTATATTGTAAAGCTGCAGTTTTTTTGCAGCTATAATGTCAAGCGTCAGTAAAAGAGCAATTGCAACGCCGAAATAGGCATATGACGCCCATGTCGGAAACACCTGTTTTCTCAGTATCTGAGTATAATGCAGCCAAACAAGCGTGTTTGCCATCGGAAATGCCCACATTGATTTAAGCTCCAAGGAATAGGTCACAGCTCCGGCGGCGACTACAAACACGGAAGCAAACAACCCCAAGGACTGAATATGTATAAGTTTAAAAAAATAAATTATCAGCGACAACAGGAACAGATATACGCCAACTAATATAAATGTGTGAAACAGTGCGCTGACCAGCGTCATCTGATTGTAAAGGTTGGACGGAAGAAGCCGTGAGGCAAAGCTTCCCGCGTCATTCGGAAACCTTGCTTCATACTTAGTTACAGTATTGCTCCAGCTTGTTCCTAATTTACCGCCCGATACAAGTATTCCTCCCAGAAGGACAGCGGCCAAAAAGGTGTTGATTGCATATATTAAAAACAGCATCTGTCCGAAAAACCAGTTCAGTCTGCCTGTTCTTTTCATAAAGAAAATAGAATTTCCTGTCATTTTGGGATAATCGCTTATCAATATCAAAAAAACACACGGCATAAGCATGACCAGCATTGCAGAGTTTCCGATTCCGACAAACGGCTCAAATATATTCAGCCTCTCTCCAAATTTAGCCGCTCTTTCCAGCAAAGGCTCGACTGCAAGAGCCCTCATAAATATAATCAGAACTCCTACTATAACAATCCTCGGATTTGTAATCCATTTGCGGTATTCAGCCGCCGCTACCGAAAAAATACATTTAATGTTTTTAATCACCGCTGTCATACCTCCTGTTCTGAACTGCAAGATAAAAGATTAAAGCTGTCAGAGCAAGAAATCCGCTGTAAATAAAGACCTCTTTTTTATCCGTCAGTCTTGAAACCGACAAAAGATTATCAGGATGGATTACATAAATAAGCTTAATAAATTTTTCGCTGTATTTGCTGTAATCCTCAGCTGAAATCATCATAAACCGCAGCGCAACCTGACCCACTGCATATTTTATAAAAAAGGGTATGCACATCACAAGATATTTGTTCCTTACAAACGACGTAAGCATAATTGAAGGAACTGCGCACAATGCACCGTAGAGGAACAATTCTCCGAACTTGCAGATCACAGACAGAGCCATCCTGTCGGCGAATGGGTCTGAATATCTCAGCATTTCTATATATGCACCTCGAATATTCGGACTGTAATCGGATATGCTGGGAAACAGCTGCCATTCAACAGCGGTAAAAATCATAAACCCAAGCATTACCGCAAGTCCTCCGCACACACATGCGGAAAAAAACTTTGCGAGGTTATAGGAAAGCTTAGATGAGCGGAATATTTCCATCCTTACTGATTTTGCCTCGTACTCATCACAGACCAAAGGAATAAAAGCGAATGACGAAATAATAGGAATAAACATCGGAAGCCACCCCTGTGTTGACTGATGCATTACCTCAAAGGAACTGAAATTCTCGTTGGAAAGCATAGTCTCCCTGTCAAAGCTTTTTAAAACCGTAAACACCGAGTATCTGTCTCCGTTTTCCGCCGTATATATATATGCCGAAAAGCAAAGCGCAATTGTAAAGAGCATGCACAAATAAAACCCATATCCGGTCAGGATTTTGTAAAAATTAATTTTAACGTTTCTGACAAAAGACATCCTGTCTCCTTTTACATTCATTCTTTCCGCTCATCCCTCATCACTTAGCAGGTTTAATTCTATCGGCTGTGCATTATTTCAGAGCAATAGTTTTGCCAATGTCAATCTTTAAGATTTCATTAAGAAGGTTCCTCGTCATTAATTCTCTCCGCCGCCTATATTCACATTGATATACGGAGCGCATTTAACGTCACTGCCGTCTTTAGCGCTTACATAGACATCGTAATTTTTTCCGTCGTTAGTATTGTACATGGTAAATTTCCAATAAGGCTTTGTCGAACGGGGAATGCCGTCACCCATCTGTACATAGTTGTTTTCATCCTTAAAATATATTGGCAAATAAACAAATTCAGCTTTTAAAACTTCAAACTCAACTTCAGAAGTCAATTCATCGCTTGCAGCTTTTATAGCATTTTCAAGCGAATATACTCCGTCATATCGGACGACATCGTCCATCAGCTGCAGCCTGTAAAAAGATGAACTTGCAAATGCCATGCAATTGCTTTCTGCCATAAAAGCGTCTCCTCGGCAAGATGCAAAAAAGGTGTCTACATCAGAAAATCTATGCGAAATTGGCATACCATAATCATATATTACTCCTTGATAGCTGGAAGAAACGTTAAAATAGTATCCATAGCTGTCCTCGTTTACTTTATAAACGATTACCTCTCCAACTGTCGTCTTCATGTTCGACTCTTCCGGATAAGGCATTCCGTTTATATAATTTTCAAAAAAGCCTACCGCCTCGTTGATGGCTGTTTCTTTATCTGCAAGCTTAAAGGACTCCTTGCTCTCCGGTGAATAGGTTCCGACATACTCAAAGCTGTCACTGTTTAGTCCTAACTTGATTAGACTGCCTGTATACACGGTTCCCGCACCGTAACCAATATCGGTGCTAAACGACATCTCTGCCGCCATTTCCCATGCGGTGAGTTCTGCCTCTTGGTCGTTTTCATCATATATAAGCTCTACTTCTCCTTCATCTCCTGAAGCGAGACGGTCGCGGTAATCTTTAACCAGATTTAAACCGTTTTCATAGGTTGAATTTTGCCCTAAATAAAATAGACAGTTCTCATCCATTTCACATTCCGGAAAAAAATATTTGAATTCTTCAACAAACTGCTTATAATACTCTTCAAAGTCCTGTTTATTCTCACCCACTCTTGCCACAAATTCCAAAACAGGAGCGCTTTCAGGAATATTTGTAAAAAAGCCTTCACTTGCTTTCAGATTTTCACAGCTGTTAATTTTCTCTTTTATCTCATCATCACTTAACGAATTAATGGCAACAGGCTGTGCTTCTATATGAATCCTGTCTGTACTTTCAATAGATTCATAATTATCGGGACTTTCCTGCGATACCTTTTTACTACAGCCTGCCAAAAATAAAATCAGTAAAATAGACACTAAATATAGCCTGTTTTTCATAGTTATTCTCCTTGATACATTTTCAATATTAAAATACTTTACAGCAATCTATGTGCTTTGGTTGTCGTGTATTAATATATTGAACCCTTGGTAAAAACGGCTCTCTTTATTATAGCTAACCCTATTATATTTTTCAATAATCATTTATTAATATATGTACTGCATTGCCGGTTTTATCGCTGTCAGCTTCTGCTTAAGCCATGCCATATTTTCGGAACCGGAAACCGTTGTAAATAAATTTTCAATACTTAGAAATCTGCTGTTGCTATGGCTTTTCGGCGAAATGTATTTTCTAATTACAATTTGTATAACATATGTATTGCATTTCGTGGGTTTTGGTGTTAGTATATTACTATCCTTACTAATTCAGATTGTTAGGAACACGTTGTTTTCTAATAGCAGCTGCTTAAACAATAAGATTTAAAATATTTTGCATCGCACAGATTCTTCTGTGTTTGGAGGAAAAAATGAATAACAGTATTACAGCCTTTCTTAAAGAACTAAGACAGGCATTCCCTATGTTGAGCGAGAAGGAAAAACAATTTTACAAAGATATAAGCAATTCCGTGTGGGTTTTTGCAGAGCAAAATCCAGGGTGTACCAAAGAGGATCTGTTTGAATATTTTGGCGAACCTAAAAAAATCGCTTCCGTTTACTATAGCAATATGGATTCCGTAACATTCTATACAAAGCTGAACAAGGTAAATCGCGTAAATTGGATGCTGCTTGCATGTATAGTATTCCTTGCAGCAATTGCAATTGTGATACTGTATCTTTCCTATACCGCTTCAGTCGCCGCACACAAAGGGACTGCTGGGATAAATATAATTCAAGCCTTCTTTGCACCGTCGTTGTACAAACGACAATGAAGAGCAATATTATGTCGGCAGACTTACAATCGTCGAGAAGGGTGGTGCGCTGATATGGGTGGATTTCTGAATAAGCGGTAAAAAATACCCTGATAAGAATTTATCTTACCGGGTATTTATTATTTAGTATGTTAGAAAAAATCTATAAGGAAATTTGACTCATAATACATCAAACAAGATTCCCGTTCGTACTGTCATTGTACAAAAGCGACTTGCATTTGTCAAATGTACGGTTTTCAGAATTGCAGTTTTTTTGCATCCTCTGCGGCGGTCCGGAAGAACATAATATCATAAATCGGGAGATAAGTGATTTTGCCGTTCGTCGTGATTTCCCGTGTGTTGGACAGTACAAACGCCTTTTTGATATGGTAGTCCTCGTTTTGCACAAAGGCGGTAAGGGCACTGTGTACCGTGTAATCCTTCCCGGACTTCACTTCGATCGGTATGGTGGAAAGGCTGTCGTAATCGTCTATCAGGAAGTCAACTTCGCCTTTACTGCGGTTATCATAATAAAAAAGTTTATACCCATGTGCCGCAAGCTCGGAAGCAACGACACTCTCATACGCCGAGCCAAGATTTATGCTCCTTTCATCATCCAGAATCGCACGAATGTTATTTCCGTACAATATACCGGTCAAAATACCGACGTCATTCAAATATAGTTTCAGCAAATTCTTCCCGCTGGACTCGATCAACGGGAACACCGGATTTGAGATCGCCTGCACGGACAGGGCAATTCCGGCGCCGATTAGGTATTCAAACTCATCCTGATAATCTCTGAAGGTTTTGCCACGCTTGTTTTCAATCGCCTGAGCCACCATCCGCTTCTTTTTGTTTTCCATATTGGAAGGAATCATATCATAGACTCGCCGGATCTTCAGTCTGTTTGTCTCCCCATATTTTGAAGCATCTGCAGCGTAGTAGTCGTGTATCTCGCTTTGGATCTCACGAACGGTCTGAATGTTCCTTTCGGAAAGATAAGCGTTCACAGCGTCCGGTAATCCGCCGACAAGCAAATATTTTCGGAATAGATCCATCATTTTTTCGTGAATTGACTCGTCGAGGGCTTCCTGATTTTCAAACTTTTTCCTCATAGCTGAGATGGCGATTTCATTCATTCCGTTTGCATAGAGAAACTCTTCAAAATCTAGCGGGTACATTCTGACCTTGCGAATACTGCCCATCGGGATGGAAGTCGTCTGCGAAAGCGTTACCCCCAACAATGAACCGCTGGCGATAAACATGAATCTATCATCCTGCGACAAGAACTTCAAAAGTGTCAGCAGGCGCGGGTACGCCTGAATTTCATCAAGGAAAATCAACGTATTTTCCTTCTGCTTCATTTTGCTGCCTGCGAGCATACTAACCTGAAGATAGAAGTCCTCTACTGTTTTTGTATCTGCAAATAGCCGGTCGCCAAGCGAGTCCTCAACCATGTTGATCTCAATGAAGTTTTCAAACAGCTTGCCTCCGACATAACGAATGATATACGTTTTGCCGACCTGTCTTGCTCCGTCGATCAAGAGTATTTTATTTGAGCCGGATTTTAAGTGCGACTCAATGAGTGCCTCGATTTTGCGATAAAGCATATCACACCTCCTGACTTTTCAACAAGATTGTACCACTAAAATCATGACATTTCAATATCATTTAATCAACATTTTTGTGACTTTTCAAATTGGAATGTGTACTGACTGTAACAGTCAATAAAAGTAGACACAAAAAATATTTTTAAATGATTTGTTTTTTCAAAAGTAGACACAGGAGATATTTTTCAGCCGATTTCATTTTCAAAAGTGGACACGGTATCGGGAACGGTTTTATAGTGCTTTTAGTTTTATCCGTATTGACAAGTGTAAGGTCCTGATATATGTAAATAAACCGGCGGGGCCGAAGCTCCGCCGGTTAGCCTAATCTTCTTTTTATTGACTCGGTCACAGATGTTGTTCATGGCGCCAACCCACGCCACTTGATCGTTGCGTTTCAGTTCTTCGGTGACGCCTTCCTGAATAGCAAGTTTTCTTACCAACTGACAACACATCTCGTCCGATTGCTCGTTCACGCTTTGCAGATAGGGAATGAGATTCCCTTTCACCCGCATCACATTGACGACGGTGGGCTTGTTTTCCTTCAAGTATTGATAGTGCCTTTGGCCTCAGATTCCTGTGCCTTTCAGATTATCTTTCATAGCAAATACCTCCTTTGCGATCTCATTATACCGCAAAGGAGGTATTTTAAAAAATGTGCGTTTAGCTGTATTTTTTCGTTAGTTCGTCTACGATCGTTTTTGACTCATCGATTGTATAGCACTTTACTTTCTCTTCATCATTGGTGAATATTACAGATACTGACGCAACCAATCAGGCATATTGGGAGCATCTAATTCCCAAGAATCTTCCTCATGCTCTTCCTTTTCCCAATTATTCTCATCACCATTAAAGAACTTCTGTCGGTGACACTTGTACTTCACCACTCGGTTGCCTTCCAAACGATACCCGTTCCAGTAATAATTCTGCTTTCCGTAACCCTTCCATTCATTCGTAGTATAGATTGTCATAAGTTTCTTCCTCCTCTCAGTCTTCTATTGCATTTATTTCTTCGCCAAAATCGCTCATCTTAACCCTTTCTGATGGCACTTACGGCCACCGTTGAAACCAGTGTGACTACCGCTGCTACCGCTGCACTTCCTATATATCCCGTGTACTTGGATGTGAAAAACTTCTTCAACCCCTCCCATACCATGTTCTGGGTCTCGGCTGTAACCGGCCGTTTTTCCTTATACTCTGCTTCTTTCTTTGCAGAAGCCTCTTCAAGAATTGCTATAACTGTTGCAAAATCGAATGGATAAGACTCTTTGCTCTCTGCTATTTTAATCACACTCTCAACCTTCTCCATCTCCTTATCTGAGTAAGGTATCTCGTTCTTAAATTCATCAATAATGTATGCCAGTTGACTCACAAAACAGGTCCTGATTTTTGAGTATTTATTCTGAACCTCTATTCTGTTATCAGTGAAAACTACAATACTTCTAATCAGAATATTTTCTACATCACCCATGCCTGCTCAATCTTCTCCAAATTGTATGATGGAGGTGTAAGCTTGTTACTTTCATATTTGGATATAGTTTCCCTTTGAATATCCTCTTTTTCGGCTAGTTCACCTTGGGTCATGCCGCGTTCTTTTCTTAATCATCGAATATTCATTCCTACGGTATCATTTACATCTATATTTGCCATATGGACTCCTCATTTTCATAATTATGATGTAAGTATAAATCATCTAAAATGTGCACGCAAGCATTATTTGTTTGTTGCACATATTTGATTCATTTTGCACTTATTCTTTGCACGCAATTTGCTTCTCGTACACTTTTTTCTTGCACATTATCACGCTGAATTGCACAAAACATCCTATAGTCATCGGCTCATCACCAATAACTACGGGTATCCCCTCAAAACATATCAAGCTCTTTTTGCATACGACAGTGCAATCCATAATGTATATATATGTCCAGTCGTACAGACATTGATTTGTGTAAGAATTACGAATATATTTTTCTCTAGATTTTTGTTCAGCTCTACGGCACACAACTGACGATTTTTTTGCCTTTTTTTATACGCGCGTCAGTACCCCGGATTTGGCCCTGAACACCTATAAGTGTTTTGCAACCTTCACCTATATGGCGATTGCAAAGGGCCATCCTCCATCTTCTCACAAAGAGCATTGCCTTTACTTTATAGAAAAAAATAGCATTCAAGACACGCCGTGTGATAAACTGTTCTTGTCCCTGTAGATGCCTCCTACTATTTTTAAGGTTAGTTGGCAACACCTTACTCATAGGCAAATTTAATTGTAATTTTCACATCATGCTCCAGAACCATACCTTTTTGATTAATTTTACTCCGGCAATCATTCATAACCTGTTACACAGACTTTTTTTAACCAGCCTGTTTTCAAGTCGTTTAATGGTAATGTATAAACCTTTGTAAAACCTATATTTAATTATTTCTACACCAAATCTTTATAATTTTCAACAACTTCATCTACATCTGTACCTTTGAGAAATATTCAAATTCCAAATTTTTCTTATTAAAATATAAACAATGCCTTAGCCTTGTTGAGACACTACTAATTGCCCGCAATAAAAAACCACTATACCCTCCCTTAGAATCCGAAAAGCCAGCCGTATGTAATTCCAATACTAAACTGAAAAAAACAAGCGCAAAACCGACCAATCATTATGGGAAACCTTTTGGCGTAACTCAATACAATTTGGCGAAACTCTTCATTACGCCAAATTGTGTATCCAGGTCCCCTATCGCCACTCTTAATGCAGTATCTTAAATAGAATAAAAAAAGAGGCTCACCAGTCACCCAGTGAGCCCCCTGACACTCAAAATCCCTTGATTTCAAGCCCTTTATTCACTTCTGTCGCCAAACACTCTCGGCCTCAAAAACTCATTTACTATTGATAGCCGCCTGTGCTGCTGCCAGTCTTGCAATCGGAACTCTAAACGGCGAACATGAAACATAATCAAGTCCAATCTTGTGGCAGAACTCTACGGAAGTAGGATCTCCGCCGTGCTCTCCGCAGATTCCGAGATGAAGCTTAGGATTAACAGGCTTTCCAAGCTTAATAGCCATTTCCATAAGCTTTCCGACGCCGTTCTGGTCAAGCTTTGCAAACGGGTCACTCTCTAAGATTTTAGCGTCGTAATATGCGGTAAGGAACTTCCCTGAATCATCACGGGAGAAACCGAATGTCATCTGTGTGAGGTCATTCGTGCCAAAGCAGAAGAAATCGGCCTCTTTTGCAATTTCATCAGCTGTGATTGCGGCTCTAGGGATCTCAATCATCGTTCCAACCTTATACTTGAGTTCTATGCCTGCTGCTGCGATTTCTGCGTCAGCCGTCTCAACGACCACCTTCTTAACAAATTTAAGCTCCTTTGCGTCACATGCAAGAGGAATCATGATTTCCGGCTTCACAGTCCATTCAGGGTGAGCCTTTGTAACATTGATTGCCGCACGGATAACCGCCTTAGTCTGCATTTTTGCGATTTCAGGATAGGTAACCGCCAAACGGCACCCTCTGTGGCCCATCATAGGGTTAAATTCATGGAGAGAATCAATAATCTTCTTGATGTCTGCAACTGACTTGCCCTGTGCATCTGCAAGCTTCTTGATATCTGCTTCTTCCGTTGGAACAAACTCATGAAGAGGAGGATCCAGGAAACGGATCGTAACAGGGTTGCCCTCCAATGCTTCATAAAGGGCTTCGAAATCACTCTGCTGATATGGGAGAATCTTTTCAAGAGCCGCTTCTCTTTCTTCTACAGTATCGGCGCATATCATTTCGCGGAAAGCAGCAATTCTGTTTTCCTCAAAGAACATATGCTCTGTACGGCAGAGACCGATGCCTTCGGCGCCAAGCTCGCGAGCCTTCTTAGCATCGGCAGGGGTATCGGCATTTGTACGAACCTTAAGCTTCCTGTATTTATCGGCCCATTCCATGATGCGCCCAAACTCGCCTGAAATCTTGGCGTCCACTGTCGGAATCAATCCGTCGTAAATGTTGCCTGTCGAACCGTCAATTGAAATATAATCGCCTTCTGTAAACGTCTTTCCGGCAATTTCAAACTTCTTGTTTGCCTCGTCCATCTTGATGTCGCCGCAGCCGGATACACAGCAGGTTCCCATTCCTCTTGCAACGACTGCCGCATGGCTTGTCATACCGCCTCTTACGGTAAGTATGCCCTGCGAAACCTTCATTCCAGTGATATCCTCCGGAGATGTCTCAAGTCTGACAAGAACCACCTTTTCTCCCATTTTATGGCGCTTTTCAGCATCCTCTGCCGAAAAGACAATCTTACCGCATGCAGCTCCCGGAGAAGCACCCAGTCCTCTTCCGAGAGGCTTGGCAGCCTTGAGCGCCGCATCGTCAAACTGAGGATGAAGCAGGGTGTCAAGGTTACGAGGGTCGATCATGGCAACAGCCTCTTCCTCTGTCCTCATTCCCTCGTCAACAAGATCGCAGGCAATCTTAAGAGCCGCCTTTGCAGTTCTTTTACCGTTTCTGGTCTGAAGCATGTACAGCTTTCTGTCCTGAATGGTAAACTCCATGTCCTGCATGTCTCTGTAGTGTTTTTCAAGTATATTACAAACATTTGTAAACTGATCGTAAACCTCAGGCATAATATCCTTAAGTGAAGCAATCGGCTGAGGAGTACGAACGCCTGCAACAACGTCCTCTCCCTGCGCATTGATAAGGAACTCACCCATGAGTTTCTTTTCTCCCGTAGCAGGGTCACGCGTAAAGGCAACGCCTGTACCGGACTCATCGGACCAGTTGCCGAATGCCATTTCCTGAACGTTAACGGCAGTTCCCCACGAATAAGGAATATCGTTGTCACGTCTGTATACATTTGCTCTAGGGTTGTCCCATGAACGGAAAACGGCTTTAACCGCACCCATCAGCTGTTCCTTAGGGTCGTCAGGGAAATCAACTCCGATTTTTGATTTATATTCTGCTTTAAACTGATTTGCAAGTTCTTTAAGGTCTTCAGCAGTGAGTTCAACGTCCTGTGTAACTCCCCTCTCTGCCTTCATCTTGTCGATGAGCTCTTCAAAGTATTTCTTTCCAACTTCCATTACTACATCGGAATACATCTGGATGAATCTTCTATAGCAGTCACGCGCCCATCTTTCATTTCCTGTTTTCTTTGCCACAACCTCTACTACCTGCTCGTTCAGTCCAAGATTAAGGATCGTGTCCATCATTCCCGGCATCGAAGCCCTTGCTCCCGAACGAACGGATACAAGAAGCGGATTGTCAATATCTCCGAATTTCTTTCCGGTCATCTCTTCCATTTTAACGATTGCTTCGTTTATCTGTCCCTGAATCTCATCGTTAATCTGTCTTCCGTCCTCATAATACTGTGTACATGCTTCTGTTGAAATTGTAAAGCCCTGCGGTACCGGCAGCCCCAATTTTGTCATTTCTGCAAGGTTTGCACCCTTACCGCCGAGAAGCTCTCTCATTCCTGCGTCACCTTCTTTAAAAAGGTAAACCCACTTTTTTGCCATTAGATATTTTCCTCCGTTTTTCTATATGGTTTTTACTACTAATTGGAATTATATAACAGAATACCTTTCATTTCAACCTTTCATACTGTAAAAAAATGGAAATGATTTTTTATGAAAAAAAGCAGAGGATTGTCGCCAAAAATTGCAGACAATCCTCTAAAAAGCGTTTTTATTTATGACAAGGGCGTTAAACACATATGTTTTTCCATCCTTTATTGTTCCGGAAACCGTTCTGTTTCCTGCATGCTATCTTTTGCATTATTACCCACTGTCAAAAATTATTATCCTCTTGCTATGGAGTCTGAATATCCTTCAAATGCGTGCCGCACCCTATTACCGATGTGAGCACCGCCTTTCCGATCCACTCCTTAACAGCCATATAATTTAATCAGAAGCTCAGCTTCTCCTCAAAGTAAGCTTTCAAATCTTCAATTTTTATTCTTTCCTGAGCCATCGTATCTCTGTCACGCACCGTAACGCAGCCGTCGGCTTCTGAGTCGAAGTCATAGGTCACGCAGAAAGGAGTCCCGATCTCGTCCTGTCTGCGGTATCTCTTGCCGATTGCGCCTCTGTCATCATACTCACAGTTAAAGCTCTTTGAAAGCTCCGTGTATATTTTCTCGGCGCCCTCTCCGAGTTTTTTTGAAAGGGGAAGCACGCCGACCTTTACAGGCGCAAGCGCAGGATGAAAATGAAGAACCGTTCTCATGTCTCCGCCCTCAAGCTCTTCCTCATCATAGGCCGCGCAAAGAAACGCAAGCGTTACACGGTCGGCTCCGAGAGAAGGTTCAATTACGAAAGGCGTGTATCTGACATTCTTCTGGTCGTCGAAATATGTAAGATCCTCCTTGGAAACCTCCATATGGCGGCTGAGATCATAGTCTGTTCTGTCAGCGATGCCCCAAAGCTCGCCCCAGCCGAACGGGAATAAAAACTCAATGTCGGTAGTTGCCTTGGAATAGAAGGAAAGCTCCTCTTTTTCATGGTCGCGCACTCGCATTTCCTCATCCTTCATTCCGAGTCTTTTAAGCCAGTCGATACAGAACTGCTTCCAATAAGCGAACCACTCCAAATCGGTGTCAGGCTCGCAGAAGAACTCAAGTTCCATCTGCTCAAACTCTCTGGTACGGAAGGTGAAATTGCCCGGCGTAATTTCATTACGGAAGGACTTTCCTATCTGACCGATGCCAAAAGGAATTTTCTTACGGCTCGTTCTCTGGACGTTTTTAAAATTTACGAAAATGCCCTGCGCCGTTTCCGGTCTGAGATATACCGTGTTTTTTGCGTCCTCGGTAACGCCCTGAAAGGTTTTAAACATAAGATTAAACTGTCTTATTTCAGTAAAGTTGTGCTTTCCGCATGTCGGGCAAGGCACATTGTTATCCTCAATAAATTTTGCCATTTTCTCCTGACTCCAGCCGTCGATTGCCCCGTCAAGAGCGATATTCCTTTCGGCGGCAAAGTCTTCGATAAGCTTATCCGCACGGAACCGTTCGTGACATTCCTTGCAGTCCATAAGAGGGTCGGAAAAGCTTCCGAGATGACCCGACGCCACCCATGTCTGCGGATTCATGAGTATTGCGCAGTCAACTCCGACATTGTACGGATTCTGCTGGATAAACTTGCTCCACCATGCTTTCTTTACATTATTTTTCAGTTCGACTCCGAGATTTCCGTAATCCCACGTATTGGCAAGACCGCCATAAATCTCCGAACCGGGATAAACAAAACCTCTCGCCTTAGCAAGCGCAACTATTTTTTCCATTGTTTTTTCAACTGCCATATTTCCTCCAATCCAAGGCCCAGCGGAGGCGTAATGTCTACGGCTTCTCCGTCTGAGGCACACTTTCGCAATTTCACTAAAATATGATATCAACGGGCACTTTTATTGTCAACCCCGTTTACAAGTATTTTAAGAAGTTTCTAGAATGTCAAAGTAAATTCCAGTTCATATACCCATACCAGATTTAAGTCTGGCACTCACTCCTGTATAATGG
>CANRAZ010000044.1 GCA_947628705.1 uncultured Lachnospiraceae bacterium | reverse complement strand
GTGTAGGAATCCGGATTATAGACCTGTTCTATAAGGGAAATATTATCGTTATAGGTAACAATATATTGCATTTATGCCTCCTTACAGTCGCAGATTATGTGTAATTTTCACATATTTTTACCATCATATAACATGTTGTTTATTAATGTTTGGCATTGAAAATAAGCCTATCCTGTGGTATGATTTTGTAAGATTTTCACAAGGATAGGAGGAATATGATGAAAAAAATCATTGCGACGGTTTTAACTGTAATACAGATAATTCTGTCAATAATATTTTTATTCCAGATATTTAGTTTTTCAAACAAGTTTGGGTTGCTTGCCGCAGCCGTTCTTGCGCTTTTCGCGCTCATGTCGATCGTCCTTACATTTTGGAAAAAAACAAAAACCGCGGTTTTCCCTATAAGCTTAATATTGATTGCGATTCTTTTCGTAGGCATTTATTACATCGCCATCACTTTTAATATGCTCGATAAAAATACCGGTAATCCGGCCGGAGATGTTGCCAATGACGGGGAATATGTGTCCATAATCGTAATGAAGGATTCCGATATTGAAGCCGTTGCCGACCTTGACGGTAAGGCGGTAGGTCTGGACAATTCCTTTGAAGCCGACAAAATGAATTTTGCGTGGGATTGGATTGCAAAGGAATATCCTTTTAATTATAACGTAAACAAATACACTGACTTTGAATTAATGCTTAATGATTTATGCAGCGGCGCCGTATCCGGCATAGTCCTTGACAGTTCAAGATACGATATGTGCGACGATGTAAGGGCGGATTTTATAGAAAACACAAAAGCCTTAGCTCAGCTTAAAATTGATTACAGCTCGCTTTACGCTCTTACGCCTACTCCTCTTCCGACAAATACGCCGACTCCTCTCCCAACCGGCTATGAGCTTCCTACGGGAGAAATCACGGAACGGCCTTTCATCGTCTATATAAGCGGAATCGACACCTACGGTTCTATCGGTAAGAGAAGCCGCAGCGATACCAATATCCTCATGGCAGTGGATCCTGTCAAGAAGAAGATACTTCTTGTTTCCACGCCTCGTGACACCTATACTCCGCTTTACAACAAATCCAACGGCGTTTATGACAAGCTGACCCATGCCGGCATTTACGGGCCGGAATGTTCAATGGGAACGCTTGCGACATTGTACAATACTACGATAGATTATTATGTAAGAATAAACTTTACGTCTGTAATCAACATAGTAGATGCGGTAGACGGAATAGATGTATACTCTGCTTATACTTTCAATTCCAAGAACCTCAAGGGTTACTCTTACGTAAAGGGCATGAACCACCTTAACGGAGAATCGACCCTTGCATTCTGCCGTGAAAGATATTCATTCCCTGACGGAGATTACCAGAGAGGCCGAGACCACATCGAGGTCATTAAAGGACTTATAAACCGTGTAACCACGCCTTCAATACTGATAAACTATCCTAGCCTTATAAACGCTTTAAGCGGAAGCTTCCAGACTAACATGACCACTGACGAGCTTACGTCGCTGATTAAGATGCAGCTTGACGACGGCGCATCATGGTCCATGGAATCCATGACCTTAGAGAATAAAGGCGGCAGTTCAAGAACCTGCTACTCAATGCCGGGGCCTGCTCTTTACGTAGGTCACGTGGTTGAAAGCTCCCGTCAGGCAATTGAAGATGCTCTTGCAAACTTCATGTATGTAAAATAAATCTTCAGGGCTAACCTGTGGCTTTGCCAGCCGAAACGCTTAATTTATTTTTTAGATAAACAAATCCCCGAACTGCCGTCCGGCTGTTCGGGGATTTTATTATCTTTCATCTAACATCACTATTTCCACAAAAAACCGCATATAGAAGACCCAAAAGCGATAAAAACAGATACGGAAACAATAATTTGAGGAATACCGCTTAATATTGCTTTTCTTACTCTGCTGTTCTCTCTTTTCGCCGTCAGAAATACGACAGGCTCAAAGCATAAAAACACAATAAGGTTCAGAACAAGAAAAACGCCAAATTTTTTATTTATATACAATGTCAAAATTGCAAGCACCATTCCCACTATTTTGGTAGAAACCCTTTGCGCAGGCATTTCCGCATATCTGTCAGGGTCCTTTTCATGCTTGGTCGGAGCTCTGCGCTTTGTACCCGAAACCTTCTCATCCCATTTAAGGAATTTGGCATAGGCCGCTTTGACTGCCGGAACAAGCACAGGCGAAAGCACTGAAACGCTTCTGTTTACAATCAAAGAATAGTAGAGGGTAAGCAGAACAATTACAGCGATGACGCTTACCAACAAAATCAATGTTTCCATAACGGCTCTACTCCCTTACCGAAATTATCGGACTTCCGTGACCGCGAATGTAATCTCCCGTAATCGTCACCTTGCCTATCATGCTGTCCTTGGGGATCTCATACATTATATCAAGCATAAACTGCTCTAAAATCGCTCTGAGAGCCCTTGCTCCGGTATCCTTTTGCATTGCAAGCTTGGCAATTTCCTCAAGCGCCTCATCGTCAAACTCAAGCTTGACTTCGTCCATCTCAAGAAGCTTCTGGTACTGTTTAATAATTGCATTCTGAGGTTCAACAAGTATTCTCTTAAGCATATCCACGTCAAGCCCTCTTAGGGAGAATACTACAGGAAGTCTTCCGAGGAATTCAGGAATCATTCCGTACTCTCTTAAATCCTCCACCGTAACCTTTGATAAGATGTCGGGGTCATTATCATATTTATCCTTAAGATCCGCTCCGAAGCCTATTGAAGACGTTTTTGTAAGTCTGGCCTTTATAATCTCCTCAAGATCAGGAAATGCTCCGCCGCACACAAAAAGAATGTTTTTTGTGTTTATCGTCGTCATGGGAACCATTGCATTTTTACTGGTTGCTCCCACAGGAACCTCAATTTCAGCGCCTTCAAGCAGCTTTAAAAGTCCCTGCTGAACGCTTTCACCGCTTACGTCTCTCTGATGAGCATTCTTTTTCTTTGCAATCTTGTCGATCTCATCAATAAATACTATGCCTCTTTCTGCTCTTTCAACGTCATTGTCGGCGTTGGAAAGCAATTTAGAAAGGACGCTCTCCACGTCGTCGCCGATGTAGCCTGCTTCAGTAAGCGAAGTAGCGTCGGTAATCGCGAGCGGTACGTTAAGTATATTTGCAAGAGTTTTGAGTAAATATGTCTTTCCGGAGCCTGTAGGCCCTATCATAAGCATATTGGATTTTTCAATCGTCACGTTATCCACAGGAGTCTCCGACTCGTTTTCGGCCTCGTGCAGTACTCTTTTGTAGTGGTTATAAACCGCAACGCTTATGACCTTCTTTGCGTGTTCCTGTCCCACAACATGCTCGTCAAGCTTCTGCTTTATTTTATGCGGCGCAGGCAGATCCTTAAGCGTCATTTCCTTAAGCTCCGGCCTGTTCTCGCCGTCCGGTCTTTTCTTTTCCTTTTTAGGCTTGATTTTCTGCTGCCTGTTCATCTCGTGCGGAATAACGATTCTAAAATTACTAAAAGGGAAGGGCTGGTTTTGATTCTTACCGTTATCGTCGTTTTCCTCGTTTCCTTCCTCGCCTTCACCCTTGTTCTTTACGGGCGGGGTCGTCCTACCGTTTAAAAGTTCCGTGAGATTCAAGCTGCCCATCATATCAAATGAACGCTGCATACAGCTGCTGCATATGCAGAGGCCGTCGTGAATTTTAATCATTTTTCCGGCAGCGCTCTCTGTTCTGCGGCAGATCGCGCAGATATTTTCATAACCGTCATTGCGGTCATCAACACTTTTTTTGCCGCCGCCTTCTCCCTTATTTTCAGAACTTTGGCTGTTCTTTGCCTCTTTATCATCATTTTCGTTTAATAAATCATCTTCAGCACTCACTGTAAAAACTCCTTTTCATTTTACCAAAGCATTATCTGTCCCCACTGATTTCCAACACACGCCCCTACCGAGCATTTTTAAATGCGTTAAACGGCGTAAGCAGCAGTATTTTAAAATCCAAAAGCAGTGTCCAGTTTTCAATATAATACAGGTCGCATTCAATTCGCTTTTCAATTGAAGTGTCTCCTCTGTAGCCTTTAATCTGCGCCCAGCCTGTCATTCCGGGTCTTACCTGATGCTTAATCATGTACCTCGGAATCTCTTCACGGAATTTTTCCACGAAAAACGGACGTTCAGGTCTTGGGCCCACAAGGCTCATATCGCCCTTTAAAACATTAAAAAGCTGCGGCAGTTCATCAAGGCTTGTCGCTCTGATTATATGTCCGACCTTTGTGATTCTTGCATCCGCATTTCCGTCGCCTGTCCACTGATATTTGTCCTCTCCTTCGGTCACAACCTCCATAGAGCGGAATTTATACATCATAAACGGCTTATTGTGCATGCCTACTCTTTCCTGTTTATATATGACAGAACCCTTCGATGTGGTTTTGACTGCGATTGCGATTGCAAGCATCGGCAAAGAAAAAAGCAATATTAACAGAAAGCTCAGCACAATATCGCAGGCTCTTTTTATCGCCATATTTGAAAAGGACGCAAGCGGTACGTTTCTGATATTAACAAGCGGAAGTCCTTCCATGTCCTCCATTACGGGAACGGATGGGATTATATGATTGTAATCGGGAACGAAAATCGTGTGGCAACCTGATTTTTCGCAAATTCCCACAACCCTGCGGAGCTTGTAATAATCATTTATGTTGAGTGCAACGACAACTTCATCAAAGCTGTTCGACGCCAACAGTCCTTCAAGCTCGTCCGTCCTTCCGATTACAGAAATATTTTTATAGCTTTCCCCAATCTCTCTTTGATCGTCAACAATTCCATGGATCTTAAAGCCCCATTGAGGATTGTTTTTAATCCTGTCGATAAATCCTCTCGCCGCCGAGCTGTAGCCAATAATAATTACGTGCTTAAGATTAACGCCCTTTGCTCTCAAGAATTCAAGGACCGACTGAATAAGATATCTCATACAGCAGCTAAGTACAAGATTTATTATGCAGAATACGGTGATAAAGCCTCGGGAAATGTTCATATCCTTAACAAAATAAAGGACAAACGCTATAAAGAGCACCCCAAGTATGTTCGCCTTTATTAAATTCCACGCCTCTTTACGTCTTCTGCTTACCACATACAGCTTGCAGTATGAATATATCACTAAGTAACCGGGAACAAAGATGTAAAGGTATTTCGCGTATTCTGACAGAGAATAGTACTTTACGTTCCCCTCTAATTCCAGAAAACCCGTGTCTGACAGCGCCCCGAACCTTAAACTGTATGCAACAAGGTATGAAACTATTATAATTATTGCATCAAGCAGCAATCTGAAATTAATTGCATTGCCCTGCTTTTTCATCCATGCTCTCCTAAATTTGAAGCTTTTCTTCTTATAATACCCCAAATGCGGCAATAAAACAACATTTTTATTGTTTTGACCGCTTTTTTCACAATTAAAACACATATGTTTATTATTATATCATATGTGAATTTTTTACATATTTTTACCTGCCGGCTCATGAAATTTTGTTCATACTATGTATGGAAATTCAGGGTAAAAATATAGTATTATATTGCTGCGAAAGCTTATACCAAATAACATTGCATTTGAAGTCCTGCGGATAATCTGCGCATGACCAAAAGGGTACCGTAAATGAAAAAAATCATTAAAATACTGCTGTCGTGCTTCTGCCTTTTTCTGGTGGTCGCCGGAGTTTATATGTGCGGTTACGAAATATATAACTCATATTTTTCAAAGGAACCTAAAAACCTGGTGACCTATCACAAGGCGACCCCGTCTACCGCAAACGACAGCACGCTCAACATTAACAAATCAACGCCTGATAACGGTTTAGCCACAGAGCCCGTTTCTAAAGAAGACATCTCTGATATTACCGGATACGGTGACAAAGACGGCAGCGTGTCCGTAAACTGTAAAAACATCCGCACCGCAGTAAATGAGTCTGCCGTGCGGATTTTTTTCTTAAGCCTATGATTCTTCCGCCGCTTTGTCAAGCGCCGACTTTATAACGTCATCCATATCGTAGTATTTATATTCTCCAAGCCTTCCTCCGAAAATCACATTTTTCTCACTGTCCCCAAGCGCCTTATATTTTGCAAATTTTTTCCTGCTTTCATCATCATTTATCGGATAGTAAGGCTCGTCGCCTTGCTTCCATGAACGAGGAAACTCCCTTGAAATTACTGTCTTTTTTCCCTTTCCGTATTCAAAATGCTTGTGTTCGATTATCCTCGTGTAAGGGATATCAGCAGCGGTATAATTAACCACTGCATTACCCTGATAGTTTTCCACATCGAGTATTTCCTGTTCAAATTCAACTCTTCGGTATCCAAGAGTACCGTATTTATAATCGTAAAACTCATCTATTGCGCCTGTATAAACAATCTTATCAGCCAAACTGTTTAATTCTCCACGGTTTTTTAGATAATCCGTATCTGTCCTTACCTCAACATCCTCAAGCATTTTTTCCGCAATTGCGGTGTAGCCTCCGATTGGAATTCCCTGATATCGGTCAGAGAAGTAATTATTGTCATAAATAAACCTAAGCGGAAGCCTTTTTATTATTGACGCAGGAAGCTTAGAACATTCCATTCCCCACTGTTTTTCAGTATAACCCTTAACAAGCTTCTGGTAAACGTCTCTTCCGACAAGGGATATTGCCTGTTCCTCCAAATTTGCCGGAGTACCGATTCCGGCTTCCTCCACCTGCCGTTCTATAATTCTTTTTGCTTCCTCAGGGGTTTTGATATTCCACATTCTGGAAAACGTATTCATGTTGAAAGGAAGATTGTAAATTTCGTCCTTATATACAGCTACAGGCGAGTTTATGTAATTGTTAAACTCAGCAAAATTATTAATGTAATCCCATATTGCCTTATCGTCTGTGTGAAAAATATGCGCTCCGTATACATGCACGTTTATGCCTTCAATTTTCTCAGTATAAATATTTCCGCCAATATGACTGCGCCTGTCGATTACAAGGCATTTTTTCCCTTTTTTCTTCATCTCGTTAGCAAAAACACAGCCATAAAGCCCTGCTCCGACGACAAGATAATCAAATTTTTTCATGATATCTCCTCCCATTAACACATCGTAAAAATTCTATTCCAAACCAAACTTGCTGTTTATTCCTTCAATCAGAGAATTCAGACACTGTTCTTCGTCAGAGCCGCTGCAAACCAGCTCTATTTCCTCGCCTTCCCTTACCTGTGCGCTCAGCACTCCTAAAACGCTTTTTGCATTCACATTGTAATTCCTCACTTTAAGGTAAACAGAGCATGAAAAACCAAGAGCAATCGTACTCAACGCCCCTGCCGGTTTTATGTGTAAGCCTTTTTTGTTAATCACCGTAGCTTTACCGCTTACCATTATCATCTCTCCCCAAAATCCGTTCTTATTCACGGAGCTGAAAATACAATGTTTGCGGAAACATCGTCAATTATATAATTCCCTCCGTTATCACAGTTGATTTTTAATTGATATGAGCCCGGAGCTTTGACAGAGCTGCAATCCGCATATAATCCCAAAGAGGATACAGTTAAATTCCCCGTCGTGCCTTCAGCTCCCCATACTCTGATATGCACGGAAGAAGTTTTATTTACCGTTGAAAAACCGGACGGAAGGTTCCTCATAGCTATATTGCTGACATTAACAGTCATTTCCCTGCTCTCATCAAGCATTACGACAGGAATTGTTACGGAAACTGAATCAATATTTGAAACCAGATGGCAGCCCTCCGGAATATATTCCGTAAGGCTTATATTTTCAGCCACAGTCTCTTTAAGGTTTTCAGCCTTATAAGGAATAGTTATTTCCGTTATATTGCTTATAATGTCCGGAGGACCGGCAATCGTAATCGAGGTCGGCGCCTGTTCCAAAGGCATACATGCAAAACCGTATTCCGCGCTCACATCGGCATCAACAACCACATTGATATTTTTAGTCGGCAAAAGCTCGACCGACACGCTTACCTTATTGTCCTTAAGGGTAAACTGCGTCGCATCTAAAACGTTGTTATCCTTATCATAAGGAATCACTTCTACCGTTTTAATAAATGAAGTATTCTGTCCGTCAATATTAACATTTGCCACAAGACGCTCAACTTTGCTCACTTGGGTCTCGGAGCCGTAAACCTCAATAAGCAGCGGAGAGACGGAGGAAATCGCATAATACCCCTCTGCAGCAGCTCCTGAAAGCACGACGGCAACCTGTTTATTTTCTGTAACCATTTCTTCGAGGCTCAAAACCATTACCTCATCTGATTTTGACGTGACCTCAACCTTGTTTGCAACAGAAGCGTTTTTAAACGAAATATGGATAGGACAAGCATTTGTTATGCTTAATTCCTTTAAATCTATATAAGCGTTTACGTCGTCTTTTGTCAGCTGCTGAAGCACCGACCTTGGACCTGTTACGGTAATGCTGATAGTATCGCCGCTCACAACGTCGTAAATCATGTTCTCATCTACCACTGACTGCTCGTTGATTTTGTTTACGGAAATGTTCCTCAAGGTAACAGTAATGTTAGGGTCGGACATATTCATGATGGTACACCATGCAAGAATCGCTATTCCGACCGATAATAACTTCAGCCATATATTTTGTAAGAAAAAATCTTTAACCGTTCTGTTCATGTGATTACCCAGCTTTCCAACCGTTAACTCCTGCTCTTTTTAGCCGCTTTTTTTGCGCCTTTAGCCGCAGCGCCGCCCTTATCATCCTTTTTTATGGCTTTTTTTACATTCACAGCATACTGCTGCATATCGGACAGCTTGCTCTTTAAGTACATTTCATCGACTCCCCTTATCAGCTGTCCGTTCCTTGCAATTGAAACCTTGCCCGTCTCTTCTGAAACAATGATTATAAAAGCGTCGACTACCTCACTGAGTCCAACGCCTGCCCTGTGCCTCGTTCCCAGCTCCTTACTAAGCTGCATATTGTCTGATACGGGCAGAATGCAGGTTGCCGCCGTAATTCTGTCATTTTTTATTATTACCGCTCCGTCATGCAGAGGCGTATTATGCTCAAAGATATTTATAAGAAGCGCCGCACTCACCTTTGAATCAAGCTCAATGCCGGTTCTTTCATACTCTCCTAAAGACGTCTCGCCTTCAATTGCAATCAGGGCGCCTGTTCTGTTCCTTCCCATTTCAAAGACAGCGTTTATAAGCTCCTGCATGGTTTCATCTGAAAATCTCCTGTTTCCGCCCTTAAAATCAAAGGAAAACAGCGAAATATTCTTTCTGCCCAACTGCTCCAAGGCTCTTCTAAGCTCCGGCTGAAACAGTATAAACAGGGCAATGATTCCAACATTGATGGTATTTGCAAATATCCACAGGATCGCGTTAAATTGGAAAAACTCAGCGATGACCCATATGATTATTAACACCAGCATGCCCTTAACAAGAGACCAAGCCTTCGTGTTCCTTACCCACCTGATGATGTAGTACATAAGGAAAGCAATAAGCAGTATCTCAACTATGTCTCCTGGTCTGATATTACCGGGCTTTAAATAACTGAAAAACGATGATAACGTTCTGAAAAAACTGTTCATTCTTACCTCTGATTATCTACTGTCTATCCATTAATTAAAAATCATCCTCCGAGCTTTCCGACCTTCTGGCGTAGCCGCCTGAATATCTGTCGCTTGAAGCATGTTTTTTCGACGCATTACGCTTGTCAGAAGCACCTCTGACGTCTGCCGCACTGCCGTGCTTTGCGCCGCCCAACGGTCTTCTGCCCGCTTCGGCAGCCTGCGTGCCCCGTGCATCCGAGCCTGCCGCACTGTTTTTTCTCACAGCCGCACCGTTTCTTTCAGCCGCCGTCTGTCTTGCCGAACCGGTATTCCCTTTTACAATACGTCTTTCAGAACGTCTTGCCGAGACAGGACCGTCACTTTCTTTTACGGCGGACGACGGCTTTTTTGCCGTCTTCAATCCGTTTGTCCTATCGGACGCTCTCGTGCTTCGGTAAGCCTTATACTCCATGTCCGAAAGCTCGTCCCAATCCTCGTCCTCATCAGGTTCTCCGGCAAGAACTCTTCCCTTTGCCCCTGAAAGGGCATTGTCGGAATTAAAAGCCAGCCCTGAATCAACATCGTCAAGCTCGTCTCCAAAATCCTCGTCCATAGTGCTTGTCCTTCTGGTAACGACATGCCTTACGTTAATCTTTGAACCTGCAACCTTGATCTTCGGAACTGCCTTAACATAATAGTAGTAATAGTCGTCTTCAAACTGAACCTGTTCCGTCCCGGCGTAAAAAAGAGGCCTGTAAATAAAATTCACGGCAACGGCAATCAGACCGGATATGACAGAAAACAGACACACGCTGAAAACTCCTACTCCGATATCGTACCTGAGCATCATAATTATAAAACCAATCATTGAAGTGCCTGCGCCGACTGCGACGGAAATCTCAAACGAATAGTCCATCTTAATGTTTCTGACGATATAAACCGCAACGATAACCAATGAAAAAACAATCATTGACGCAAGCATCGCCTCGTTTTTAACGACGCTGTCAAGTACGCTTATATAAAATCCGAAGGGATTGTCGGCAGCCGCAACCTGTTCAACCGTTATCATGTTTGCCGTGATCCCTTTAAGGAAATAATATGCGAAGACGCCTACGCACACGGGAATAACCGTAATCGGTGTTGAAAACAGCCCAAGGCAAATCGGAAGCACATACGGTATCTTCATTCCCATCAGCAACGGCATCGCAATAACGGCATTTCCGTAGGAAGAAGCAAATCTTAAGAAAAAACAAAATAAAATCAACGCTATTACAAGTACGGTCGCCGCAATCAGAGGCGATGCGGAATAAAGCTGGAGAGCTATATAAAATACCATGACTGCAACCGTAATTGACGGCGGAAGGAAAGCTGAAATAACCGTCAGGCACAGTACTACCGCGAAGCCTGACAGCCTTGCATTATAGTGTATTGTTTTTCTTAAAGCATTGAATGCCAGAAAATAAAACAGAAGCTTAAACGCTATGACAACGTAAGTCTCCGTTTTCTGATATATTTCAATAAGTTTTGTTCTTATTTCAAGAAGCTGGGTCATCTGCAACCTCCATGGCGAATCACCTAATAATTTTCTTTAATTCGGGTCTAATAATCCTCAAGATCCTTTAATCTCTCATCCTTTTCATTAAGCTTGTTGATCTTCCCAAGCACCTTGTAATATTTCGCAAGCCTTGCCCGGCTCCTTCTGTATTTTGCGGAATAGCTTATCCAGCATATGCCGATATAGATCGCAAGCAGAGCGATGTAAAAGCCAAGCATTTTCATTCCGTAGCTTTTATAGTCAATCATGAATGCCTGTTCGATATATTCATTCAAATTGTAAAGGAAGTACATTCCCCACAAGGCAAGATAGCCTATGGTGACATAAATGATCGTCTTGACGATATTCCAACGTACATAGTCAGCTTTAAAGTATTTTGACATGTAAATGTCCTCTTTGCCGGCGTGCTTTTCATATATCGCGCATTTTGTCATCAGCCTAGTTTTCTGCGTATTTACCATAAAACCTCTCCAAATGCTTGGACACAATAATCCAATATATTCATTCACATTTTACCATATTTTCTCAATACTTACTAGACTTTTTTATAAACAATAGCAATTCTTACGCATAATCCGCTCGAAAATTTCACTTTTTTTATTCAAAGACACAAATCATACAAAATATTGCCTTTATTCTACGGTTTCAGATCATAAAACCCTGATGATAAGCGCTTATAATCGGCAAAATGTCCGACCGTCTTACATAAAAAAAGCAGCCAGATAACTCTGACTGCTCTTACTTTTCCGCTAAAATCAACGAACGGCTTTATGCGCGCTTCTTGAAATTAACCATGTTAAGAAGACTTGCTGCAAGAAGTCCAAATGAGGAGATAATCATTGTGAAATAGCCTATTTTTTTGTCTACATTGACCACAGAAGCCATTGCTCCGAGCTCGTCCTCGATTTCGTTCATTGCATCTTTAACGCTGTTAATTTCAGAAATGCAGAAATAACATACACAAGCGCTGAGTATCAGCACGGAAATCGGCTGATTCTTAACAAGCACCGCGCCTATACATGCAATGGCGAATATAATAAAGTATACTCCGTCTCCGAGAGACTCGTCAGCAGTCTTCAGCAGCGTTATTGTCGTTGTTTTACCCATGACCTCCATTTCAAGGCACGGAAGGAAAGCCGTTACTATCAGCAGAATACTGAAGAAAATAACCGCAATCCTCGCAATAATTCCTAATCCTTTCATTCTTTTTCTCCTTTTAACGTTATTTTTCCCCCACCCTTCGGTGAAAAAGATTACTTACATATATTACTTTTAATATTTTCGTAAGTCAACAAAAACGGAGAAAAAATATTAATTTAGTATAAAATTTTTTTAAAAATTACAATTTTCTATCTCACGAGCTTGGACGAGCGATAGTTGATTTGATCCTGAACCGATTTGGTCGCCCTCTCCGGAAAAAGGGTCGGGTCAAAAATATGCGTATTGTTGTGCGTTTCCGAATATGCCAGAATTTCCGCATCGGTAACCATAAAGAAATCGTCGCCCGGGCCGTTTCTCGGGCTTGTATCAACATGATACCATCCGTCGCCCAGATTAATCAGGTTCCAAAAATGCTGTCCTCTGGTCGTATCGCTCCGGTATATCATCGTGTTCTCGATGCCGGCGACATCGAATAAAGCCTTGGCAGCCGAATAGTAAGTAAAGCAGTCTCCGCAGCGGTTTTTGAAAGCATCGTAGGCTCCCTTTGTCCAACTGGACTTGTCCGAATATCCTGTATACTTTATATTGTGTCTGCACCAGTAGTATATCGCATACCCTACCTGCATACTGTCCATAGAATCGTCAGTAATATCGTCAAGAATATCCTGAGCCATGGCGTAAACTACGTCCGTTCCGATATTAGTTTGCGGCTTTTCCTTTACGGTAACGGTAACCGTGACAGAGGACGAGTTTCCTGACGCATCGGTCGCGGTATAAATAACCGAGTACTTTCCTGCCTTGTTTATGTCAACGGCGCTGTTGTCAATTTCAAGAGAAGGGTTTTCGTCCCAGTTGTCTGTTACGGAAACGCCCGATTTATAGCTGACAGAGTCCCCTACAATAATCTCTAAATTCTTGGTTCCTTCTATCACAGGAGCAATCCTGTCATAATAAATCACATTAAAAGGAACGTCCAATAAGGTCGAATTTCCTGATGAGTCTACCAGCTTAACAATTCCCGTACTTCTTCCCTCGTCAGAGACATCAGGTTCCTGCTCATAAGATATTGTAACATCTGTTACATCTTCAATGTCAGTAACGCAATCCACGGCCTCAGGGACAACACCAAGCTCAGTTTCGACCTCCTTAGCAACTGCTTTAGGCGCAACCGTGTCCTGAACTGTAAGCGACACTTTAAATCTCTCTCCGTCAACCAAGACCTCAATATCGTAATATCCCGGCCGGCTGGTTTCTATGAGCGAAATATCCGTTACAAAGCTCACCTTTTCAAGCGAACCGTCAACTATTTTTTCCGGCGTAAGCTCTTCTCCGGCCTCAAGCACAACTTTTTCATTCACATATACCGGTATTTTTTCAGCCTCTCCCGGCGTTTCCTCCGCCTGAGACGGCATTTCCTCTGCCTGAACCTGTACTGATGTGCCTTGAATGTCATTATTGACCGTAGCTTTATCCTTTTTACCGCATCCGACCAAAAGCGCAGCTATCAAAAGGACGCCAGCCAAAGCCGGAAAAAGCAAGCATCTTGCAGAAATTCCGTCTGAATGACCGTTATTTTTTTTGCCAAAATCGTATAAAGTAATCATTTTTCTCCCTAGCGCCGCAGCGCTTTACATTACGGTGACTCCTCTTAACCGTTCAAATTTTGAATTCATGAAAGGTATTTTCCTCAAATGAAAAATTGAAGCCTGCCATGCTGTCAAGAGCACTTATATCTTCCTGTGTAAGCTCATTGCACGCTTCAACCTTTTTTAACAGCTCCGAACACGTTTTACGCCCTTTTTTAAGGTAAGCAATATATCTGGAGAAGTATTCCGTCTGATTGTAATACGTAGCAATATGCTCTTTCTTAATCATTTTAGCATATTTTGGATGTTCCGTAAAGACCTGATACCTTACCTTTGCCTTACGGTATGTCAGTATAGTGCGAACAGTATAAATAAAAAGATAGAACGCCGCAATAACGCTGAAAAAAAAGGTTATGATATTAAAAAAACAGTACACAAAAACGACAAGCAGGACGCATATTGCGACATTAACGGCAGCCAGCAGCCTGCGGCCGTCCCTGTCCTGCTTCAGATATTTTGCGCGCGATTCCACACCGGCATACTGTGTCTGGCAGCTAGCTATGTTAATATCAAAACGGTCAATCAATCCTCTTAACTCCATAGCATAGCCGTAGGACGTTTTTATGCTGCCCTTTTGCACTTCGTTAGCGATCCGCTCATTCATCATTTACTATCTCTCCGTCAGGAATACGTATGACCAAGGGAAACCTCTGCTCCGTCAGTTCATCTCGTTTTTTGCCTCTTTAACCTTGAATTCCGATTTTCCTAAATTTAAAGATTGTTGTCTTCTTCTCTTTTCAAAGCATTTTAGTTTTAAACGGCTATAATTTTCCTTTAGAATTTTATAGCACATTTTTTTCGATTCTTCAATATTTTCGAGAAAAAGCCAAACATAAATAAACATTTTCTATTTCATCTTATTTTTCTTTTCTTATAATCCTGAAAAGGACTCTCTTACCATCATAAGAGTATAGCCGAGCAGCTGTCTCACCGTCTCCGAAGCAGACGGCTTTCTTATACATCATATACTGTTCCATAGATGAAAATGTAATGCCGTCAACTGAAAATTCTGAAAGGTACCAGTTGCTTAAATAACCGTTATCTTCATCAGGATTATGAAAACAAATTATCTGCATTATACATCACCAACTTTCTTTACAGACAAGTCCGAGCCAAAGCCGTGCAAGCCAAATGCGGACACAACAATTTTGTCAGGAGTTCCGCGATACGATATAAGCTTACCATTTCAACTATTTTTCCTAAACAAACATCTTTCAAGGCAAGCTCTTTTGAAATTTTCAGCTTTTCTTACTCACGCCGATAAGGGAAGTAAGCATAAGGTCACGTCCGTACCTCATAAATTACTAACAATATATCATTAAAATGTGATTTATTCAAGAGTTCATAAACGGATTTCAGCGTAGAGCCACTGTCAAATATTCGTAAAGCATTACCTCTAATTCCTTGATATGCTAACACATGAGTTTCTTTTATCTAAAGATTTTCCCTCCCCCTCATAGCATGGGGTTATTTTTGTCTGTAACACAAAAACAGCCCCCTGAAAGCATTACGCTCAGAGGGGCTGCTTGATAAGCGGAAGGTTATGCAAACAAATCGCTGCGAACCGTAATATATCCTTCATGTGTGGTTGTAAACAGAAGCGGCAATTCATTTTTGTCAAAAAAGGCAATGTCATTGATGCCGAAATCTGTTTCCGCTCCATTTTCTCCGAAGTCGGAAGTTCCGAACTTACAGAATGTTTCAAATTTCCGCAAATATCGAAAAAGTTCTTTGGAAGCGCTTATGGTGTATACTTTGCTGCCACTGGCAGATTTGGTTCCTCACCACTTGTTTTGCGCCTTGACGGATATAATAGTATCCCGAAACAATTCTATCAGTTCCGTATCATCTTCATCCACCAAAACATACTCGATATATTTGCTCTTTGCTTCCAAAAGCTTGATAGCATAAAGATAATCCGCATGATGGTTTAACTTTCCAGTATAATCTAGCATCTTCATATTGCTCTACGACTCCTGTGTTGCATAGCTGTCTTTTCCTTATATATCGTCATTTTACACCGCCTTTGTCTTGTAATTATAATTTATCGTTCTAGCATTTTCTCCATTCCGCTACCGTTTTCATCCGCTATCATTGTTTTAAATCCGAGATTATTATAAAATTTTTCTTTCTCTTTGGAAGATCTCAAATCAATACACACTTTCCAATCAGCTTTCATTGAACTTTTGATAAAATTTTCAGAAAACCGATACAGTAAAGTCCCTATCATCTGTCTCTGGTAATCTTTGTGTACAATGAATTCTTTCATAAACCAGTGCATTCCATAATCGCCAAGCCAGTTTATTGTTGCCACAGGCTTTCCCTTATGGCGAACAACAAATGATTTTGTACTATTATTGATTGCAAATTTCACCTGCTCCTTTGCGGGACAACTCCAGCCGACCGAAGCAAACAATTCCGCAAACTCATCGATGGTTATATCCTGACTGATTGTATAGCTGTCTATGTTGAGTGACCGCAAAATGTTCAGCTCCCTGTTTCTTCTTTCTTCAAGACATTTGATATATCCGTCATAACCAGACAGACTATTTTGTTTTCCATACCCTTGTGATATATGATAGTCTATCACAGCCTTCAGCCAGTCATTCCCACGCTCGTCAAGCACGCTGTCTATTGTAGTCTTCACATTTGGCTGGTCTATGTAGATAATGACAGGAGACATAGGTTTGATAATTTCTGCTATCTCAGCAATATATTTTTCAGAAGCTGCTTCTTCCATACCAAAGCGCATCATAGTTTCACACATCGGATTTTGCAGAAAAATGCAGTTGAAAACATAGATTATATCTTCATCCGCGCCTTTCACAAAAGAGCGCCACTTTTCAAGTACCTTCGTTCTTTCTGTTTCAAAATCAGGGAAATTATAGTCGGCGTAGTCAGCAGGATGCTCCGCAGCTCCCTCATCAACACACTCGACTTGCTTACCTTTTTTCTTGAGTTCCTCGGCAATCATCGCGGCAGTTGTACTTTTTCCGCTACCTGGAAGTCCTTCAACTATTACCAGATTTGTTTTCATTACTATATCCTTCAAATTTTTGTCCGCCCGATAAATTTGAATTTTCTACTCGTCATATATTTCTAAAAATGATGTGATTTTCCCATGAGTATATTCGCCCTCAATCAGCCCAAACTCTGGGTCATAATATTTATTATCATACAGCAGCGTCCAATGTGTATATCCCGCATCTGTATGAATTGTCAGAATCGAATACTTGTAGGGAACAGGATTCTTCTTGGAAATCCGCTTGTTTCTTTCAGCGTGTCCAATGCCGTAAGCATCAAGTATCTCTATTAGTTGACCGATACTCGTAGCTCCATCTGTTTTCATATCCTTTATTACTTCCTCAACGCTTTTCCCTGCAATCATGGCAATACACGCCTGTCCACACGTTAAAAAAGTGGGCTGCATAATTAACTTCACCTATTATTCCTCCCATATCATCTTTTATCTATAAAATATAAATGAAACTTCTCTTCAAGAGTCTTTCCCAGTGTACTCTTTCCAGTGCCATTTAACTCGCATACAATAATTCCTGCTCCCACAAATTATTTCCTTAAATCCCGATTTATCGTTCCCCTTTCCCTTGGTCAATATTGTGGTCTAAATCCTTGGCGCTCTCAATTTCCCTATCTGGATTGTTACGCTTTCTGCTATATTGTAACGGAGAATTTGAAAATTGGTACAGTTTATGCTACTTCAATGATCGCTTTTTGGCTCATTCCCGCAAAGGAAGAAAGTTTCCCAATTCTGAAAGGCATTCTTTCCTCTCTCATAGGTTGTATCTCGAATGGCTACACAAAGAAGCTTTCTTGGCCTACTCATTCCGACATATACAATTTTACGACTATAATCAAAAAGCGGTGATTGCCCAGGCTTTCCAATGCCATAACAATGTAGCACTCTAATGATGTCTGAAGAATTCCTGTTATCTGTTTCAAGATAAAGTGTGGCGTCATGTGTTTCTCCCTTAACACCGTGAACAGTATCAAATTGTATCCTACGACCTCGAATCGGATCGATGAATATGTTTTCATTACTGATATTATCTTGGGCAGTTTCTTTAGGTTCTTCCATAAAATGTGCTGGAACAAAACTGAAAATATCTTCGGGATTTTGAGTTTCGCCAGCAAAAACGCTGTTGAACATATCTCGGAGAGAAGCATCAACAGATGCTCTATCGTAGCGCGTAAGCTGCGATAGGGCGATTATGCACGCACTGTATACATCGTTATACTTTTCATTGATTGCGGTGCGGATAGTTGATATCGTATAGTCTTTCCCAGTCTTTGCATCTTTCACTGCGGCATAATGAAGTAGGCGACACAACAATTTTCGAGCGAAGCCCTCAACTTTGTACAACTTTCCGCTCTGGAGCCCACAGCATATTTCATCTATAGTTCCCCAATAACTAAACTCCTTTGCTGGACCACTGCCCCCGTCAAATGCGT
>CANRAZ010000043.1 GCA_947628705.1 uncultured Lachnospiraceae bacterium | reverse complement strand
CCGCAAGCATCGGGCGTCCTGTTTTTTGCGCCTCAGCAAACTTCTTCTGCTGTTCCTTCGTCATAATGAATTTGACGGGAATATAAACCCCGCATTCCTTTAAAGCGTTCAGCATGCTTTGCAGATTTTTTTCGGAGGGGCTTGAGTTCTGCCTCTCTATCATGCATGAAAGCATAGCTTCCATTTCGTCTCTTTCATTCTGCAAGTTAGTCGTTTCTGCCATTTTAATCTCCAATCGGGCAGTGCGGCGCGCTTCCGTAAGGAATCCGCAGCCCTGCCTTTAACAAACCAAACAGCCGTATCTGCTGCGGCTGTTTATCCTTAAACGGTAAATTTTTTATCGTACTGTCCTATTTCAAGTCTTTCCGTCATTTTTTCCTTGCTAAGCGGTCTGTCAAAGAAATACCCCTGAACATTATGACACCCGACTTTTAACATAAACTCAATCTGTTCTTCTGTTTCGACGCCCTCTGTAATAACCTCCATTCCGTAGGCTTCTGCAAGATTTACTATGCTCCTTACCATGAGTTCGTCCTTCTCGCTGAAATGTTCAAGATTAATAAAAGAGCGGTCTATTTTAAGTACGTCTGCATTCATTTTTTTCAAAAGGTTCAGTGACGAATAACCTGTCCCGAAATCGTCAATGGAGACCTTAATCCCATGATGCTTCATTTTCTCAATAAAATTTGCAAGGTAGATAAATTCCTCGCTGTCCACGGTTTCAGTTACTTCTATTTCAACCTTGTCATAATCGACATGATACTCGTCAAGTACTGCGGCAATCTCGTCTGCAATGTTTGTGTTTTGCAGATTGATTCTGGAAAGGTTAAATGAAACTCTCGGAATCTCAAGCCTTCTGCTTTCCCACCTTTTAATATCGCGGCACACCTGCCTCAGCATGTATCTGTCAAGCTCCATAATAAACCTTGTGTTTTCAAGGATATTGACAAACTGACCCGGACCGATTATTCTTCCGTCAACCTCCCACCTGGCAAGCGCTTCCATCCCGATTATCTTCTGCGTAAGGATATTTACCTTCGGCTGATAGTAAGCAACAAATTCATGGTTGTCAATCCCTTGCGCAAACTTTGCGCGCACCTGATTGATGTGGTGCTGCTTTTCCCCGATTTCCTCCGTATAGTACATCACAGGAGAGTAAGGCGTGTGTTTTGCCATTGTCATCGTACTGACCGCATTCTCAACCGCCACTTGGATCGACATCCTCGTCTCAATAACGCAAACGCCTATGTAGCATGAAAGCTCAAAACGGGTTTTTATGCCGCCTGCCTTAATATCTATCGGAACAACTTTTACATTTTCCAGAAACTCATTCAGACTTTCTTTCTTAATGAGAATGTTAAAATTATCGCCTCCCGATCTGGTAACAAGCTCATCCGGTTTAATAAATGATAAAAGCTTATGAGCATATCTTACAAGCACCGACGTCCCAACGTTGAAAGGGACGGTCTGGTTTACATACTTAAAGTTGCTTATGTTAAGCGCAAGCACGCAGTAATCCGCTATTGTGTATTCATTAAAAAGCTTATCTCCGAAATCAAAGAACGCCTTAGTGTTAGGCATTCCGGTTACCAGATCCCTGTGAAGGGCGTCCGTAAGGGCAATTCCCATCTTTGCCCTGCTCATATAAAGATAAACAAGCTCGCAAATACATTTTGCCCTTGCAAGCTGTAATTCTGTCGGCATGTATGTAGTAAATGAAATGCTGCACTGAAGCTTTTCTCCGGCCGGCATCTTGTACTGGCGCATTATGTTGTCAAACTCTTCGCCCTCAGCCTCGTAAACCACAAAATGCGCATTGATATCCGACGCCAAAATCTCATCATGCAATGTCACAATATCGCACTGAAGCCTTTTCACGCAGACATCTTCACATACCTGCCTGAACGCCCTGTTCATCTTTTCGATAAGCCCATTCATTTCATAGGACTCTTCCATTCCCTGAAAAAGCTCCAGCAATTGGTTGTATTGTCTAAGCAGTTCATCCAGCCCGCTTTCGAGCATGCTGCCGTTTTCTTCTATCATATACAAACCTTCCTTTTACCTCTTACGGCTTTTAAAGCCGAAAAGTTAGTCTAAGTATAACACACAAGTCAAATATTGGGAAGATGTTTAATAAAACCTTTATTTTTCCACTTGTCATGACGTATTTTATGATGTAGAATTTCAAAGGTATACTTTCGGAGCGCTTTTATAACGCCGATTCGAAACGCATTACAGAAACAGTTGCCGTTTTCAGGCTTTAATCAACGGCAGCATCATTTATTACGGAGGACGATATATGTCGCAAAATGAAGCAGAAATAAAGAAAAGGCGTACCTTCGCCATAATATCCCATCCTGATGCCGGAAAAACCACTCTTACCGAAAAGCTTCTCCTTTACGGAGGCGCGATTAATCTTGCCGGTTCCGTTAAGGGAAGAAAAACAGCAAGACACGCAGTTTCCGACTGGATGGAAATCGAAAAGGAGCGAGGCATTTCCGTTACTTCCTCCGTAATGCAGTTTAATTACGGTAATTACTGCATCAACATACTTGACACTCCGGGACATCAGGACTTCTCTGAAGACACTTACCGTACTCTGATGGCTGCCGACTCTGCCGTAATGGTTATAGACGCCGGAAAAGGCGTTGAGAAGCAGACAATAAAGCTTTTTAAGGTCTGCGTAATGCGGCATATCCCTATTTTTACCTTTATAAACAAAATGGACCGCGAGGCAAACGACCCCTTCGATTTGCTGAGCGACATTGAAAACGTGCTTGGAATTGCAACATGCCCTATCAACTGGCCAATCGGCTCCGGCAAGGAGTTTGCAGGAACCTATGACAGAAACACAAAGGAGATCTCGCTCTTTACGGCTGCCTACAACGGTCAGAAGGAGGTGGAAACCGAATATATTCCGCTTTCATCTCCCGATGCCGAGTCAAGGCTCGGGAGCCATGCCTTCGAAAAGCTTAACGAAGACATCGAGCTGCTTGACGGCGCCAGCGCTGAGTTTGATCTTGACGAGGTTACGGCGGGACGGCTTTCTCCCGTGTTCTTCGGCTCGGCTCTCACCAACTTCGGCGTTAAGACCTTTCTTGAACACTTTCTTGAAATGACCTACTCTCCTTTGCCAAGGAACACGGACAAGGGACCTATTAATCCTTTCGACGATTACTTTTCGGCTTTTGTCTTTAAGATCCAAGCCAATATGAACAAAGCGCACAGAGACAGAATCGCCTTCATGCGCATCTGCTCGGGCAAATTCACAGCAGGCATGGAGGTTACGCATGTCCAAGGCGGTAAAAAAATAAAGCTCTCCCAGCCGCAGCAGATGATGGCACAGGAAAGGCATATAATTGAAGAGGCATACGCCGGCGACATAATCGGCGTTTTCGATCCGGGTATTTTTTCAATAGGCGATACCCTCTGCACGTCGAGCGAAAAATTTGCCTTCGAGGGAATCCCTACCTTTGCGCCGGAACATTTTGCAAGATGCAGACAGATGGACACGATGAAACGAAAGCAGTTTATGAAAGGTGTAACGCAGATCGCTCAGGAGGGTGCCATCCAAATTTTTCAGGACACCAACACAGGCATGGAGGAGATTATCGTCGGAGTCGTCGGCGTTCTGCAATTTGACGTCTTAAAGTACCGTCTGAAAAATGAATACAATGTTGAAATCGGACTTGAACCCCTCCCTTATGAACACATAAGATGGATAGCCAACCCTGATGAATTTCCTCTTGGAAAAATCAGCGGTCCTTCCGATATGAGAAAAATTACGGATTTAAAGGGAAATCCTCTTTTGCTTTTTATAAACTCTTGGTCTGTGGGCATGTGCCTTGACAGAAACAAAGGGCTCGAGCTGGAGGAATTCGGCAGAAATTAGCCTTTCCTCATGCGCAAGCCCTTCATGGTCAGTTATTCGGTTTTTTACCGTTTTTCAGGCGCATTCTTCCTTTTCAGCTCTGCCTGCCAGCTCTCTGTCCTTCGCAAGAAAGAAAACCGCCACAGTATCCGGACCGACGTGGCTTCCGGTACAGTAATCGTAGCTGGTTATAAGAACATCTTTAAGACCGGTTCTTTGCTTAACCTTTTCGACAACCGTACAAACGTCTTCATAGGCGTCGGCATGAGCTATGCCTAAAATCTGTTCAGACGGATTTTGCATATTATTTACGATAAGGTTTACAAGCTCATCAATGGACTTTCTTCTGCCGCGGAGCTTTCTGAATTCAACTATATAGCCGTCCTTATCGCCGCGAAGAATCGGTTTGATATTAAGAATATTTCCTGCCATCGCTACTGTTTTTTTAATTCTTCCCGTTTTGGCAAGGTATTTTAAATCGCCAACCGTAAACACTCCGTTAATCCTCGGCACATAGCTTCTTATTATCTCTGTTATCCTTTCAAACGCCATTCCCTCGCTTCTCATCATCGAAGCATAAACAGCAAGCAGCCCCTGACCAAGGGAGGCGTTTTTTGAATCAACGACCTCAATTTTTCTGTCAGGGTACTTTACCTGAAGGTCTGACGCTGCACATTTAGCCTCAAAATAGGTTCCGCTGATACCGCTGCTCAGGTTAATGCAGAGAATGTCTTCTCCCTGTTTAAGAATCGGTTCAAAATAATCTTCAAACTGGGAACGGTTAAGAAGAGAGGTTGAAACCTCTGCTCCGTTTCTGATAGCATCGTAATAAGCCTTTCCGGCTTCCTTTTCCTGTTCAGGACTTTTATCAGGTTCAAAGCATGTAATCTCCTTTCCGTCAACTGAAATAACAAAGGAAATCACATCGATGCCGTACTTCTTTACCTGCTCGGCAGGTATATTTGCTCCTGAGTCAACGACGATTCTGAATCCCATAATTGCCTCCTTAATAAAATATTTATAGTCTAATTGCAAATTTTTAATATTTGTCGTTCTGTAGTATAATATACATGGTTTTTAAAACTACGTCAAGTGTTTTTTATTATTTTTTAAAATATTTTTCATTACTATTTTTAGTATTTTCAAATACTTCGTTTTTATTCCCTTTTTTATTACATTTTTTGGATATTGCTCTTATACAGCAAAAAAGGAAGTGCAGTAAACACTTCCCTAAAACAAACAAATTTTAAATTGTTCCCATGACCGGGCGTCAAGGAATATTAAAAGCAGTCTCTAAGCAGCTGTCTCTGCTAAAGACTGTTACGAAAGAAATTTTTTCTGTTTACCGTACCGGCTGTTATGAAAATAATTCTTTCTGTTTATCGTACCTGCTGTTAAGAAAATAATTCCTTCTGTTTACCGTACCGGCTGTTAAGAAAATAATTCCTTCTGTTTATCGTACCGGCTGTTAAGAAAATCCGCAATGCAGCACAGCCCTTCCTCTGAATACGGGAATTCGCTTTCCTGCTTAAGAGTATCGGGCGTGGCGTCAAAATTATACGGCCCGGGCCAATATACAACTCTAAGGATTTTGCCGTCGTCGCCCTTGTCAACCGCCTCGATTTTATAATTCATGTTTTTTAGGCTTCCGTAAAACGGGGTTTTTTTATAGAAATTCAACGAAAGCAGATCCTTTCTCTCAACCATCAGCATTTACCCTTTCGATGTCACACTTAAAGCTTAACGTCCGGCAGTCCTTTTGAGGCTCCTTTTCAAATCCGCATCTTAGCAGCAGCGCTTTTGCCGCCTCATTATCACAGCCGCAAACCGCCGTCAGGCTCTCCATTCCAAAGAAGGCGCAAAGAGACTTTGCAGCGTTCAGCATGTCGGTTCCCAATCCTTTTTCTCTCTCCGACGGTCTTACCGCAAATCCGATATTTCCGTATTTTTCTTCCCAACCGTCTCCCTGCCTGACGTTCACGGTTCCGATTATCCTTCCCGTTGCCTCGCTTACGTAAAAAAAGGTCAAATTAAAGCCCTTGGACTGTTCTCCCTCCTGATTGGATCCTTCTTCAACAGGCTGTCCCTCATTCCCGTTTATCCATTCAAACCACCTGTCGACGGAGGTACCGGCCGAAGATTCGTTTACAGGAAATCCGTCCGGATCATCGCCCTTCAAAACAAATTCGTTTATATAATCTTCGGCTTCTTTTTTGTATTTTTCCGACGGCATGGCAAGATAACAGACATCTTCAGACTTCTGCATCAGAACCACAGCCTTCCTGCACTGACTTATTGTATTTTTCAGCATTTCTTGCTTTTTCCGACTTTTTGCCCGTCTTCACCTTGTACATGTTTATGTCTGCAATACGCATGATTCTTTCAAGGTCGTCCTCATTAGGGTCGGAAACATAAGCTCCGCAGCTGCAATCTATTTTGTAAGGCAGCTTGTTTGAAGCGTTATATTTTTGGAGAAACTCGTGAACCCTTGATATAAATTCTTCCGGCTGCGCTTCATTATCACAGTAACCGATAACAAAATATTCATCTCCGCCTATCCTCGAAAGTATCTCTCCGTTATGAGCCGCGTATCTCATCGCATTCGACACCTGTAGTATCGCATTGTCTCCGGCTTCATGGCCATTTTCATCATTGATTTTTTTCAGCTCGTCAAGGTCTATTCCCAAAGCGTAAACAGGGTGACGATCCCTTGCCGCATTCTTTAAAAGCTGCGAAGCCTCTCTGTGAAGTCCGAAACGGTTATACAGGTTTGTAAGCGAATCCTTAACATACATGTTGTCAAGCTTCCTTATCAGAAGCTCCATTTCAGATTTCAGACACTGATTGCCTATTGCCGAGCATATATTCACAATCCATGTGCACAGCAACGGAAGCTCGCTTACGCAATATGTTTCGTCTAAGGACAGAAAACCGATTATTCTCTCGTTATAGTACATTGGTATAAGCCCTACAAAAAACGGCTTATCATCTTCCGGACAGATAAATCTGCTTCTGAGGAAATTATCGTTTGAAAATCTGACAGCCTGTCTTCTGGTTTCTTCATCTCCCCTTGTCCACTTTATAGCTGAAAAGCTATCAGAATATATTTTACTGTCCGGAACATTCTGTTCTTCCTTATTTAAAAGTATATTTTGCTCTTTTTCCTCGTCGCAGATGAAAAAAGTCATCTCAGGCGCTTCAAAAAAACCTGCATAGTTAAAGGCGGTATCAATCATGCTCCATATGTCTATATCGTTTGCAAAATCTCTTGTCATATCAATAAGGTTTGCATTAAACAGTTTCCTTTTGTTTACCTTATCGTCCATGAGATAATACATTCTGTCAAACGGATTAATATCGGATTCCCTGCAGCCGCAGCTTTGATTCTTAACAAGTACAGGCCCTATTGACATATTTTTTTCAACCTTTTTGCCGTTGATTATGTCCATTGCAACCTCGACAGCCTTTACGCCGGACTCAAAAATCGCCCTTTTAACCGATGTAAGAGCAGGGTGATAAGCCTGTCCTTCTCTCGTTCCGTCAAATCCTGTTACAATGCAATCTTCGGGAACGCTGCAGCCCTGAGAAGAAAGATAACTGATCACCATAAGAGCCATTGTGTCATTGGCGCAGATTACCGCCTCCGGAAGTCCGTCCTTTTCCAGCATCTCCTTAATAACATCCTTGGCCTTGCTGTAAAAATGCCCGTAACCGATACGGGAATCTTCAATCGGGATTCCGTTATCGGCAAGAACCTTTTTATATGCCTCAATTCTTTCCTCTGACTGACGGTTGCCTTTGAAGCCGCTTATAAAATTAACCTTTCTGCATCCGTGATCTTCTACTACGTGTCTGACAACAATCTCCATGCCTGAGGAGTCGTCATAACCGATGCAATAGCATCTGCCGTCAAAGTCGTCAACGTCAATTACAGGAAGATTTATCTCATTTGCTTTTTCTATTATGCGGTCTTTAATATCCTGAGAAATAAAAGTATCTCCCATTATCACAGCCGCGTCAAGCTGACTGTAGTCAAAACCGAAAAAAACCGAGCACTCGCCGTTTATAACGGAATCGGCAAGCTTAACATTTGAGTCATGTATAGCTCTGTTAATAAGACTGTGAAAGCTGACTATGTTACAGTTAAGCCTTTCCGAACCCTGCTTTACGCCAAGCAGGAATTCCCCCTGCATCTGGTCATCGTCTCCCGCCAGAAAAACTCCTATTGTTTTTCTTTTCATTGTCACCTCCTATGATCCAAATAAAGCAATGAAACCTTCTCTTTCGCTGCCTGCTTTTCCTTTAAACTCTCTGTAGCTGCGTTTCAGTCTGCTGCAGACTGACTGATTCAAATATAGCTTGATGTAATTCCGTTTAAAACGCTTACATCGGGCATTGAACGAAAATCATGACGTCACCGGTTCCAAATTTTCAGCCTCCTCGAGCCAAATCGCTGAAGAGGCGTCACTTGGCATTCTCCAGTCGCCCCTTGGGGAAAGGCATATGCTTCCCACCTTCACGCCGTCCGGGAGACAGCTTCTCTTAAACTGCTGTGTAAAGAATCTTCTGTAAAACACCTTAAGCCACTTAAGAACCGTTTCGCTGTCGAAATCGTCTTTAAATGCCGTACACGCAAGATAATATATTTTAGACGGTGAAAATCCGTAACGCAGCATGTGATACAGGAAAAAATCATGCAGCGAATACGGGCCGACAACGTCCTCAGTTTTCTGCGCTATCATGCCTGATTCATCAGGCGGCAAAAGTTCAGGGCTTATCGGAGTGTCGATAATGTCCTTTAATATTTCCGCACTGCCTGTGAAAACATCATAATCGCTTATGCTGTCAATCATCCACCTTATAAGCGTCTTCGGTATGCTTGCGTTTACTCCATACATGCTCATGTGGTCGGCATTATAAGTACACCACCCAAGCGCAAGCTCACTCAAATCTCCGGTTCCAACGACAAGACCGCCCACGCTGCACGCATAATCCATAAGTACCTGAGTGCGCTCTCTTGCCTGAATGTTTTCATAAGTCACGTCATGCGTGTCAAGATCATAGCCAATATCAGACGCATGAAGCGTGCAGGAATCCTCAATGTTTATTTCCTTTACCGTTATTCCAAGAGTTTCCATCAGCTTGACTGCGTTTTTATAGGTTCTTCCCGTTGTTCCGAAGCAAGGCATGGTTATTCCTATAACCTCGTCCGGCTTTCTTCCCATTTCTCTAACAGCCTGTACCGCAACCAAAAGCGCCAATGTGGAATCCAAGCCTCCTGAAACTCCGACGCATGGCTTTGCCTTCGTTACCTGAAGCCGCTTCTTAAGTCCTGCCACCTGCATTTCAAATATTGACATGCACCTTTCCAGCCTGTCCTGTCTGGACGACGGCACAAACGGCAGCTTTTTAACATCGGCAAGGGCTCCGTCAGAATTCATCATATGCTCCGAGCTGACAACAATCCGCCTCATTTCGGCAGCCGGCCTATGCAAATCGCCGCAGTCGTTAAAGGTCTTAAATTTCATTCTGTCATGCTGAAGCTTTCCGTAGTCAATATCTGCGGTAATAATGTAGTCGTTATCTATACGTTTTTCATTTTCTTTAACAAGATTCCCATTTTCAGCGATACAGCAGTGTCCCGAAAAAATCAAGTCCGTAGTTGACTCGCTCGAGCCTGCCGAGGCATAAACATAACCGCAGACAGAGCTTGCAGACTGTTGGATTATAAGCTGTCTGCGGTAGCTTCTTTTTGAAATGGTCTCGTTGCTTGCAGAAAGATTGAAGATCAAATCCGCGCCGTTCAGAGCAAGCATCGTGCTTGGCGGCAGCGGAGCCCACAGATCTTCACATATTTCAACCCCGAAGCTGACCTGATTGTTGATCGAAAAAATCAAATCGGTACCAAACGGAATTTCATAGTCCTGGACAAAATACAAGCCCATTTCGGATGCAAGAACCGATTTTGTCCTGAGCTGCGAGGCTGATGAAAACCAGCGTTTTTCATAGTACTCATTGTAGGTGGGGATAAACGTCTTCGGAACGATTCCCAAAAGTTTTCCGCCCTTTATCACACATGCGCAATTGAAGAGCTGTCCGTCCAGCTTTAAAGGAGCTCCGACTATAATAACCGCCTTATACCTTCGGCTTGCCATTATAATAGAAGAAATTGCTTCAACGGTTTTTGTAATAAGCTGACTCTGGAAAAACAAGTCTGCGCAGGTGTAGCCCGTAACCGAGAGTTCCGGAAAAAGCACCACATCTGTGCCAAGAGATTCAGCTTCAAGGATCTTATTGCAAATTTCCTGTGTGTTATAATCTGTATCAGCTACCGAAACATCCGGCACGGCGGCTGTAACACGGATATAGTCAAACATAAAACCTCCAGAGGGCTATTTTAGCCAATTATAAAAAAATAGCCGTTAACGTACTCTAACCTTATTTTAGAATACCACAATCTCTTTTTTTTAACAAGGTTTGTAAAAAAATAAACTCCTGCATAAACACAGGAGTTATTTTCGTTTAAACTCTTGCAGCCGGTTTTGAAACTGCAATGAGCTGATAAATAAGGAGAATGAATAATGTTGATGTTGTTCAAATGCTTCTCAACATCTTTAACTATACTCTAACACATAATTATGGACTTTTTATGTACAAATATTAACATCTTTTTTAATTCGACTTCATTTTTTGTTCACATTTTATCCGATTTTATGATGTCAAATTACGGTTCTTCTCCATTTTCCAATCATTCTTCCGAATTTTTTGCGTCGTCAGCTTCTTCTGAAGCAGCCTCTGCTGCACCGTCAGCCTCTTCTTTTTCGGCTTCAGGCTTTTCCTCACAGCCGCATTCGCTCTCACAGGCGCCGTCTTCTGCACAAGCGTTTCCGTCACATTCGGAAACATCCTCTGCGTCAACGTCAACTACAGCTTCCGCAGCCTTTTTGTTCTGGAAATACTTGAAGATGGCTGCTCCTGCCAAAGCTCCTGCAGCGACGCTGAACAAACCTTTAATACCCTTTTTCATTTTAACCCTCCATAAGTTTTATTCCGGCTACGTTTCCGGTACGTGTTATAGATTATAAAATCCTGAGCAGTAAAAGTCAATTGTCTGATTCAACCTTTGCTGCTTTTAATTCATCTTTCTTGCATTTTGTCTTTATTCTTTACAAAACACGCTTATTTTTTACTGAACGGAGCCACCGTTCTCACATCTATTTGATAACAATTATATCCTGATCCAGATCTGAGAAATCATCCTCTCCCGAACCGTCGTCCCATTTTTTCTGATACATGGTTGAAAGCTGTTCCTGTATTCTCTTTGCGCGCGCCTCTCTTTCCTCAGCAAGCTGTCTTTCCTCTTCTTCGGTAAGCTGTGGCTGTTCATCAAGAATTGACGGAAAACCGTTCATTGGAGAACTGCCGGAAACAGCGGAAAACGGTTTCATCGGAGGAATATCAGGCCATATGCTTTTATCCTGGAACGGTTTGGAGGTCTGAGGCTCCGATGCAGCTTCCGCTTCCTCTCCGAGTTCTTCTACAGCGGTAGTATCGTATTTTTCTTCGGATCCTTCTCCAAATTCTTCGCCATCCCCTCCTACTGCCTCTCCAAACTCTTCTGTTGCCTCTCCCATCTCTGTGGCTGCCTCTCCAAGCTCTGCGGCTGCCTCTCCTGCTGTTTCTTCAAGCATTTCCTCTGCTGCTTCTCCGTCCGCCGATTCAACGGCCTCTTCCGGAATTTCAGCATTTTCACCGCTTATCCCATCGTCCTCATAATATGCGCTATCCGTCACAGCAGCCTCATCCTGTCCGGCATCAACATCCATATATTCGGTCCGGCCTGTCTCATCTGCGCCAGCTGCGGCATCCGGCTCAGCATCGTCATTAATAATGCTTTTTGTACCGAAGATTTCACTCTGTACCGCTTCTTCAGCAGAACCTTCAATACTTTCATCAGCCGAAAATGAAGGCTCGCCTCCTTCTTTTCTGCCAAGCTTTGAGCTCCACGCAAAGACAGACGCCGAAAGCCCAAGTGATGCCAGTCTTTCTCTCTCAGCTTCAACAGCCTCCTTTTCAGCCCTTTTGCGTTCCTGCTCCAGCCTTATTTTTTCAGCCTCCTCGGCCTTTCTGCGTTCCTCTTCAAGTCTCTTTTCTTCTTCAATCCTTGCGGCTTCTTCCGCAGCAAGCCTTGCAGCCTCCTCCGCTGCCCTTCTGCGTTCCTCCTCAAGCCTCTGCTGCTCTGCTAGTCTTGCAGCCTCTTCCTCTGCTCTTTTACGTTCTTCCTCAAGCCTCTTTTCTTCCGCTGCCCTTGCAGCCTCTTCTTCTGCTTTCCTGCGCTCAGCTTCAAACCTCGCACGTTCAGCTTCAAGCTTCTGTCTTTCCTCCTCAGCTGCCTTAAGCTGTGCCTCAAGATGAGCCGCCTCTACGATTCTGCGTTCCTCGTCAAATCTTCTCTGTTCTTCAAGACGGGCTTCTTCCGCCTTACGGCGCTCCTCATCTGCCTTGCGCTGCGCCTCAAGACGAGCTTCTTCAACCTTGCGCCGTTCCTCATCTATTTTTCTCTGTTCTTCAAGGCGGGCCGCTTCCGTCTTACGCCTCTCCTCATCTATTCTTCTCTGTTCCTCAAGACGGGCTTCTTCCGCTTTTCTGTGCTCCTCGTCAGCCCTTCTCTGTTCCTCAAGACGTGCCGTCTCTATTCTGTGACGCTCCTCAGACTGCCTGAGTTCCTCCTCACGTCTTGCCGCTTCTTCCTCGGCAAGTCTGGTTTCCTCCGCCAGCCTTATTTTTTCCTCCTCCACATTCTTGCGCTCTTCAGCTACCCTTGCAGCCTCTTCCGCAAATCTGTTTTTTTCCTCCTCGACATATCTGCGCTCCTCGGCAACCTTCGCGGCTTCCTCGGAATAAAGTCTGTGCTGCTCCTCGAGACGGGCTTTTACGGCATTTATTCTTGCCACTTCCTCTGCGTGAGCCTTCTTCTCCTGAGCCTTGCGCATCTCTTCGTCTGCCAGCTCCTTCTCGCTTTTTCTGCGTTCCTCCTGCATCGCGGCAATCACCGCGGCGGCAGCCGCCTGCGCTGCAATTTCTCCCTGTTCAGGCGAGTTCTTTGCATTCAAGCTGTCAGCCTCACGCTGCACTATTTTTTCCTCAAGCTCAGAAGTAAGCATTGCAAGCTTCTGGAACATGTCAGCCATCTCATTGACCTTAGCATCAAGCTCGGTATCCCTTTTCTTAAGCTTCTCAGCATCGTAAGGAAGTCCCTCGACAGGAACCTTCCGCTCAACCGTAAAGGTTTCTACCTGAAACTCATTCTGTCTTACATGCATACCAAAGGAACAGAACATATACGCTCCCATTACGGCAAGGATATAACCCATTCTGTAATCAATATCCAGATTCAGCTTTGCAGGTATTCCGACGATAACGCAAACTCCGCACGCAACAATAAGCAGACCGACTACTATTCCCACAATGGCAAATTTATTTATCGTGGTTTTTGTAACTATCTTCTGCCTTTCCTCAGTAACCGTTCTGGTCTGAACATTATCAAGAATTTCCTGTCCATTATCCATCTCATCTACCTCCGGTAAATCCTCTTCGCTTATCCCAAAGTCATCTGCCTCATCTGCATAAAGCGGGCGGACGACGGCGTCTTCAATATTATTTTTTCCGATAATCATAAACTCCGGTACCAATCTTTTTTTCTGACGGCTGTTCCGCCGCTTATGCAGAAAAGCCATCATATAATTAATAACACATTTTCATGCTAATTCCAAGTCATTTTGCTTTTTTCACTTTTAAAAAGCAAAAATTAACACAGGTTGACACATTAAATTAACAACATACCGCAAAAAATACGGCTATAACCGAATTTCATACAAACTTTATCTTTTAGGGATTGAAAAAAATATCAAGTTAACTTAAACTTACTTTAACAAAAGACAGGGAGAAGGGAAAGCGGATCAAAAAAATCCTAAACGCTTCCCAAATAAGGAAGGACTAAAAATGGCAGTATATGTAAATCAAACAGGATACTACGCAAAAGGCGTAAAACACGCAACCTTGGCAGACGCCGACGGCTGGAGGCTTGTGGATTCGGACGGCAGAACCGTTCTTGAAAAGGACGCGCCGTCACTTAAAAACGATGAAAACAGCGGCGACAGCATAGCGCTTGTGGATTTTTCTGAAATTGATAAACCGGGCAGATATTATTTTATTGATTCAAACGGACAAAAAAGCTGTACCTTCAGCATAAGCGAAAAGCCTTACGAAAATTTATTCTACGACGCGGTAAAAATGTTCTATTTCCAGAGGTGCGGAATCGCTCTTGAGGAAAAATATGCCGGTAAATTCACCCACAGGGCGTGCCACACAGCTAAGGTCAGTCTTTTAAAAAACCCTTCCGTTTCCTTTGAGTGCTGCGGCGGCTGGCATGATGCCGGCGATTACGGAAGATACGTTACGGCAGGCGCTGTGGCGGTGGCTCATCTTCTTTATTCCTATGAGATTTCACCGTCTTCATTTGAACTGGATTTAAACATTCCTGAAAGCGGAAACGGAATTCCCGACATTCTTAACGAGTGCCGTTATGAGCTTGACTGGTTTCTCAAAATGCAGAATGACGAGGGCGGCGTGTACCATAAATGCACCTCAATGCACCACACGGCTTTTGTAATGCCTGAAGACGACCCCCTTAACTTTATAGTTACGCCCGTTACCTCGCTCGCAACTGCGGATTTTGCAGGAGTCTGCGCGCTTGCTTCCAGAATATACGCCAAGCATGACCCGGAATATGCAGAAAGGTTAAGAAAAGCCTCTCTAAGGGCATATGAATGGCTTGTTAAAAATCCTTCTCTGATCTACGAAAATCCGGAGGAATGTACGACAGGGACCTACGGCGATTGGTGTGACGCCGACGAGCGCCTGTGGGCATATGCCGAGCTTTACAGACTTACAGAGGACAAAATGTTCCTTAACGGATTAACAGACCTTCTAAACATACAGATAAATCTTACTGCTTTAGGCTGGAGCGACGTCGGCGGTTTCGCCGCCTTCTCGGTTCTTACCGCACCTGACGGTCTGTACAGTAAAGACATTTACACAAAATTCAAGCAAAGCTGGATCGATGAAGCGGAAAGACTCACTGAGGTTTCAGAGGGAAACGCCTACGGAATTGCCTTCCACCCGTTCAACTTCGGCTGGGGCAGCAATATGGGCGTACTGCTTAACGCGATGATTCTTTCGTTTGCGCACAGGCTTACCGGTAAAACAAAGTATTTAAACGCCGCAATAAGCCAGCTTGACTACATACTTGGCAGAAACACAATGGACACCAGCTACGTTACGGGCTATGGCGAAAAAGCTTTTAAAAACCCTCATAACCGTCCGACGGCCGCCGACGGAATCGATGAACCGATACCGGGCTACGTTTCAGGAGGTCCTAACAGATTTCCTTGTGACGAGGCTGCTCTTGAGATGATTGGGCCGGGGACGGCTCCGATGAAATGCTACGCCGACCATGTCGGCTCTTATTCCACAAACGAGATAACAATTTACTGGAATTCGCCTCTGGTATTCACACTCGCTTACCTTATGACGGTATTTGAAAATAATTAAGCTGAAAAAGCTGCCGGATCGCAATGCACAACATGCAATCGGCAGCTTTTTTTGTACGGTCTATACCGTCTCCGTTGTAATAAATCCCTGAAACTTTATTTTTGCCTTCAGGCCTGCTGTTAATTTTTTTTCAGAATATAAGCCAAAACCTCGAGCAGCTTAGTGACGTCGATCGGCTTAGCAATGTGGGCGTTCATGCCGCTTTCAAGAGCCTTCTTTTTGTCTTCCTCAAAGGCGTTGGCGGTCATTGCGATAATAGGTATGCCTGCAAGCTCTGCATTATCAAGCTGCCTTATCTGCATGGTTGCTTCATAGCCGTCCATCTTAGGCATCTGTATATCCATAAGCACAAGCGCATAATCGCCCGGCTTGGAATTTTTTACCTTTTCGACCGCAGCCGTTCCGTCCTCGGCAGTATCAACAATAAAACCGCTTTCTGAAAGAAGCTCCACTGCTATTTCTCTGTTAAGCTCGTTATCTTCAGCCAAAAGTATATGGGTACCTTGGAATACAGTGTCGGAATCGGGAACATTCCTGTTGTCATAATCAACAGTTCCGTCACTGGTCGCAGCGACCAAAATATCCCTAAGATCCGAGAGGAAAATCGGTTTATTGCAGAACGCCGTAGCTCCTGCCTTTCTTGCTTCCTCCTCAAAGTCAGTCCAATCATAGGCTGTTACGATTATTATCGGCGTATCTTCCCCGACAATTGCACGAATCTGTCTTACTACTTCAATTCCGTTAAGGTCAGGAAGCAGCCAATCCACGATATAAACATGATATTCGTCACCCAGCTCATAAGCCTGTTTAGCATGGAGCACAGCTTCCTTTCCGTGAAGAACCCAGTCCGAACGCATGCCGATCTGCCTTAACATCTTCGTAACGCTGTCACAGGTAGTAAAACTGTCATCAACCACAAGAGCGCGCATTCCCTGAAGCTGTTCGATCACTTCAACGTGCTGATTTTCCTCCTGAAGCTTGAAATCTATGTTAATAATAAATTCCGTTCCTTTACCCTGTTCGGATTCAAGCTCAATAGTTCCGCCCATCGTATCGACAATGTTCTTTGTAATTGCCATTCCCAGACCTGTTCCCTGAATTCCGCTGGCAGTGGAATTTCTTTCTCTTTCAAACGGCTCGAAAATATGCTTCTTAAAGTCCTCGCTCATTCCGATTCCGGTGTCCTTAACACGTATCTCATATGAGCCGTAGCCCTTTGGCGCGCGTTCCTTCTGTTTGATCGTAAGCGCCACCGTTCCGCCCGCAGGCGTAAACTTGATTGCATTTGAAAGCAGGTTGAGAAGCACCTGATTTACATGCAGCTTATCACAATAGATGTTCTCGTCAATAACATCTATCGTGTCCATAAAGAAGTTGAGATTTTTGGACTGCATCTGCGTCTGGATTATATTTCTCATATCACGGAAAATATCGGATATGCTGCATTCCTTTTCCTCTATGTTGAGTTTTCCCGACTCGATACGGCTCATATCCAAAATGTCGTTTATGAGAGAAAGAAGATGGTTGCCGGAAGAAAGAATTTTTCCGAGATATTCCTGAGTTTTTTCTTTATTGTCAATGTTTGTCTGCGCAAGAGTGGCAAAACCAAGAATCGCATTCATCGGGGTACGTATGTCATGCGACATGTTTGAAAGAAAAGTACTCTTCGCCCTGTCCGCCGCCTCTGCTTTTTGAAGCTTTTCAGCAAGAACGGCCCTTTCTACCATGCTTCTCGTTATGTTCTTTGCATTACGTCTTACCCACAGGTAGTAAATTACGATTGCCACAGACAAAAGAACCGAAAGATATGTACAAATCCTCTGTAATGTAAACACGCTTGCGAAGGCTTCCTTTTCAGGGACAGAAACAGTGATTACCCACTCGTTTATGCCCGAAGGAGAATAATACATATACTCCCAATTCCCTGTTGTTTTAGAGCGGTATATCACATAGTCAGTTACTCCGGTTTTAACATCATTAAGGTACTCTTCCCAGCTCTTGTGCCCCTTTGTTTCGTGACCTTGGCTTTCGCCTTCAAAGTCATTCATATTTCCAAGCTGTTCGTGCCTGGTGTCCAGAATATAGTCTCCCGTCTTGGTGTCAATGATGAAAACGTCTGCGCTTGCATTGTATATGTTGTCAATGTTGAGGCTTTTTCGCAAATCCTCAAGGATTGTTACTCCGTAAAGCACTGCCACCGTTTTTCCGTTTTGCTTTATCGGAATAAAATGTCTCAGCATCGGGACGCCTGATGAGCTTATAATCCTGTCAGACACATGCTCTCCCAAAAGCGATTCCGTTTCAAAGGAAAGACTGTCATTATCCGTCGCATCGGTAACGCTGCCGTCAGGAATTATAACCTGATCGCCCGGAAGGAGAACCCTGACCCTCATCGTTTCAAGAAGCGGCATCACTTTTTCCATGATATCCTTCGTTTCCTCGATATCAAGATTATTTGCCTGCGAAATTATATCGGCGGTCGCATTGAGTATACGGCTGTCACGTTCAAATTTAGACGTAATTTCTTCAGTAACGGTGTTCACGCCTTCTTCCATTCGTCTTAACGAACGGTCCCTTAACACCTGATTAATTTTATAGTAGGATAACACCAAAAGCACAATGATTACAAAAATCATGATTCCTGTAGCGGTCAAGCTTCGGTCTTTTTTATCAAGATCCGCCTGAATTTTTTCGTCGAGCATGCGATATTTTCCCCTTTCGGACGTGTTTTTTATATTTATCTCTTTACCTTAAATCATTACTTGCCTGACTAATGCGTCATATAATTATAACAAAGAAAAAAAACAAAGTCCATACTGTTTTTACGTAATTTGCGCCGTATATGTAGGATTACAATACATCTGTTACAACTGAATAATTAAAAGACGAAGATACCTCTTCTGTGTTATACTTTCATC
>CANRAZ010000042.1 GCA_947628705.1 uncultured Lachnospiraceae bacterium | reverse complement strand
TTGACGCTTCCTTTTTTTGCATCTTCCAGCCATTTATCGCTTTCCCCTCCGACATATATCAGGAGGTCGCATGACGCAATCTCCGCCAAATCCTCCGCAGTCGGCTGATAACTGTGCATATCCGCAGAGCCGTCCAGAAGCAGCTTTATCCTGCACTCTCCCTTTGCGTCCCCAAGGATATTGACAAGCCAGTCATATTCCGGACAGACGGTACAGACGATCAGCGGGCCGTCTTCCTTTTCCACGTTCCTGCCGCAGGCGGTAAACGCATATATTGAAAAACAAAGCATGAGCAGAAACAGAAGACAAACCGCCGCTTTATACCGTTTTGACTTTGTTTGAGCAGCATGGCGGCTGCCGCCGCATTTTTCTCTTTCCCTCACAGGCACCCAGCTCCTTACATTCGTTTTACCTTGCTCTGCCATCGCCTAAAGTCCTATTCTGACTGTCCAAACATCTTCAATAACGCCGTAATTGAGCGTTTCATACCGCTTTCCCGTATAGGCCTCGATTGTGTTAAAGCAGTCAAATATCGTCTGATCCTCAATCGCATGCAGAAGGCTGTCGTAAACTGTTTCCGTCGTACAGTGAATTTCCACAAAGGAATTTCCCGAAACATATGCCTTATAAAACATGGCGTCAAGCGTGCTCACCGAAAAGGTGCTGAGCTCATAGCCGTTATATCTGTAGTAGTTGTACCGTCCGCCCAAGCAGTCCGGCAAAGGATACGGTACATCCTCCTCATGGTTTATCTTCAGCGTATTATAATCCACAAGGCAGTAAGCGTAGCTTTTTATGTCTCCCTCGCTCTTAGGGTCGCACCATGTAACATCCAGCCCGTAGTAAACGCCGTCAAGCTTAACGTAATTCCATGCGTGTCCCTCGCCCTCTGACTTTCCGGTAACATAAAGGCATTCTATCCCCATGCCGTTAAGCAGGAACTGCACCGTCTTGCTGTAGCCCTCGCACAGTGCCTTCCTGCCAACGAGAGTTCCGTATATGTTGCAGGAGCTTTCAAGGCTTTCGGTAAGATTTCCGGACTGGTAATCATTGTAGCTGTCAAGGTCATACTGCGTGCTGTCGATTATATAGTTAAACACAAACATTACTTTTTCATAATCGCTTTTGCCCGCGACGCGAGCCTCCATCGTATTTTCTATCTGCTCAAGCTGCCCTATCATTCTGATCGTATCGTTTTTACCGTAAACATAGCTTGGCAGACAGTCGGTAACATTTTCTCCCGAACTGTAAACCTCACAGTTATTGTATATCCAAAACAGTTCCGGAAAATCATTTCTCATGGAGCTGTACACGACCTTAAGCTCGTCCATTGTAATGCCGCAGCTTTTTATGTCAATCCTGTCCGCATAAGCGCTTATTCCGTTCAACAGCCTTTTGTAAGCCTCCTGCTGCTTGGGTTCGAGCTTGGTGTAGGCATATCTCTCCTCGGCAGGGCTGACGAATTCACGAATCGCAAGCGGAATATCCTCCTGCGTATACACCTTACCCTCAGGAAGATCTGCAACCGTACCCTTAAAAATCGGAATGACAAATTCCGTAACTATATTGCCAAGCATGAAAATACATGCTGCCGCGCATATTATTACCGTAATTATTGAAAAACCTTTTTTCTTCAAAGCTTCCCTCCGCTCCGAATACATACTGACGCATTCTATTATTTTACAATGATTTCTTCAGGACTGCAACACCCTAAACACTAAGATATACGTTAATGAGCGCCAAAAGTTCCAAAAATCTCCGCCTGTTTTTTCAGGCGTTCCCTTATAAGCCCAATAAAGGAATCAGGCCCTGCAACTCTGAGAACCGGGCCGAAGGAAAGAATTTCAATCAAAAGTTCCGTTTCCATCATTTTATCGTAATAAATAAGACACTCCCATGTATTTTCATCTATCTGCCTTGTGTCCTTGTCATAGTTTGCAAAGTGGAGCATTGCGCGTTCAAGCGCATTTCTCCTGTTGCTTATAAGCAGGCGTACAGGCTCCTCGCAGCTGTTTTTCCGAATCAGGGAGTCAATAGGGCCCAAAGACGACTTCTTTGCCGCAGCAGCTTCGTCCGCTTCACGCACAGACGCTCCCTTTATGCCGTCAAAACGGTAATAATCCACGATAGGCTTTGAATCAGCGTCGGATTTTACCGGAAGCCTGAGCGCAATAAGCCTGAACCTGTCATTTTTTGAGGAATATTCTATTTTCAGCGGCAGGCAGGATTTCACAGACTTTCTGCCCTTTGCCGAGTTGTACTTAAAATCCATAATCAAATTTGAGCGTATCGCTTCCATTCCCAGCCTGAAGCTTTTACGGTATTCCTCCGAGGCAAAATCGTCGCCGTTGCCAAAGCGGTCGTAGTAATTAAAGTCTGAGCCGTTCCAGAGCGGCTCTACGTCCGACAGGACATTATTTAACTCCGTGATGCTTTCTTCGTCCATAAACAGACCGATTCGGCTGTCATTTATCACTGTCTTAAGCCATCTTTTTTGAATGAGCGCAAGCGGCTGCGAGACTGTATTTTTAAGAACCGATTTGTACTTGCCCGCCTCGTTTTTTTCCAGCAGATGCCATTCTCCCGAAATCAGCTTATCAGGAACGGTCACAGCGCTTTCCGCAAAGCCGATGCTTTCCGTAATTGAAAAAATTTCCTGTTTTGAAACGCCTTCTTTTTCTGCGCGTTTTAATATTTCCGAGACTATTTTATAGTAACACCCGTATATTTCCGAAAAAAATTCCATTTTTCAACTCCGCAAACTGCATTACTCCGCTCCGCAAATCGCATTCTCCAATCTTTTGCGTTTTGCGGCATATCACTACATAGACGCTTCGCCAAGCTCGAACCGTCCGGCTTTTCCGTCAATTTCCAAAACGTCGTACATCTTCATCATCTGCTTTAAATCACGCTTGAATTTTTCGGTCAGATATTCGTTGCTGCTCTCAAAGGAAACTATCCTCCCAATGAAGGTCTTGACCCACGGGGTCAGCTCGTTCCCGTCAAAAACGCTGATTTCATAGGTATATGTATTCTCCCCGACACGCGTGATTTTTCCTCCGCGAGCTTCCGTTTCAAGCCTTTTAAGTATATAATTTTCTTCCGGCTCCATGATTCTCAGGGTAAGCTTTATGCTGTCGGTATGAACAGCATCTCCAAAGGATACGCCGTAGCATTTGCCCTCTCCAGCCTCATAAAGCCTTCGGTACTTTATATAATCCGTTATCTTCTCACCGATTTTTACCTCTTTTATATGGTCGAGCCTGACGGAAAAGAAATATTTTTTTGCAGGAACGTATAAACATAAAAACCTTCTTCCCGACCGCGTGCTTACATATATTCTCAGGGGCACGGCATCCATGCTGCGCTCAAGGTTCTTTGCTTCGCTTTTGTTGCTTTCGGTTTTCAGAATGACCCTGCGCCCTTCTTTTATTGCCTCGAGCAGCTTAAGAAGAATTTCCTCCTCAAGAGCATGAACAAAATATCCGTGCTTCATTACAAAAATATCATTCAGAAGATTTTCACTCTTCATAAGACTGTAGCCCATAAAGCCTATCGGCGAGGCGGTCTGGTAAAAGCACAGGGCGGTTTTAAGAGCGTCTGAGGTCTTCTTTGAAAGCACCGGGTTTCGTGACAGGAAGTACCGAAGCTTTTTTCCGCACCTTTCCGACATAAAAAGCCCCTCTGAAACGTATTCATTCGCTTTTTTTCTTACAATCTGGACGTCAATATCCTCTCCGTAGCGCTCCGCTATTTCATTGCTCAAATCGTCCGCCGTAAGCCTTCTTCCGTCAAAAAGCATATCCAGCAGATAAAAATGAAGCATTATGTCATTGTCGGTAAAGCTTTTCGCCTCAAATATGCGGTAGAGCGGATTCTGGCGCAAAGCGTTCGTGTCAAAGGCAAGAAAAACGTTTTTTACCGTTCCGTTCTGCTCCCATTTTATGTAGGGCGCAAGCCAGCTTTCGATGCGCCTCCGCTCATTATCATAGGTACGGGAGCTTTTCCTGTCAAAATCCTGACGCGACTTGAAGCCGTAGACATAAAAATCCCTGATATAATCACGGCTTTTTGCAGCTGACTTTATAAGCTCGTTAAAATCCGACATTTCTCCCTCCGGTTTCGCATTGTTTCGGATAAATTGTAACATGTATTGACGCAAACCGTCAAATGGTTAGTTCAATTTGAGAAAAAATCCTAGGTTCGCAGCTTTTTTTAAATGATATTTATGCCAAATGATGTTAATATGGCGTCAGCCGATGAGGAAAAGCCGGTTTCGGGAGGTAGCTCAATAGGTAGAGCGGGAAAAAAGAAGTCATTTCTGTGACTTTTTCAGCAAATCTTTTTTATGACGAGGTTATCCATGTCGGCGGTTCGAATCCGCCCCTCCCGATTTAAACTGAATGTGACCCGTACAGCAACTTAAGCTATGAGGCCTTTCCTTTCAGAAGAAACTGCTGATTTAGCGGGTCATGCCGTTAGTATTACACCGTTATATATACGCCGTACACAGCGTCATAATAAGACGCGATACGAAAACCAAAGGAATAATAAGAAGAAAACAAGGAGGGAACACCGTGAACTTTTCAGAAGGCCTTAAAACGGCAGCCGATTACACTCTCACCGAGAATGGCGCTGCTGCGCTCAACACTACGGGAAATGCCTGTCTTGATTTTTTTGCCACAATCGGCTCTCTGCGTGATGCCGATGTGCAGAGAATACATATGCTTTTTGCAGAAGCTTTCAAGGAAAATCCTCTGATTGCGGTTAAGACCGTGTTCTATGCAAGAGATATCAGGGAAGGCTTGGGCGAAAGGCAGACCTTCCGCACGCTGATAAGATATATGGCTGAAAAGCACCCGCAAGCTCTTATAAAGAATCTGGATTTAATAGGCGTTTTCGGCAGATTTGACGATTTATATTCCCTTATCGGCACTCCGCTTGAGGCTGATATGTGGAGCTCTATGAGCCGTCAATTTGAGGAGGACCGCAGAAATCTTGAAAACGGCTGCGCCATTTCCCTGCTCTCAAAGTGGATAAAGACCGCCGATGCAAGCTCTGAAAACACCAGAAGGCTCGGTATTCTGACCGCACAGAAGCTCGGATACTCCGTTTATGACTTTAAGCGTCTCGTAAGAAGAATGAGAAAGCGCATCGACGTGACAGAGGCTCTTATGTCCGCAGGGAAGTGGAACGAAATCAAGTACTCCGCCGTGCCCGGCCGCGCCATGTCCGTTTACCGTGATGCGTTCATGCGCCACGATTCGGAACGCTTCGGAGACTTTATAAGCAGAGCCTTGGAAGGTAAGGAAAAAATAAATTCTTCGACTCTTTTTCCTTACGACATCGTGCGTGAGGCGCTTTTTAATCTTGACGACTCAGACGTGCTTGAGGCACAGTGGAGACAGCTCCCGGACTATGTGGAAAAGGACTCCAATGTTGTCATCATGGCAGACGTGTCCGGCTCCATGACATGCAGCGGATGCCGTCCTTTGGCAACCGCAGTCGGTCTTGCCGTTTATTTTGCAGAACGCAACACCGGCGCATATCACAACATTTTTATGACCTTTTCCGCAGATCCGCAAATCGTCCGTCTTAAGGGCGAGACTCTTGTTCAGAAGGTGGACTGCGTCCGCAAGTCGGATTGGGGCTATAACACCAATTTAGAAGCAGCCTTCGACAAGGTTTTGGATATCGCAGCCGCAAACCGTGTGCCTGCGGACGAAATGCCGAAGTCCATCATTGTCATATCCGATATGGAGATAGACTGCTGCACGGAGCTTGAAGATTCCGGAAACGGAAATACCTCCTTCCATGAATTGATGAGAAGAAGGTATGCCTCTTTTGGCTACGATATGCCTAATATCGTGTTCTGGAACGTAAACAGCAGAAACAACGTCTTTCACGCCGGCGCGTCCTACAAGGGCGTTCAGCTTTGCAGCGGACAGTCTGCAAACGTCTTTAAGCAGCTTATGTCGTGTATTGACCGCACGCCGTCGGAGATGATGAATTCGGTCCTGAATTCAGAAAGATACGAGTGTATAGGGATTTAAAAAAAGAGATGCGTGCTGATTATTCAGCACGCATCTCTTTTTCGCTTTATCAGCAATCCGTCCGTTCATCTTTTACTATCTCTCCGTCGGAAATACGTATGATGCGGCGGCATTTTTCCGCTATCTTAAAATCATGCGTTACAACGACAACAGTTTTACCGCTTTTATTTACCTCAAGAAGCAGTTCCATGATTTTGGCGGCATTGCCGGAATCAAGCGCTCCCGTGGGCTCGTCTGCAAGCACGACCTCGCTGCCGGAAACTATGGCTCTTGCGATAGCGCACCTTTGCTGCTCTCCTCCTGAAATATCAGAGACGTTTTTATCCTTTAAATGCAAAATCCCCACCTGTTCAAGCGCAAGCTCCACTATTTCCTTTTTCTTTTGTCTGGAAAGACGCCTGTAATTAAGCGGAAGCCGGGCATTTTCATAAACAGTATAGCGATTCATCAAAGCAAACTGCTGAAAAACAAAGCTTATTTTCTCTCTTCTAAACAAATCCAGCTTATTTCCTTTAAGCTCGTGAACCGGAGTGTCTTCAAACATATATCGCCCCTCGGTAAGCAAGTCCATACAGCCCATTATATTCAGCAATGTAGATTTTCCGGAGCCTGAATCCCCCGTTATCGCCACAAGCTCGCCCTTGTTTATTTCAAGAGAAACGTTTTTAAGCGCCACCGTCTGGTTACCTGTCTTCCCATACACTTTATTTACGTTTTCAAGCTTTATATAACCCATAACGTTCTCCCTATCCCTAATCTATACCTTTACATAAAAGCTGTGCAGGCGACAGCTTATATATGAAACCTGAATTCACGGTTAACACGCATACGCAGACCGCAAGCTCCGCCATTATAACATATATCCACTGAGAGGCTACTGCCGTTATGCTTCCGGAAATGATACCCGCAGCTGACATCGTCAGATACAATACTATAGCGGCGACAGACGACACTGCGCACAATCCGGCCAACTCAGCCAGCAGCTTGAGCCACAGTTTACAATTAGTAGTTCCGAATGTCTTTCTTACGGCAATTTCGTAGCTTCTTCTCGCCAGCCACACATGAAATACTACGGCGCAGTTAAGAACAGTAAAAAACAAAGCGCTGATTACAAGACAGTTATTTATCTTCTTAACCAGAATCAGATTCTGATACTCATCGTAATCAGAACCGTCAATTTCATAACTGCTTTCCGACGAGCCGGATAAATTTTTCATTCTGTCATCATAGATTTTATTTGAGGAAAAAAGAATGAAGGTCAGTAAAACAGTTACTGTCATGGAGACAATCATAAGACCGGAAAACAATTTATCTCTCCCCAAATAACGCATGACGGTTCTCCGCATAGTGTTCACCTCTTATGCTAAATCCTATTTTTCAATAAATCCACCGGCGGCTTCCTGTATAATATCAAAGCCGGTATTACCGTTCCAAGCACCAGCATTGCAAGCATCACCAGACATAAAACCCACACGGTGTTGCTAAAAAACAGCCTTATGTAAACCTGCTTAGCCGCCGTCTGATATGACTGCGCTATAAACATAATTACAGAATACACGGACAGCGCCGACAGTACGAACGATACAGCAAGCCGAATAAGGTTCTCCGCACAAAGCATTAAAACCGTATTGAGCCTTGTATATCCGCATGAGTACAAAACTCCGAAATCTCTGCTCTTCAGGACAATCGTATTAACATGATTGCATGTAACGATTATTGAAGTGGTAATAAGAATAACCGCAAACATTCCCATTGCATAGTTAATTATTGATTCGTTTACCCTATTCTTTTCCTCAAAGGCGTCAGAGAACACATCCGTGCTGATTTCAATACCGCTTTCCCGTGCAGTTTTGACAACAGCGTTTTCAGCCTCCTGCAGCGTATAACCTTTTGACGGAGAATAGTACCACGGAAAGCCTGTCGAGTAGCTGTAGCTGTTATTGAGAACCACATATATGTTGTCCAGACAAACCTTTTCATAGACGGGCAGAAAATCCCCCTCGCTTGTCAGTTTTTCCGCAGGCCAATAGGAATCCGGTGCAAGCACGCCTGCGACATATTCCCTTCTGGCAACAGTACCGTTTGGCGTGGTTAATTCAAAAACGGTGCCGACAGGTATATCGGAAAGGTTTGCCCCAAGATATATCACTCTGGTATTATCGTCAAAAATTCCTTCAATTTCCTCAAAAGAATAGCCGTCAGCAACATTAAGCTCGCTAAACCCTAACAGGCTGTAATCCATATTCAGATATTCAGTGGCGTTGTCAGGCACCTGAGAGCCCTTCAATCTCTCATATCTGTTTTCAATCTCAGCCAAAGGCGCAAGATATTCTCCTGTCCCGATTGCGTACCAGTAATTGCCGATATATTCGATTTCATCAAGCTGCATCAAATCATTTTTCAGATCAAAAACCTTGTCAGGGTCATCATCAGCGTTAAGCCGAACCTCCGAAACAATTCCGGAATTATTAATTCCGTAAGATAGAATTTGATTTATTGACTCTTTATTATATTTGTTCACGTCTGTTACATACGAAGCGATGCCAACCAACAAAAAAGCAAGCATATTCAACAGAACTATGCCCCAGAATATCAGTTTATTTTTAGACAAGTTATCAATTACAATTGAAAGCATGTACCTTCTCCTAATTAACAGCCGGCTGAAACACTTAGATATAAAACCCCTTGATTAAAAATTATAGCTTATTATTTGCCCGTGTCAAGCATACGTTGGTATTTTTTCTGTTTTTCTTTACGGGTTCTCTTTTGGGTGATGGGCTGCCGTAGTCAGAATATCTTAAAATTAACGGTTAGAATTACCGGAATCGTTTATCCTAACAATAGGTGCAAACAATTCGGTTTTAAAATCCGCACAGGTGCAAAAAACTTTAAAATTTACTTGGAAATTGGTGCAGGTTATGCTACAATACATATATCATATGCTTGGAGGCTTACCTGTGGAACGAATTGCACTGCAAAAATTGTCAGAATGGAACAAAAACAAACGAAGAAAACCGTTGATCGTTTGGGGTGCGAGACAGGTTGGTAAAACTTATCTTGTAGAAGAACTTTTCGCCAAAAAATATTATAAAAACAGCTACATCTATATTGATTGCAAAAAAGAAGATGAGATCCGTGAGTTCTGTTCTAAAACCGCCAATGCAGAAAAAATTATCGAATATATTTCACTGCGCAAAGGACGACAGATAAACGAAAAGACTCTGTTAATTTTTGACGAAGTGCAGGAATGTCCTAATATTATTTCCTCCCTTAAATATTTTTGTCAGGATCTCAGAGATATTCCCGTTATTGCAACCGGATCAATGGTTCGTATCAAACTTCAAAGAGAAACACATAAAAGAGGTTCAAGAGAAAACGACAAGTTCCTTTTCCCAGTAGGAAAAATCAATCAGATCACGGTTTATCCTATGACCTTTGACGAGTTTTTAATGAACGGCAATAAAATACTTTACGATACCGTTAAAAAAGCTTATGAAGATAAGCAGCCGTTGGATAATCAAATCCACGAATTGGCAATGGAGCAAATATACAGGTATCTGCTTGTAGGCGGCATGCCCGAAGCGGTAGAAGCTTATATTGACGGGGGCAGTCTGCTTGAAGCAAGAGAAATTCTTAAAGTCCTGTATGATAACTATCTTTCCGATATGGAGCTTTATCAGGCAAGTCCGGAGGCAGTACTGCGTTCCCGCGTTCTGTTCCAAAATATTTACAAAGAGCTTAATAAAGAATCTAAAAATTTCTCTCCCGGTCTTATTGAGGGAAAAAGCAAAACGAGAGATTATGCAACCTCCATTCAGTGGCTCACAATGGCACACGTCATTAATCAGTCGTTCCAACTGAAAGAACACATTACAATGCCGCTTATGCCGGATAATGAAAGCAGTTTTCGTTTGTTCCTCGGAGATATCGGCATGTTCTCATACCAAAGCGGCATCAATGCGGCTTCGTTTGTGTCAAACGGAAAAGATAATACTTTGTCGGGAATATTTTTTGAGAACTTTGTGGCTAACGAATTAATCGCAAAAGAGCATAAATTGTTCTATTGGCGCGGCAAGTCATCAGCCGAGCTTGAATTTATTATTGAATCGAACAATAAATTGTATCCGATTGATGTAAAGAAGGGCAAGGGTACGCTTAACTCTCTCGCAAAATTCTCAAACCATAATAGGTTTGAATATGCTATTAAGGTTTCTAAAAACAACTATGGCTATAATCCTGAGCAGAAACTGCTCACTATTCCGTTTTACTTTATTCCGTTTACGGCAAATGACCTTGCAGAAGGAACGCTGTGGATATAATACGATAAACACGCAGCCGCATAAATTGAGGAAACAAAATAGGCTCGGCTGCGGATATTGTTCTTTTGTACCCACTTAGTTGCGGCGGCAGCTTTCAGATTTTCCGTAACTTTTTCCTTTTCCTCAGGAAATTTAAAATTTCTCCATCTCACATATTCAGGGAAAAATTTTTTGCTCCGCGGGCTGCCATAGTCAGAACGCCCTTATCCATTTCGCATACCGTATCGCAGAGAATCTCTATGTCCCAAGAATTATGAGAAGCAATAAGTATCGTTTTACCCTGTTTTTTCAGCTCAAGAAGATATGAACGCATATCCTCAACGCCATCCTTGTCCAGCCCGTTCATTGGCTCATCAAGCACAAGCAAATCCGGATTTTCCATAATTGCCTGCGCAAGGCCAAGGCGCTGACGCATTCCGAGAGAATACTTTTTTACGCTCAGCTTAAGGTTCGGATTCAGCCCCACCTGCCGCATAACGTTTTTTATCCCGTCATTATCAATTTTCCTGTTCAGCCGCGCAAGCAGCTTAAGATTGTGGAAGCCGGAGTAATACGGAATAAAGCCGGGCGTTTCAATAATGAGCCCCATGCTGTCGGGAAAGTCGCAGTCCTTGCCTATTGACTTTCCGTCAACGGTGATTGTTCCCTTTGTCGGGCGTACAAAGCCGCATATACATTTAAGAAGCATAGTTTTGCCGCTTCCGTTCCGTCCGATAAGTCCGTGGATTTTTCCTTTTTCAAAGCAGCACGAGATATTCCTAAGTATTTCATTTCCCTTAACCGTAAGAGATACATTTTCAACGTTTACCATGCAGTCTATGCCTCCGTCTCTTCTATGGTATCAATATTAATTTTTCTCGCAGCAAGTACGTTAGCCGCAAAAAGCATCGCAATTATCACAGCAAAATATATGTACGAGTACGAAACAGGAAAAATTTCTTTTCTCAGTATGTCGGTGTAGTGAAGCCATATTATCGTATTCGCCATAGGAAATCCCCACATTGCCGGCGACTTTACGGCTGTAAACAGCACGCCGAAGCCTATTATTCCGCTTACCGCAAGAAAGCCTGCAACCTTATGCTTTCTCTGGCGGAAAAAGAGCATAACGGTAATAAGCGTAAACAAATAGAAAAAAAGGAGCAGATATGTCTGTACGACCGCCGAAAAAGGCGTCATATGATTGTATAGATTTTCAGGCAAAAGCTCCGAAGCAAAGGAATTGGCATCTTCGGGATATAAGATATTATAACGCTTTACGACCATGCTCCATCCGTTTGCAATATATGCCTTTCCTGCAAGAAACGCCGTGCACATCACGTAAATTGCTCCAAGAAAGGTGGCTGCGCCCATAGCTCCGAAAAGCATCTGTCCAAGCATCCAGTTAATGCGTCCGGTCCGGGAAAGCATAAACACGGAAACCCCGTCAGTGCGCGGAAAATCGCTCATAAGCGTGAGAAATACAATTGGAATTACCAATGCAAGCATTCCGGAATTTCCCACAGCTATAAGCGGTTCGAGGATATTCAGCGGAGCTCCCATTTTTTCAGAGCGCTCAAGAAGCGGCAAAACCGCATAGGAATAAATAAAAACCGTAAGCACGGGAATTATTATCATTCTGGGATTGCATACCCATTTCAGCCATTCGGTATATGCAACCGACCAAATCTTTCTCAAAGATATTTTACTGCCCAATGTCTGTGTACCTCCTTTGCGCAAAGCTGAACAGAAGCAGTGCGATAACCGCAAACGCTGCATAAAAAGCCAGCGTATAGCAGCATTTTTTCACATCGTACAGGATCGAACTGATATTATCGGGACTGAGCGACTGCAAAATAACGGTTTTTATGTCTGAGCCGCCGTATTTAGCATCGAGCGTAAATTTTCCTATGGCTGTATTGTACATATACTGCATCAGGAAAGGAATGCAGATACAGAAATACTTATTGGCTGTTACGGCGCATATCAGAAAAGGAAGCACTGATACGCACATTCCCGTCAGCACCGCTTCAAGGAAGCATTTCCAGTATGGCAGGCTTAACGCAACCGTTCCGGCCTCCGCCTTGGGAAATATGATGTAAACCGCTCCCGAAAACAGGAGATACCCCAAAGCGCAGATAAGCGCCGCGCTGACAACTGCGCCTGTAAATTTAGAAAGACAGTACCGAAAAACTCCCGTCCTGCTGATAAGATAACGTTTTTCATTGCAACGCCTTTCATCGCACAGAAGCTTTACAAACGGAAATGACACTATAATTCCAAGAAACATGACAAGCCAGCTTCCAAAGCCTCTCGTGCAGACATACTGCGCCGAAAACTCATACAAAGCAGCTTTATCGGTTCCGAGCATCGTCATCATTTCAAAAATACTGTATTCCTTTGAACCTGCCGCATCATAATATCCCGAAGAGCCAAAGCACATCATCGTAAAAGCAAGCACTCCTGCAAGAAAATACGGATTAATGACAATTTTTTTCAGTTCAGAGCATATGGCATTAACTGTTTTCATAGCTTACAGGCTCCCAATGTTATTTTTTAAAATATTCATTTTTCCCGTAACCGCATCAATCGAAACATGGATCTCGGAATTGATTGTTTTCATCGTCACATCGTACAGAAGCACCGTCCTCATGTCATCCATCTCCTGTCCGTCGGTATTATCCTTTGTAGGATATACGTCATAGCCAAGCTTAAACTCCTCTATATCATAAACAATGGAGTTTGAAAACTTATCTTTCAGAAGCTCAAGAACCTGATTGACGGAAAGGATTTTTTCAGTCTTGCTTCCGGAAGGAACAAGAGCCGTGTTTGAATATGAAGAAACAAGCCTGTCAACCTCTCCGCATCTTACCATTGTAAGCTCGCATAAGGAATCCAGATAGCCGGTTCTTAAGTTAATCTCATCGGTATCGTTATCATAATTTTTTGCCATTGAGACAAACGGAATGTCTCCGTAGTATGCCTGCATAAAAATTTCAAACGCATACGTGCCGTCGCCTTTGTCATAAACGTCGACAGCCGAGGTTTTGTAATTTATATTTTCATCTACGGTATATTTGTATTTATCCATTGCCTCTTCGGCACAGGCGACAGCTTCTGCCACCGTAGCCGTACCGCCAAACAGCTCGTATTCGTCCGTAAGCTCGCTTTCCTGCGCGTTAAGGCATTCATACCTTTTCACAAAGTAAGCATCATCAAAAACATACTTCCCGTCCGCAGCCACATTAAGCTCGGAAAGATATTTGGTATAGTACGATACCCGTGAATAAAAATTTTCAATTGAAGAACCGTCTTTGCTGTTGAGCAGAACGGCTCTTGGGTCTTTCCCCGAAAGATATTCTTCAAGCGTAAGCTCTACCCTAAAGACGTCCTCTCCTGCCTCGCTCTGGTCGGCAGGAACGATTATGAAATCCTGTTCGTCAAAATAGCCTTCTCCAAAAAGCTCCTTTTCCATTTCTTTAAACTGCTCATATTTCTTTTCGGGAGTATCAATGCCTGCGTTTATCTCGCATTCGTATACCGGGAACTCGCTTACCTGCGGAACTATTACATTACAATTGTCGAATTTAAAAATACCGTCCTTTCTGCTCCACTCCTCAATCGTCTGCTCCGCCTCGGAAACAGCCTTCGAAACGGAGACAGGACCGGCCTCCTCCGTCCCTTGTCCGCCGGCTTCTTTTTCGTTTTCTACCCCTGACTCAACATGTGACATATCTTCCTTAACATCGTCGGGAGTTTCAACCGTGCACGCGCACAAAAATCCCGACAGTATTGCCAGACATACGGTAAACAGAGTTACCAGCGTCCCGCTCATTTTTTTCTTTTTCCCTTCAAAAACGCTGTCGATACGCATTTTCAACATCTCCTTCGCACTGAAATATGCCGCCGGCGCTATAAGGCTGCGGCTTTGCCCGCCTGTTTTCAGCAGCATATAGCAATATTCCTTCTTACATTTAGCGTCGGCTTCTTTCGTGACTGCCTCATCGCACATACATTCCAGACTGCAGCAGTATTCTCTCATAATCAGCCATACAAAAGGATTAAACCATTGAACCGCCGCCACGAATGAGAAGAAAAGCTTCTTTAAAGAGTCCCTGTTCCTGTAGTGCGTAAGCTCATGCCTCAGCACCATTTCCATTTCACCTTCGGAAAAGCCGTGAACCGTAAGAACAATGCAGGGTCTGAAAAAACCAAACAGCATCGGCGAACCTGCCCTTGTTGAAATAAGAAGCGGTATTTCCTTATCAATAAACATTTTTTGCTTTAACGCATCATACTGTGCAAGTATATTCACGTCGTCGACAGGCTTACAGCTCTTTGAAATATTTTTTGCCAGATATATGTATTTCCCTAAATTAACGATCAGACATATAACAGCGCCTGCCGCCCATATTACAGGCACGTACCACGGTATCGCTATTCTTAGCACGGGTATGCCCGGAACCTGAATGCTATAAGGAATGATAAGCCTGACTGCCATTATCAGCGTCAGGATATTTATCATCTTAAAACCGTAGCGCCTGACAATCGCACCCTTAAGAAAAAGCATAAACGCCGCGGCGACAGACACGGACAAAGTAACCGAAAAAACTACACCGCCCATAAGTTCTCCTTCCGTTTGTTAATCATCCTGCTCTGAAGCCTTTTCATCGATAAAAGCCTTCAGAGAGGCTATGTCGTCGCTTGAAAGATTTCTGCCGTTATACAGTGAGCAGATAAGCTTTGAAACCGAGCCTCCGAAAATTCGGTCGACAATTGATTTGCTTTCCTGCTGAAGATAATCGTCCTGTGCTACAACGGACGAATAAAGCTTATATTTACCTGATTTTTCGGCGGCAACAAAGCCTCGGTCGATAAGCCTTGCAAGCAGATTCAATATAACGGCAAGACTCCATTCATGCTTTCCCCTGAGCCCTTCCTGTATCTCTACAGAGCTTACCGCCCTTCCGCTCTCCCAGATAAAATTCATAATATCCATTTCTGCATCAGGCAGACGTTTGTACTCTTTTTCCATTCTTAAGCATTCCTTTCATTTTTATTTAACAAGTGTTAAATTTAGCTCATTATACAACTGTTAAATAAATTTTTCAAGAGGGAAATTCAGGAATTTTTAATCCGACCGGGCTAAAATTGATATGATAACTAAAAAGCCGGCGGTATTGCCAAAATATACCACCGGCTTTTAATTTTTTCGCAAAGTTAATCCCTTTGCGAAATACTATTATTTGACTTTAAACTGCTGTTGTCGTTAAATAAACCATAAAATCGCAATAATGTCAAGTATTTTAAACGTTATTTAAGTATTAGATAATGCTAAAATTTAAGTTTTTCGATATAATTCACATAAAAAAATTGTTTTGGGTTTTTATTCCCGTCAAAAATAACGTCAGAAAAGAGGTATAATTATGGCAAAAAAAAGTACAAACATATACAAACGTAAAGACGGTCGTTGGGAAGGACGATATAGAAACGGATATACCGCAAATGGTAAAGCTCGGTATTCTTCTGTTTATGGAAAAAGCTACTCTGCTGTCAAAAGACTTCTTGAAGAAAAAAAATTTGAAACCCACAGCAGTTATTCAATGCAATGTTCATACACATTTGGGCAAATATCCGACAACTGGCTTGCTAATGTACAGAATACCGTTAAAATTTCTACCCTATCCAACTATAAAATGAAACTAACCAAACACATTTTGCCCTATTTTGCAGGCTTAAAATTCGACAATCTAACGGCGGATATCGTAAATAACTTCATTACAGAAAAAATTAAGGAACATCTGTCTGAAAAGTATGTTTCTGATATGGTGGTTATCATCAAATCCATTGCCAATTTTGCTCAAAAACGTTACGGTTTTGCAAACAGGATAGAGAGCGTCACATTGCCTAAATCAAAAGACTGCTCAGAATGCCGTCTGCTGACAATTTATGAGCGGGATATCTTAAAACGCGGAATCCTTGATAATCCTACCGTTTCAAATATAGGTATACTTTTGGCTGCTACAACTGGTATACGCATTGGTGAGCTTTGTGCTTTAAAATGGGAGGATATCGACCTTGAAAAAAATTTTTTAACCGTCAAACAAACTGTACAGCGAATAAGTACAGATGAGAAAGGAACAAAACTTATCATTTCTTCTCCGAAAAGTGCAAGTTCAAGGCGTGAAATACCTTTACCCGACTTTATTGTGCCAATTATGAAGAATATTAAATCGGAGGATAATTTTTATTTTCTATCTGGCAGTAACAATATTACTGAACCACGCACAATGCAATATAGATTCAAAAATCTGCTTAAAAAACTTAATATTCCAAACGTAAGTTTTCATTCACTTCGTCATTCATTTGCCACAAGCTGCATTGAATTAGGTATTGACGTAAAAACACTGTCTGAAATATTAGGACATAGTTCAGTGCAGGTCACTTTAAACCGTTATGTCCATTCTTCAATTGAACACAAGAAATCTTGCATGAAAATCTTTTCGGATAGTTTTGCTGCCTAGCTTAATCTCGTCAAAAATCTTGTATTACAAGCCCTAAAACGCCCTTTGTACCCTTTTTTTGGGCGAAAAATCCGCAAAGGGATTAACTTTGCGAAACATATAATTGACCTGTTTTAGTTATATGAAAATCACCTCAGAAGGAGCTAAAATGTATCCACTATCTTCACCTCAAAAAAATATTTGGAATTTACAAAAATATTATTCTGAAAGCAGCATTTCTGCTATTAACGGATTGCTCATATTTGATGACCGAAAGAACTCGAAAATACTTGAAAAATCGGTAAATAAATTTGTCGAAAATCAGGAAGGTATTCGATTACAACTAGCAGAGAAAGGAAACGATGTATACCAATATGTATCTGAGTACAAATATTTTGAAATTCCTGTAATACAATTTGACGATATAGATGAAGCCAAAGATCATTTCCAAAATACCAATAACAAAACAATAGAAATGACAAATTCTGTGATGTATCGTTTCTGTATATTTCTTACCCCAAATCAAAGCGGCATATTTTTTTATTTTAATCACATTGTTGCTGACGCTTGGACTGCAAGCATTTTTTGCAAAGACATAATAAAAAATTATAATTTACTGTTAAACGGTGAAACAATTAGTTCAGAAAAATATACATATGTCGATTACATAAAATCGGAGAAGCAGTACTTCACCTCCACACGTTATGATAAAGATAGAGAATACTGGTACTCTCGTTTTACAAAACAGCCGCTTCTAAAAAAAATTAAGCCTTTTTTTAATAAAAGTACAACAATAATATCCAACCGTTTTACTAAGACAATACCGAGAGACATTTCGAATAAGATAAAAACTTGGTGCTTCAATAATAACATTTCAATTGCTGTAATTTTTGAAGCAATTATCTTTTCATATCTTTATAAAATCAATGAAAAATCAGAAGAGATAATAATCGGTATCCCTGTTTTAAACAGAACTGCCATACGAGAGAAAAAGACTGCAGGAATGTTTGTATCAACAATGCCACTGGGGGTATCCGTTTCTAGCGATGATACCATACTTTTACTTTGTGAAAAAATTTCAGACAGCCATCGTGAACTTTTTAGGCACCAGAAATTTCCATATTCAGAAATACTGACGATATTACGAGAAAAGTACAACTCACATGAAAATCTGTTCAATGTTGTGGTGAGTTTTCAAAACGCTGTTATTGCAAGTGACACTGATATAAATTATTCAACTAAATGGCTGCACACCGGTTTCAGCGAAATACCTCTAGAATTTCATATAGATGATAGAGACAACAGTGGATGTTTTACAATCAACATGGACTATCAGACAGATGTTTTCTCACCTTATGAAATAGAATTCCTATATAACAGGCTATTTTATATTTTAGAACAAATTTTGAAGAATGCCTCATTAAAAGTCCAAGACATAAACATTGTTCCAAAGACCGAATATAAACAAATAATATACGGATTTAACAATACTTATACTGAATATCCAAAGGACAAGTGCGTCCATGAGCTTTTCGCTAAAATTGCAGCCGAAGCGCCGGATAAAACAGCTCTTATTTTCGGAGAGGATTCCTTCACTTACAAACAGCTTGACGAAATGTCAAATTCCCTTGCCCACTTCTTACG
>CANRAZ010000041.1 GCA_947628705.1 uncultured Lachnospiraceae bacterium | reverse complement strand
AATCCTCTGTTTACGGCGGAAGAAAGGGTAAGCCTCATTCGAGATGCGGTGAAGGATATCCCGAATGTAAAGGCAGAATCCTTTCACGGTCTTACTGTGGATTTTGCTAAACGGCACGGTGCGAGAATTCTTGTAAGGGGTCTCCGAGCGGTAACCGACTTTGAGTACGAGCTGCAGATAGCGCAGATGAACCACAAGGTAAACAACTCGTTAGATACTATTTTCTTTACGACCAGCGTTGAATACTCATATCTCAGTTCAAGCATTGTAAAGGAAATTGCGAAATACCACGGCGACATATCATCGTTTGTTCCGCATAATGTGGTAAGCGCAGTGTATGATAAATTTAACCAATAGTATAAGGAGAGAAGAACTATGGCAGCGAACAAAATTGAGCAGTTGATTGATGAGATTTATGAATATGTTGAGGGCTGCAAGCCAAACACCTTTGCCCCTAACAAAATAACTCTTAACAAGGACGAGCTTTATGACCTGCTCGATGAACTCAAGGAGAGGACTCCTGATGAGATTAAGAGATACCAAAAAATAATCGCTAACCGTGATGCTATTATTGCCGACGCTAACGACAAGGCGGAAAAAATCATTGAGGAAGCAAAGGCAAAGGCAAAGCAGCTTGTGGGCGAGCACGAAATCATGCAGCAGGCATATGCAAGAGTTAACGAGATGGTTGCGGCGGCAGGACAGGACGCCGACGAAATGGTTGCAAAGGCAAAGGCGGAGGCTGACCAGCTTACTTCCGGCGCGCTCAATTATGCCAACAACATAATGTACGATATGGAAGAAATTCTCCTTAAGGCTTACGAGTCGACAAGAGAAAGAACGGAAAACCTTATCAATACTCTCAGGGAAAGCTACGAGTCGGTTGCTGCCAACAGAATGGAGATCTACAATCAGATTGACCCTAACTACCTTACCAATGAGTACGGCGGAGGCGAGGAAGATACCTCAAGGTACGATGATGAGGACGCTGACGCTGACGATGAGGTCGACGAGGAAGACGATGAGGACGCTGACGATGAGTACGAATTCTCAGAGGATACTTTTCTCAACAATATTGACGACTGATTAAAATAAAACAGTTTGTAAAGCGGTTAATTGATCTCTGAAAGACTTAATATTTTAATAAGATTGGATTGAGGCTCACAGAGTAATCTGTGGGTCCTTTTAATTAGAAATTAATATTAACAGATTAAGAAAGGAAGATGTAATGAGCGAAAAGAATTACAGATTTGAAACAATGCAGGTTCATGTGGGTCAGGAAAATCCGGACCCTGCTACAGATGCAAGAGCGGTGCCGATTTATGCGACCACATCTTATGTGTTTAGGGATTCTGCGCAGGCAGCAGGCCGTTTTGCGCTGACAGAGGAGGGAAATATATATACAAGATTAATGAATCCTACCTCTGACGTATTTGAAAAGAGGATTGCAGCCCTTGAAGGAGGCGTGGGAGCTCTTGCCACGGCTTCCGGTTCTGCGGCGGTAACATATGCAATACAGAATATCGCAATAGCGGGAGATCATATTGTTTCTTCCGCAAACCTTTACGGAGGAACATACAACCTTTTTGCCAATACTCTTGTTGAACAGGGGCTTTCAACAACGTTTGTCGACCCTTCGGATCCTGAAAATTTTGAAAAGGCAATAAAGCCGGAAACAAAGCTTCTTTATGCAGAGACTCTCGGAAATCCCAATTCGGACGTCATGGATATTGAAGCGGTTGCGAAAATCGCGCACAGACACGGAATTCCGCTTATTGTGGACAATACCTTTGCTACTCCTTATCTTCTTAGGCCTATTGAGCACGGAGCAGATATCGTCGTACACTCTGCAACAAAGTTCATTGGAGGTCACGGTACGGTTATGGGCGGCGTCGTAGTTGATTCCGGAAGGTTTGACTGGACGCAGAACGACAAGTTTCCGGGACTTTCCAAGCCTAATCCGTCTTACCACGGAATCGTATTCACGGAGGCCTGCGGAAATATGGCGTATATTCTTAAGCTTCGTACTACTATTATGAGAGATCAGGGAGCAACTATTTCTCCGTTTAACTCGTTCCTGCTTTTACAGGGACTTGAAACTCTTTCTCTCAGAGTTGAAAGACATGTGGAGAATGCTTTAAGGGTAGTGGACTATCTGAAAAATCACCCGATGGTGGAAAAGGTTAATCATCCTTCTCTTTCGGACGGAAAGCAGAAGGAGCTTTACGGCAGATATTTTCCTGACGGAGCAGGCTCAATCTTCACATTTGAAATCAAAGGCGGCGCCGGTGCTGCAAAGAAGTTTACAGAGAGCCTTGAGCTTTTCTCACTGCTTGCAAACGTGGCAGATGTGAAGTCGCTTGTTATTCACCCGGCGTCTACTACTCATTCACAGATGACTGAGGAAGAACTTCTTGCCGGAGGAATCAAGCCGAACACGATAAGGCTTTCAATTGGCACAGAGCATATCGATGATATTATTGAAGACCTTGAGCAGGGCTTTGAGAAGGTAAAACAGGGCTAAGCTTTAAGATTTATGAAACAGCATGCTGTACGTTAAAAGCACGCTTTGAAAACATTTTAAGCTTGAATAATGGAGGCGTCGGTCAAATTCTGAATTTGTCCGGCGCTTTCCTTGCCTTTATAATAAAAAAAATTTCTAAAATCATTATTGTTTATTTATTATACGATAAAAGCTGTCTTGACAGATTTTTTTATGACATAGTATAATGTTCGCACTCCTTAACTTAAATAAAGTAAAGAGAGACTATGTCCTTGGAGAGGGACTTAAAAAACTACTACTGTATATCACTAAGGAGAAGGGGTTATGAATGAAAAAAAAGGGATTACAGCAACTGTTCCTGTTGTTTCGATTATTCCTGCAACCAAGCGTTCAATGCATAGCGGTACGAGATTCCGTCAGCAGAAAAATATACGCGTAGCCGCATATTGCAGGGTATCGACAGGAGATGAAAGCCAGCAGACAAGTTATACGAAGCAGAAGGAGTACTATGAGAAACTGATTTGCAGTAAGCAGAGCTGGAAATTTGCCGGAATATATGCGGATGAGGCAATTTCCGGAACCAGCCGTGTCCACCGTATGGAGTTTAACAGAATGATTGATGACGCGATGGCAGGAAGACTGGATTATATCGTCACGAAATCAATTTCGAGATTTGCAAGAAACACCGTTGACACGCTGAATTGCGTCAGACAGCTTCAGCAAAAAAATCCTCCGGTGGGAATATGGTTTGAAAAGGAAAACATAGACACTCTTCAGGCGTCCGGAGAGCTGTTCCTCACCATTTTGTCTGCTCTTGCTCAAGAGGAAAGCCGTTCCATTTCAGACAATATCCGTTGGACATTCCAGAAAAATTTTCAGGCAGGGAAGCCTCAGATCAATCTTAACCGTATGCTTGGCTACGACAAGGGAGAAAACGGAGAATGGGTGATAAATCAGGAACAGGCACGTATTGTTAGATACATTTTCAGCGAGTTCTTGAGCGGCGAATCTGCAAGGAGCATTGCAAGAAAGCTTAATTCAACCGGAATGAAAACCGTCAACAATAAGGCATGGCGTGCTGATACCATTTACGGAATTCTTAGAAATGAAAAGTTTGTGGGCGATTTGGAAATGCAGAAAACAATAACCAAAAATTTTCTTACTCACCAGTCTGTTGCGAATACGGGAGAAGCTCCCCGGTATTATGTCAAAAACCATCATCAGGCTATAATCGACAGGCACACATGGAATAAAACTCAGGCGATGCTTTTGGAGTGGGGCTGCAAGTCCAATGAGCTGAGCCTTTTGCTTGAGGTAAAATGCAATATGATGTCGTACCCGATTCCCAAAAAGCGCGGTCCGGTACGCTCGCCGTTTTCCAATCTGTCCTGCGGAGCCGAAAGAGAAGGATATGAATGCGGCGGTAAAATGGTTAGAATGACGTATACCTGTACCGAAACAATGACATTGGATAATCCTGAGGACGGCGGAGAAAAAATCGTCAGGTACAGGTTTGCGTATCCTGTCTGGAAATGTCGGCATAAGCTGGAAAAAAACAGCGGTTCGGACTGCGCTTCACAGGTTTATGATGAATGTGCCCTTGAACAAAGCTTCATGGAGATGCTGTATAAACTGAAAAAGGACGTTGAACTTCGCGGCGAGGATTCGGATATTGTGAGAAGCTTCAAAGGATTATACGAAGAAGAGGACTATAACGGCTTTCAGGGATTGGCTTCGGATCCGTTTTATCTTGACGGCGGCTGTTTGTCAGAAACGCAGCTTGTGGATTTTGGAGAGAACCGATGTGAAAGCTCAGATGAAAATTCTCAGGTGAACGGCAAGGAAGGCAGCGAAAAAATGCGGGAAGAGAAAAGAGGGAAAACGGCTGAGGAACAAAACTTTGATTTTTTTATTTCATGTCTGAAAAAGCTTCCAAGGAAAAATTCTGCCGGAATGACTATCAATGTGTATGGGATTGCCAAGGAATTGAAGGAGGGAGATGAGGACATAAAGCACCGCCCGGACTATCTTAATTTTGAAAAATCAGTTTACATGGCATTTATACAAAGCGGCGTTATTTACGGAGACGAGATAGAGTATCTTACTAATTTCGGTCTGATCATCAAGAGCACGGGAAACAGCAGAAGCATGAAAAGCTTTTTAGGCTTTAGAAGGGCAAATGAGGACGGCAGTCTTGAGGTTCTGGATTGTTTGAGCAAGGTAAATAACAAAAAGGTCAGGGTAGTGAAAAACAAAGCTTAAGTAAAGCCGATTAAATGCGGCAGAGATGGAATAAGCCGGATAAGACGAAAAATTTTCCGGCTTGTTTCATGCTTAGGAAGCGTATTTTTTATGTCTGTTTATGGCGTTTTTTTATTATTTGCCTTGACATATCTATAAACAAAGGATAAAATCAAACTAATAAAGTACGTATATTACCTAGGGGTGGTATAAATCGCGTTACATGGAGGGAACTATGGAACGGAATGATGATTTTTATGCTGATTTAAATGAAGAAAAAAGCGCCGAATCGTCTGTAGATTCAAAATCAGCTTCAACTGAGAAAACGTCTGAATCTTCCGGTTCGTCTTCAGGCGTGCCTAAGGATGATTTCTGGGCAGGCTTTGAAGCTGCAAAAAAAGCCGCTGCTGACGATGCAGCAAAGTTAGCCGCCGAGGAAGAAGCAAGAAAGGCGGCAGAAAAAGCGGCTGAAGAAGCAGCTGCTAAGAAAGCTGCGGACGAAGCTGCGAGAAAAGCTGCTCTTGAAGCGGCAAGGAAGGCGGCAGAGGAGGCAAGACTTCTGGCTGAAAAGGCGGCGGCGGAAGCAGAGGCGGCAAGAAAAGCCGAAGAAGAAACGAAAAAAAGAATAGCAGAGGAAGCTGCAAGGAAGGCTTCTGAAGAGGCGGCCGCAAGAAAGGCTGCGGAAGAAGCAAAGAAGGCCGCTGAGGAGGCTGCAAAAAAAGCTGCTGAGGAAGAGGTGGCAAGGAAGGCGGCAGAGGAGGAGGCTGCAAAAAAAGCCGCCGAACAGGCGAAGGAAGCCGCAAAGAAGTCTCCTAAGAAAAAAACTGATGAGAGCTCCAAGAAGGCGGATAAGAAAGTAAGTAAGGCGGACGTCAAAAAGGCTGACAGCAAGAAGCCTTCTAAGAAGGGCGACGGCGCGTCAAAGGAAGCGGTCTCTGATTACAAGACGGAGGATAAAGATTCTAAGAGCGATATAAATAAGACGGCAATAATCATTGCAGCCGTACTGTGCGTTGTTTTGATAGCCGCTTCGTTTATTGTTTCAAGCCTTCTGTTCAAGAAAAATAAGGTTTCCGGAATGTCAGGCTCGGAGCAGGCGGCAAATGTTGAGAAAGAGGTTACCGCTGCATTGCAGGCTTCGACCGTCGGAATGGACTTTAAGATTTCAGGTTCAAGGCTCAGCATAGCAAATGAAAACGACTACGTTGTTTTCTTTAAGGATAAGTATTCGTTGTATAAGATGACGGGAACCTACAGCAAGTCAGGCTTAAGCAACAACGAAAAAATTTCAGAAGCTGCAAAAGCAAAGACCGCAGTCGATAAGGCTGAGCTTGTGAGCGATTGCGTGACTTCTTACTACGTTAATACAAAGGATCTTTCTGAAAAGTCCGTTACGCTTAATATCAAGGTGACGGATAATGACGGAAAGGAACACACAGTTAACAAACCTGTTTCAGTAAACTTCGCCTCTACGTCGGCGCCTGCTGGAGATGCTCCGGCAGAAGGTGAAACGGCTGAATGATCTACAGCAGTAGTACGCATATTTTACATTGAAATTAAAGAAGCCGGAGCTGTCCGGCTTCTTTTAGTACGGATGAATGTTTTTATTGGCGCATAAGACTGATTTTCGGCTGGGACTGCTGTCAGTTCAGGCGGGATTAACCGTGCTAAGCTAAAACGTGCCGGTCTTTGCTATGCTTGGGAGGATAAAGAATGTTTAAAACAGACGGACCGTTATACAGATTTATGTGGCTGGTTGCGGATATGTTTATTTTGGGACTGCTCTGGCTTGTTTTTTGTATACCTATCATAACGGTGGGGGCATCTACGGCAGCGGCAATAGAGGTTAATATCAGAATAATCAGAAAAGAAGAAACTTACATTCTGAAAAATTTCTGGCATGGCTTTAAAAGAAATTTTAAGGACGGAACGAAGCTTTGGATTGTCTTTGCGCTGCTCCTTTTTATGCTGTATATGAATTATCAGTATCTGATGGCGCTTTATGCGGTCAAAACGCTTCATATCGTAGTTGTGTTTTTGAGCGTTATACTGTTTGTCCTATGCTTTCTCTATGCTTTTCCGCTGATAACAAGGTATGAAAATAAGACTTGGCTGACAATGATTAATTCAATGATGTTTGCACTGCGTTTTCCGCTTCGGACTGTTTTTACGATATTACAGCTTGGCCTGATAGTATTCAGCTATGTTTTTTTTACAATGCTGGTCGCATACTATCAAGGCGTGCCGTTCATATTCAAGTTTTTGTGCATGATTTTGATTTTGTTTGGCCCTGAGTTTTTTTTAATGACATGGGGTTACAGGGGCATGGTCGTGATTGAAAAATATGAAAAAATGGTCGGACTGCAGGACGGTGAAACACAGGAGGGCGATAAGGAAGACTGAGCTTCACCGGATTAAACGCTGCAGTCCCGTGTTTTTAAAGTATTCCGTAGTTTCTGCAAATAATATATGCCGTGTAAGCAGCGTAGCAGAGAATCAGTGCAATTCCCTTGGATTTGTTGAAGGTGTGGGATTTTAAGCACAGCAGATATGAGCCGGCGCTTACAGCAACTACTACGATAAAGTCGATAAATGCTTCACGGGTAAGACCTATTATCGGACTGATAGCAGCGGAAGCGCCAAGAACCATTACGATATTAAAAATATTTGAACCCACAACGTTGCCGACTGCAAGGTCGACAACGCCTTTTTTTATTGCAGTGACTGAAGTTACAAGCTCGGGAAGCGAAGTGCCGAGAGCAACTATTGTTAAGCCTACAAGAGTTTCGGACATGCCGAGGCTCTTAGCGATTGCCGATGCGTAATCAACGACAAGGTCTCCGCCGAATATAATGGCAGCGACACCGCCAATGATAAAGATAAGGCTTACAGGAATTGAATATTCTTTTATGTCGTCTTCAACTTTTGCGTGATTTTTGAGGGCGGAAACTACCATTAAAATCACATAGGCAAAAAAGCAGGAAAGAAGTATAAGACCCTCAGCTCTTGACACGGTGTAATCGCGAAGGAAAAACAAAACCAATGCGGACAGAATTATGCAGATCGGGTAGTCCCGTCTGATTATATCCTTCTGCACAAGCACCTTGTTGAACAGCGCGCAGGCGCCGATTACAACCAGTATGTTGAATATGTTGGAACCGGCGACATTGCTTATTGCGATTGCGTTATTTTGGTTTAATGCCGCCTGTATGCTTACGGCGGCTTCAGGACAGCTCGTACCCATTGCAACGACGGTGAGGCCGATGATTACAGGCGGTATGCTGCATTTCTTAGAGACGGAAGAAGCACCGTCCACAAAGAAATCTGCTCCTTTGATAAGAAGTATAAATCCAACGATTAAAAGAACTACATTGACTAACATTTTTTTCCTCGACTTTCTTTATCTTTTTTGCTTTTTATTTATTTTCAGCCTTTTCCCTTAAATTTATCGGCAGAGTCAAGGTCGTTTGCAGAGGCCGGCACGGCAGCGCTTTACCAAAGAGGCTTCGGCGCAGGGCAGCGGGAGCGCTTGAGTACGCAGCGTATTTCAGTAAAGCAGCCGCATTGACTGCAAAGTCCGTTGCTGAAGTACTTGCAGGAAGCGCACTGCCTGAGCCGCCTGTTATATTCCGCCTCGTCAGCTCGATCCTCCGGTCTTACGACAGAGATATATTTTGACAGATCATGCCTGAATGCTTCTTCTGAATATTTTATTTTTTTTGGACAGACAGGGCAGTCCTCCTTCATATACCTTACCTAATCCTCACTTTACTTTTATTTCAAGAGAAACGATGCTTAAAGCAGGAAGCGTCAGGTTGATAACATTTGACATCTTTTTGAAATCATTAAATTCCGTGTCAAAAATATTATCAGGCTCGTCAAAGCTGTTAAAGGTATTCATCGAACCGCTGAGGATTCTTCCTGAGATGGCTTCAACGCATCTTCCGGCGTCAACGGTGAGAGTGGCTCCGTCGCTGAGAGACGCATTGGAAAGGGTAAGCGTGATTATTCCGTCCTTTTCAGATGCGCTTGCGGAAACCTGAGGAATCGTTATATTTTCCTCCGTAATATCGGTGTTTTCAAGCTCGCTTTCCAGCAGCATGCCTTCCTGATGGTTTTTAAACATCTTGAAAACATAGAAGGTAGGAGTTTTGACTGTCTTATTGCCCTCTGTAAGCAAAACAGACTGAAGAACGTTGACAGTCTGCGCAATATTAGCCATAACCACTCGCCGGCAGTTGTTATTAAAGAGGTTAAGGTTTACAGCGGCAACGACGGCGTCCCTCATCGTGTTCTGCTGATATAAAAATCCGGGGTTCGTGCCGGGCTCGACATCGTACCATGTACCCCATTCGTCCACTATAAGCCCGATGTTATTATCAGGGTCAAGCGAATCCATGATTTCAGTATGCTTCTCGAGAAGCTCCTTCATGTACATTGTCTTCTGAATCGTGCTGTAATATTCAGCCTCGTCAAATTCCGTTGCAGAACCCTTTCTGTTCCAGTCGCCTGTAGGCACAGTGTAATAATGAAGGCTTATTGCATTGGCGTTATACCTGTTGATGCGGCTCATCAGGACTCTTGTCCAGTTAAAGTCGTCTGCATTTGGGCCGCAGGCAACCTTATAGAGACTGTTGCCGTCAAAATTTTTGCAAAAAGTCTGATAATGCTTATAAAGGTCCGAGTAATATTCGGGACTCATGGAGCCGCCGCACCCCCAGCTTTCATTGCCGATGCCCAGATATTTAAGCTTCCACGGATTTTCGCGGCCGTTTTTTCTTCTTAAATCGGCCATCGGGGATATGCCTGAAAAGGTCATGTACTCTATCCATTCCGAAAGCTCTCTGACAGTACCGCTGCCAAGATTGCCGGCTATGTACGGTTCGCAGCCAAGAAGCTCGCAAAGGTTCATAAATTCATGCGTGCCGAAGGAATTGTCCTCGGTAACACCTCCCCAGTTGGTGTTTACCATTTTTACTCTGCTTTCCTTAGGGCCGATTCCGTTTTTCCAGTGGTATTCATCGGCAAAGCATCCGCCGGGCCATCGGAGAACCGGAATATTGATTTCTTTAAGTGCGTCTACAATATCCTTCCTGTAGCCGTTAATGTTCGGAATGTCAGAATCCTCACCGACGTAAATTCCCCCATATATGCACCTTCCGAGATGCTCCGAAAAGTGTCCGTAGATTTCCTTGTGGATTACCTGTCCGCTTTTTTCCGCGCTTAGTTTCAGGAAATAATTTTTCATAGATAATAGACCTTTCATATGAATAAAAATGTTAATCAAAATATAACACATTGAATTATTGATTTCAATATATCTCTATGCTAAAATGTTAATTGTAACGTAAGGTCGGTAAGGACAGATGAATCCATTGCTGAAATGATACAGTCAAAAATAAATTGATGAACGGAGGTAGGTTATTATGTCAAAGGCCTATGTTTTTTTAGCCGACGGATTTGAAGAGGTTGAAGCTTTGGCAGTCGTGGACGTTTTAAGAAGAGGCGGAGTTGAAACTAAGCTGGTGTCCGTGATGGACAGCGAATTTGCGACAAGCTCCCACAAAATCACAGTTAAATGCGATATCGGCTTTTCAAACTCTGATTTTATGGACGGCGATGTTCTTATTCTTCCGGGCGGAATGCCGGGAACAAACGCCCTTATGGCTCACGGTGGGCTCAGAGAGCTTCTTTTCGCTTACCGCAATGAGGGAAAGAAGCTGGCAGCAATATGCGCTGCGCCGAGCGTGCTTGGAATGAACGGCCTGTTAAAGGATAAAAGGGCGATATGCTTCCCGGGATTCGAGGATAAGCTTCTTGGAGCCGATGTCCAGTACGGAAGAAAGGTTGTGGTTGACGGCAATATCATCACGGCGAAGGGTATGGGCGTTGCAACCGAATTCGGACTTGCAGTACTGGCTGAGCTTGAGGGAGCCGAATGCGCGAAGAAAATTGCAGGAGCAGTGCAGTATCTTTGATAATAAAATAATCAGTCTGAAATGTTCTGCGTGCAGGCGCGCAAGGTAAAAACGCATATGAGAACCAATCATTTGTTGCCGACCTCGCGCCTCATCTTAATGAGCATCGTGCAGTTGCATACCAAGAGTACTATGCTTGAAAGATCGCTTATTGTAAAGAGCGAGGAGATGCTTTTGCATGCGCCGAGCACGCACATTGCCGAATAAACGTAAGGGTAGCATTTTACGGCTAACGGATTTTTTATCCAATTACATGCGATGCTTCCAAAATGCGCCCAGCCGATAAGCGTTGCAAATGCAAAAACAATGATTGAAAGATTCAGGCAAAAGGCACCGAGGCTTCCGACAAAAGAAAAGGCGGCAGTGATGTAATTCTCAGGCCGGAGGTCAGAAAAAGCTGCAGGACTCTTAAGCATGCAGCTTACGATAGCAATTCCGGTTATTCCGCACAAAACCACGGTGTCCCAGAAGGTTGCGCTCATTGCAATCAGCGCTTGGGTGTGAGGAGGGTTATTGGTTTCGGTAGAAGGAAGCGCAGAGGTCCCGAGTCCTGCTTCGTTGGTAAAGATTCCTCGCGCAATGCCGTGCCTTAATGCGGCGCTTGCGGCATATGAACCCACGCCGGTCAGGCATTTGCATGGAGCGAAGGCGCTTTTTACAATCAGACCTATCGCTTGGGGAACATATTTAAAATTTATCGCTAAAATAAGCGTTAAGCCTGTGAAAAACAGTATTGCCATAAAAGGCACCAGTCCGTTGCAGACCTTGTGAACGGCGTCGCTTCCGTTTGAAACCGTCAGAAAAACCGCTAGTGCGGTTATTATGCCGCAAAGCAGGTAAGGAGTGTAAAAGCAGGAATGTACCGCGTCGGAAATTGCACGCGACTGTATTGATGCGCTTGTAAAAAGAGAGCATAAAATGACTCCTGCCGCATAAATAAAAGCAAGCCTTTTGCAGCCGGTTTTTTTTAGAACGTCCATCGGACCGCCTGCTTGGCCGGGAGTTTTATGCTTGACGCAGATAAAGCTTTCCGCATAGCTGCATGCCATTCCGAGTACGCCGGTGAGCCAGCACCAGAAAACGGCGCCGGGGCCGCCAAGCGCAACGGCAAGAGACAGCCCTATTATATTGCCTGTTCCCAGAGTGGCGGCAAGAGTGGCGGCAAGACTTGAAAAGGAAGAAACGCACGAGCCGTGTGCTGACGCCGGGCTCTCCGTTTTTGATTCTGTCGGTTTTAAGCTGGCTCTTATCCCTTTAAAGACCTTAAGCTGAACGGCATGCGTCCTGACTGTAAAATAAATAAAAAGCGACATAAGCAGCAGAGGGGCAGGATATCTCCAGATAAAATCGGTAATTACTTTTATAAATTCAGAAAAATCGTCATACATAGCGTTTCCAGACGTATTTATTAAATATTTCAGTAAATAATACGTCAGCTAACTGAATAAATGACGTGAGATATTACAAAAATGTAAAAAAGTTGTGTTTACATCAGAAAGTTTTTGTAAAATACTAAGTAAATTTGACCGTTTAGGTCAAAATGTACTATAATAATTGTATTGGTTATGAGGATTATAGCTGCATTTGCAGCATTCTGAAATCAGATGCGGATATCACGCCGTAAGACGGGCTGAAACCAAGGCTTGATTTAGGGATGCCGTGTGCGTTATGTAATCAAATAAACGAATTGGGGTGAATAGGTTATGGAACCAAGATCAAAAAGATTTGATCCTGCAAGAATTGCAGAGCTTGAAAAGCAGCTTGAACTTGAGAAGGAAAAGTATAATTTTATAAAAGAACTGATAAATTGCGGTCTCTGGGAGTATGACCCTAAGGAGAAAAAGCTTACCCAGAGCAAGGGTCTTGAAAGCAGCGGCAGCAGCGAAATTCTGAACTACCGTGACACAATAAAGAAAAGCAATTCTATTTATTCTCAGGATATTCCGATTTTTGATAAATATGTCGACAGCATGGACAGGGGCGATGAAACCTTCTCCTATGAGATGCGTATGGTAACCGATACGGATAAAGTCGGCTGGGTAAGGTTTGAAGGCTACACCGTGCGTGACGGTCAGGGAAAGATCGTTAAGGTCATCGGCCGTACTCTCGACATTGACAAGGAAAAGAATGCCGATAACGTTGTAATTAAAAAATCCGAGGCTGATAAGATTACCGGACTTCTTACTAATGATGCCTTTATCGCACAGATGGGAAGAGTCCTTTCTAAGAGCGTTGAAAAGGAGAGGCATGCGCTTCTTCTCATCGACGTTAACAATTTTGAGGCAATTAATAGGGAATGGGGCGAGGCTTACGGAGAGTATGTAATTGAAACGCTCGGTTCGGCTCTTGCTACCCAGTTTAAAAACGGAGACGCCGTTGCAAGAATAGAGGGCGATGCCTTTGCCGTATTTAAGAGAGGGATCACGAATGCCAAGGAGCTTGTTGAGATTTCAAAGAAAATCGCCACTCTTACAGGCAGCATAAAGTTCAAAAGAGAGCATGAGCTTAAGGTAAGCATAGGTATTTCTGTTTTCCCTAATGACGGAAGGGAATACACTACGCTGTACAAAAAAGCGGCGATTGCTCTTCAGGCTGCTAAAAATGCTCCGAACAAGGCGTGCGAGTTCTATGCGACCACTCTTGCAAACAAGCCTCACGAGGTTAAGAAGACTGAGGAGAAGGAGCAGACTCAGGCAAGAAAGATTATCAACGAGCAGAAGCAGTCCCAGTATGGGCGTGTTGAGAAGTATTTTGTTGACAGGATCATGGAAATGCTTGCAAGCGATGAGACCGACCCTCAGAGCATAAACAATGTTTTGGCTGAACTTGGAAAGTATTACAGATTTACAAGAACCTATACATATAATTATGATAAACGCGGCAATATATGCCGTGTGAAATATTTCTGGAATGAAAAGACCATTCCTTACATGAGAGTTTACGAGAGAATCGTGGACGCACAGTGGGAGAGCGTTTATGCGCGTTTTGCAAACGATGCGCTTTTCCTCTGCGAGAATTCTTCAACTCTCGATTTCGAGATCCCGGTCGAGCTTGCAAACGTCTTCGGACCGGCGAACCTTATGCAGTACAAAATAAGCGAAGATGCTAATTCCGTAACGTGCATAAGCTTTGAGAGGCCTCTTGACAAGGGCTACACTAAGGAAGAGCAGGAATTTCTTATCAGCACCGCAAAGCTGCTTGGAATTTACATGGACAGGATCAGAAATCAGGAAATGCTTATGCAGGAAATTGAGTATTCCCGTGACGTTATGATCAACCAGCAGGTTACAAACTACGGTGTTTACAACGATTCCTACAAGCTTGTCTTTATAGGCGACGCCAACGGCAGACAGTATATTGCTGAGGAAGACAACCTGCTTTGCTACAGAACGGTAATGGGACGTAAAAAACCGTGTAAAAACTGTCCGCTTGTCGGTCTGAGACAGGGCAAGGAGCGCTGCTCGATGGAAAGCTATTTTGAAAAGAACCAGAAGTGGCTCACGTCTACCGCAACGCACGTCAGACATGGAGAAAGCGAATATGATTTTATCTGTTGGACAGATGTTACTACATTTGTAGACCGTATGAAATCCAAGGATATTCTTACAGGACAGCTTACTGTTGACAGGTTTGAAAAGACAGTTGAAGCAAAGCTTTCCATGCTTAGAAAGCCGCAGAATATTTTTGTGCATTTCAATATTCCGGATTTTGATAAAATAATAGACATTTGGGGCTATTCAGTTTGCGACGAGGTTCTTATACTTTTCTCAGGGGCAATAAAGGATGCTCTGAAGGAGGAAGAATATCTTGCAAGGGTCACGGGAGCGACCTTCGTAATGTTCATCGACTACGATGACAAGGAAAGGCTCTTTGCAAGGCTTGAGATGATATTCCAGCAGGCAATAAGGACTGTTCACAGAATGTATCCTGATGTTAAACTCAATGTCTGGGCAGGTCTTTACAGAATGAGCGGACACGGAACGCCTATTCCTGAAATGATTGAGCGTGCGAATACCGCGCGCAAGAGCATTGCCGCAACCGGCGATCGCAGTGAAATCAGCCTTGCGATGTACAGTGACGTTATTGACAAGGGAGCTACCTTCGAGACGTTTGTAAGGGCGAACATGAAGTCGGCTTTGGAAAACCGCGAATTTACGGTATTCTTCCAGCCTAAGCGTAATGATGACGGCGACATTGTCAGCGCAGAGGCGCTTGTACGCTGGGTAACCAAGGAAGGTCAGGTTCTTGAACGCGAAGCCTTTAAGGAAATCATGGAAGAGGACGGTTTTATTACTCAGCTTGACGCATACATTCATCAGGAGACCTTTAAGCTTTTGTACGAGTGGATTGAGAAGGAAATTACGCCTCCTGTCATTTCCCTTGCATGCTCATGGCAGTATATGTTCAGTCCTGAGTTTATGAATAGGACAAAGCAGATACTTGAAAAGTATCCTGTACCGACAAATCTTGTTGAGTTTGTAATTCCTGAGGGCGTAAACGAGAGCAACTTCTACAGAGTCGTTTCGATTCTTCAAGAGCTTCAGGCAATGGGCTTTATCATTTCGCTTGATTCTTATATGACGAAATTTGCAATTGATAACATGAAGAGCAGGTTCTCGGTTAAGATGATTGAGGAAAATCCGGGCGGTCTTAAGACTATTGACAACATACAGGTTGACGTTAAGGAAAACAAGCCGCTTAATGCAGACGACTTCATTACTGAGCTTGACAGCAAGAAGCAGCAGTAAAAAGGCAAAATAAACAGGTTAAGAGTAATGAATAAGATGAGCAGGATGCGACTCGGAGGAAATTAATGTTAAAAAGCATTATTTGGGCAGATAAGCCTCCCATAAGGGAGGCCTTAATGCCCAATTTTTTTAATGATTTAAATCTGGATCAGGTTGTGTATAAAATAAACAGCCTGCGGAAACATTACGATATAAAGAAGCTTTATTACATGATGGCTGACAGCAGGGAAACTCTTGCTTACCGAAGGTCGGTTTATTCAGAGCTGAAGCGTCCGGAGGCGTATAAGGTTCTCTGTGATTTCTCTGATAAAATGAAGCAGGCAAGGGATTTTCTGGCATATTCAGAGGAGGTCGATTTTAAGCCTCAGAAAAACGTGCTTTTGGTGTCGGCGGCGTATTTTTACTGTGATGCCGTTGAACTGTTCGCAGGACTTAAATCCGACGCAGAAAACTCCGGCTTCTATGAAACAGTCAGGCTTGCCGGAGAATATGCCGCATCAGCAGACTACAGGAAATTTTCGGAAAAGACAAGGAAGCTTTACGGTGAAATAAGCGGACTTTTTTATCGCATAAGCTTAAAGAGGGACAGATTTTCTGTAAAAGAAGAAAAAAGCGGAAAAAATTATTTTGATAAAATACAAAGAGCCTTTCCCCATGCCTGCGACACAGGGTTTGAGTCGCCCTTTCTGCACAGGAAAACACTGAGCCATCTTGAGACGGAGGCATATACTGTCTTAGCAGACAAGCATCAGTCTCTGATAAAGGACTGCGAGGAATTTGCCTTAGCTTATAAGGATTTTCTCTCTGAGGACTTTGCAAATCTTGAATATGAGCTTCAGCTGTACATTTCTTTCAATATTTTTGAAAATTACATGGAGGAAAACGGTTTTTGTTTTTGTACCCCAAGAGAAGCAGAAAACGAAAGCTCCATGTTCAGGGCGGAAGGCGTTTATGACGTTGCTTTGGCTCTGACTCTTTTTAATAAGGAAAGACCTGTCGTTGATAACGAAGTAAGGTATAACGGTAACGAATGCTTTATGGTAGTGACAGGACCTAATCAGGGAGGAAAGACAACATATGCAAGAAGCGTCGGCCAGCTTGTTTATTTTGCCATGATGGGTCTTGACGTCGCCGCAAAAATGGCGGAGCTGCCATACTTTGACGGAATAATGACGCATTTTTCGGTCGAGGAAAGCACGGAAACGGGTCAGGGAAAGCTTAAAGAGGAGCTTACAAGACTTGCTCCTATGATGAAAAATAACGATAAGAATTATTTTATTATACTGAATGAGCTTTTTACGACTGCCGCCACCTATGATGCTGCCGTAATGGGCAGGAGGGTGATGGATCATTTTATCGGTAACGGCTGCATGGGCATATATGTAACTCATATAAAAGAGCTTGCAAATGTTCCTAAGGCAGTAAGCCTTGTCGCTGTATGCGATGAAGCAGACTATCACAAGAGGCTCTATAAAATGGTAAGAAAGCCGGCAGACGGCTTCGGTTATGCAGAGGCAATAGTTGAAAAATATGAGCTGACCTATGAACAGCTTATAAGGCGTCTCAGAGATGCAGGACTAGCGGAGGAAGCAGAAGGAGAAAAATGAAGATTAATTTGATGTGTCCGGGCAGAGATACTCCCGGTTCCTATACATATCCCGATGCTCACATTATTGCAAAGGATTTGAATTTGCAGTTGGTGTTTGAACAGGCGAGCCGCGGAGGCAGTGACGCTGACAAGGGACATGCCGCTGTTGAAATAAAAGACGATTATATAAAGGACGCCATGCGTAAGATAATGCTGACTCCGCTGACAGACGCAGAGGATATCCTTTACCGTCAGAAGCTGGTTAAGGATTCAGTAGAAAATGAACAGTTTATCGAAGCCTTATACGGTGTTGCGGTAAGAGCTGAAAAAACAGTAAGCGAGCATTTTTCGGGAGCCGGAAAGCTGTCAAAGGGAGCCATATCCACAGTTGAAAAAATTAAGTATCTGGGAAATCTCAATTCATATCTGAAAGAAATTAAGGAACTTCTCGGAGGGCTAAAAAACCGGGATGCGTTCAGAGAAGCTTTTGAAGACTTTTACAACGAATATAATGACGAATTTGCCGCAGCTACTGAGGAAATTCTTGAAGATTTGGAGTTTATTACTTCGGGAGGAAAGCTATCGGTAAGGACGGACAGTCTGACAGGGCTGAAAACAGAGAGGTTTTTCATCGAGGAGCTTGAGGTCACGGAGTACAGGGAGCGTAAAAAACCGAAAAGCGGAGCGGTTGCAAAAGTGATTTCGGCGGCGAATTCGATTATAAATCCGGACGTCAGAGAGCTTAAGACAGAGACGCTGATTGCGGATGCAAAATCGCTTGAAGACGCGGCCTGTGACTATATACTGTCGTTTTATGAGGATTTTATTAAGACAACAGGAACAACGCTTAAAAATATGAAGCTTTCATCTGCTTTCCTTCTTGGAGCAGCAAGACTGTATAAAAGATTTGAAAGGTTTAATGTTCCTTTATGCTTTCCTGAAATATGCGGCAGAGAGAGTATTGATTTTGATGATTTGTGCGAATCCTGCCTTTGTATATATAACAGGAAAAAGCCTGTCGGAAACAGTGTTTCAGCTCACGGAAAACAGATTTTTGTTATTACCGGCGCAAATCAGGGAGGAAAGTCCACTTATCTTCGAAGTATCGGTTTGGCTCAGGTTTTTATGCAGGCCGGTATGTTCGTAACAGCGGAGAGCTATAAAAGCGCGCTGTACAAAAATATTTTTACGCACTTTACAAGGCGTGAGGATTCGGCGATGAACAGCGGCAGACTTGACGAGGAGCTTAAGCGTATGTCGCATATTGTTGACAGACTTACGTCTGATTCAATGATGCTTTTAAACGAATCTTTTGCAACGACAACTGAAAAGGAGGGCTCTGTTATTGCGGAAGAGCTTACGGACGCGGTTTTAAAAACCGAGGTAAGGATGTTCTGCGTGACTCACCTTTTGGAGTTTGCACACAGGTGTTTTGAAAAAAATGATGAGAGAGTGCTTTTTCTGTCGGCTGAACGCAGAGCGGACGGAACAAGAAGCTTTCGCATTAAGGTCAATCCGCCTGAGGATACGAGCTATGGGTTGGATTTGTATGATGCGATAATACGGTAATTTAGTAAAAAACTGTCAAAATAAATTGATATTTACAGGACATACTAGTACTACCGAAGGAAATAAACGGACATAAAGAAAGTTAAAACCTCGATGGAAAACGGGCTCAGGTCCGTAGAACCGGAAAGGAAATAAACGGACAAAGCCCGTGTGAATTCGTTCGGATTTAATATCGGAGGTAGAAAGTATGTCTAGTTCAAACAAAACAAGCGTACCACAGGCTAAGGACGCTATGAACCGTTTCAAGATGGAAGTTGCTTCTTCTCTTGGAGTACCTTTAAAGAACGGCTACAACGGTGACCTCACTGCAGCTCAGAGTGGTTCTATCGGTGGCGAGATGGTTAGACAGATGATCAAGAGACAGGAAGAGTCTATGTCTAACAGCAATAATTAGTTATATTGACTGATTTGATTTGAAAACAAAATAAACGGCATATCACAGCGGCATATCCCTTGATATGCCGTTTGTTTTTTTAATTCGCTGTAATAAAGCATACGGTTCAAATGCAAATTTTGAAATATTATCTTATTCCGTATTCTTCAAAAAGGCCGTTAAGGTCTAAGTCCGGATTTTCAAGCTCGCTCAGCCGGTCGTTTGCGACCAGCTTCTTTAAGAGAAGCCGGAAGCGCTTTTCACCTTGTTTCTCGCCTATTGCAATCCCTTCTTTTCTTGCATCCAGCATATTGAGTTCGTATTTCATATAATCCA
>CANRAZ010000040.1 GCA_947628705.1 uncultured Lachnospiraceae bacterium | reverse complement strand
AGGAAGGTAATTTAAGATCAGAAAGAGGACTCATAAGGAAAAACAGGAAAAGTGCCAACGAGTACTTGACACAAACAAAGCGGTTCTTATATTTGACAGTTCAGCCGTTGTTGATGTATAATCCATTTATTGAAAACAACAGCCGGAGGAAAAATGGAAGACAAGAGACAGAAAAAAATCCGCCGTTGGGGGAGGATACTGTTTTTTATATATCTTCTTATACTCATATATTTTCTGTTTTTCAGCGACAGATACGGAAGAACATCAGGTACGGGCTATTACAGATACAACCTAGTGCCGTTTAACGAGATAAAAAGATACATACTATATTCAGATAAATTTACTTCGGAACAGCTCCTTGTGAACATTATGGGAAACATAGGGGCTTTTCTGCCGTTCGGTTTTTTTGTTCCGATAACGCTTGAGGGATACAAGTCGTTTTTAAAGGTAACCTTCCTGTCGCTTGCGTTTTCAGCCTGCGTGGAGTCCATACAGCTGATAATGCGTGTGGGAAGCTTTGATGTTGACGATATAATCTTAAACACTACAGGCGGAGCGCTTGGATTTTTCTTATATTTTCTGTTTGTGAGACCTTTCTGTAATAAAAAGGCAGATTCCGGGAAAAAACAGAAAAAGAGAAAGGAAGCAAAGCAGAGCGCAGGTAAGCTTCGGAAGTAAAATCAAGGTGCAGGCAGGCATGGAAATAAAAGCAGGGCGCAGCTAAGCTTCGGAAGTAAAATCAGTACAAAATAAAAAACTGGGAGAAACGGAAAATAACCGCAAAAAGGGCGAAAACAATGTCTGATACTGCATATTGCAGAAGCTATAAAAAGGCAAGGTATTTATCCGCAGGTACATATGAAAAACAGATTGCTTGACGAACGGATTGACAGAAAACACAGCCGCAGCACTGGAGCAAAATCGGAAATCGGAAAGTTTGCTCTCGGCATCGGGATTTTATGCCTTGTTATACTGTTAGCCCTTATTGCTATGGCAGGAGGCGGCGGTAAAGAGGGTGAGGACAGTATTGCCGGTCTGTGCTTCCTGAACTTTATTTTGTCCGTTATGGGAATGATAATTTCGTGCAGAGGCGTGAGAGACAGAAACGGAACCTACGGTTCAGCCTTTGCAGGATTGGTGCTTAACACGCTTATGTTTATTATAATGATAAGTCTGTTTCTGATTGGACTGTAACGGCGCCGGACGGCAATTTGCATGCATAAATTGCAGGCATAAATTGCAGACGGTAAATTAAAATTTGTAAAAGTATAAGACAGCGGCGTCTGTATCTGGAGGCTGAATGAAGAGATTTAAAATTTATGAGGATAGCAATGAAAGATGCTCTGAACGGTATGAGCTTGCAAAGGAACGTATTTTTCAGTTTCCTGAAGAGAATGTTTTTTCGGGAGCCTTAAACGATTATTTTAATGCGGTAAGCAGCTTTGTTAAGCGGCTTGACAGAGCGTTAAAGCTTGTTGTGAGCGAAGAGCTTTACAGTTTGACCCTGGACGAGCTTAAGGAAATAAATTCGGAGATTTACCGCGATATCCTCGGCGACAGCTACAGAACCAGCTTTTTAAATCCCGACTATGCCTGCAAACGGCTTGGAAAAAGGCTTGGGAAGCCGCTTTGCGCGGTTTTTGCCGAATTGTTTTCCATGATTTACGAGGCGTACAGCGGAAACAGGGAAAGGATAACTGTAGAGCTTGAGCTTATTGTTGAACTTTACGGAATCATTGCCTTTGAAAAAACGGACGGCTCTGCTGCGGTTAAAAGGGCAATTTTTTATTTTCACCACGACTACTGCTATGAATTTACGCTTTTAAGACAGAGAAGGCTCAGAACCGGAAAATACAATGATATACTCTGCATATTGGATGAGTGCAGCCTCTCGGATTTGAGGTATCTTTATTATTACGGAGCCTATATCGGAGAAAATGAAGAAAAATCCGCCGAGTTTATCAATTCTTTAACCGAGGAGGAGATTGACAGGATAGCCGACGTCTATGTCGGAGGCTACGAACGGGGCTTCGCCGCCGCCGGAATTGATTTTTCGGAGCGTGTTAATGTGGAGATCCGTTATCCTGTGGGGTTTGAAAGGATAGTAAAGGCTTCAATCAAAAAATTCCGTGAAAAGGGCAAGGAAATCATTATGTACATGGACAACGGAAGGCGGACAGGCGTTTCGGGCAGCCAGCCGAACAGACAGTTTGTTTATGACCATAGAAATGATTTCGTGCTGTATTACAGTAAAAAATATCTGGAAACAGAGAAGGAATGTCTTGCAAGAGTCTATGAAGAACTTAAAGACAGTCTTTCGGTGATTGCGGGGCCTGCCTGTATTGAAGCCTTTGGAGAAGCGGATTTCGCTCCGATCAATAAGGAAAATGCCGTAAATCCCGACGCAAGAATGAATAAGCTCATCATGCAGCATAAAAACGACTGCGCGATGCTGTTAAGGCAATTTGCAGACATGGAAAAGGTTTCCTTTACGATTATTGCATATCCGCTGCCGGAAATCGGCAAGGACTATGAAAAAATATTCATGGCTGCCAATAAAGTCAACATGCTGGACAGCGGTAAGTACAGCAGGATCCAGCAGAAAATCATAGATGTGCTTGATAAGGGAAGATATGTAACCGTAGAGGGAGCCGGTAAGAATAAGACAAAGCTTAAGATCATGCTGCACAGCCTTGAAGACCCTGAGAAGGAAACAAATTTTGAAAACTGTACGGCAGACGTCAATATTCCGGTGGGAGAGGTTTTTACATCTCCCGTGCTGAAAGGCACTGAGGGCGTGCTGAATGTACGGCGCGCTTTTCTCGAAGGGCTTGAATTCATCAACTTAAAACTGGAATTCAAGGACGGAATGGTTACGGATTACTCCTGCGAAAATTTTAAGACAAAGGAAGAAAACAGAAGGTATATCGAGGAAAACATTCTTTTCAGACATGAAAGCCTTCCGATGGGAGAATTTGCGATAGGGACAAACACGGCTGCCTATAAAATGGCAGGCGATTACGGAATCTGGCGGAAGCTTCCGATTCTGATTGCGGAAAAAACAGGGCCTCATTTTGCGGTAGGCGATACCTGTTATTCTGACAGCGAGGATTTTATGACCTATAATCCTGACGGAAAGGCGATAGTCGCCAGAGACAATGAGGTCAGCATGCTCCGCAAAACTGACAGAAGCAAAGCCTATTTCCACTGTCACACCGATATTACGATACCTTATGACGAGTTAAAGAGCATAAGGGTGCACTGCCCGGACGGCGAGGTGCTTTCCGTGATAGAAGACGGAGTGTTTACGGTAGACGGAACAGAGGAATTGAATAAGGCGCTGACGGATCAGTAAAAACCGGAAATAGGATTAAATCCGACGTCTGAATGATATGAGTCTGTCTGCAGCATAAGGTCAGACGGCCTAACCGGCTCCGTTTGGCTTCCGTTTTGTTTTTGTTCGGCTTTCGTCCGGTTCTGTTTTGCTTCCGCTTGGCTCCGTATGGTTTCGTTTTGCTTTCGTTTTGCTTCCGTCCGGCCTTCCGTCCGGTTCCGCTTGGATCCCGTCCGGCTTTCGCCGTTTACATATTGACGGGGTTTATGCGGTCTGCGTCGGCGCGGCGCGCGCATTTTTTATATTTATGTACTTGGAAAATACAGAATAATATGTTATTATTTAAAAGATTGTTTTTTGCCCGCAGGTTTTATGCGGACGGAAACTTTTGATAAAACGGTATACGAAAGGACGGAAAATTATGTTTTCATTTGACGATGTATTGAATTGTGACCCTGAGCTTGCCGAAAGCATTACGCTTGAGCTTAAAAGACAAAGAGAAAACATTGAGCTTATTGCCTCTGAAAACCTTGTAAGCAAGGCTGTGATGTCGGCAATGGGCAGTGTGCTTACCAATAAATATGCGGAAGGCTATCCGGGAAAAAGATATTACGGCGGCTGCCAGTATGTTGATATAGCTGAAAATCTTGCCATTGAAAGGGCTAAAAAGCTTTTCGGTGCGGAATATGTTAACGTTCAGCCTCATTCGGGCGCTCAGGCAAACATGGCGGTACAGTTTGCGCTCTGCACTCCAGGCGATACGATTATGGGAATGAGCCTTGACCACGGCGGACATCTTACGCACGGAAGCCCTGTCAATTTTTCAGGTACCTACTTCAAGATAGTGCCTTACGGAGTAAACGACGACGGATTTATAGATTACGGTGAGGTTGAAAGGATTGCGGTCGAGTGCAAGCCTAAAATGATAATTGCGGGCGCTTCCGCTTATGCAAGAAAGATCGATTTCAAGCGTTTCAGAGAGATTGCCGACAAGGTTGGAGCATATCTTATGGTCGATATGGCTCACATCGCAGGTCTTGTCGCAGCAGGTCTCCATGAAAGCCCGATACCTTATGCGCATGTAACGACTACGACAACTCATAAGACCCTTAGAGGGCCTAGAGGCGGAATGATCCTTTCCAGTCAGGAATTTGCCGATGAACACAAATTCAACAGAAGCGTATTTCCGGGAATTCAGGGCGGTCCTCTTATGCATGTCATAGCCGCAAAGGCAGTGTGCTTTAAGGAAGCGCTTGACCCTTCATTCAAGGTTTACGCACAGGGGATCATCGATAATGCGCAGGCTCTTTGCAAGGGACTTCTTGCGAGGGGGATCAATATCGTCAGCGGAGGAACGGACAACCACCTTATGCTTGTTGACTTAAGAGGTCTTGACGTTACGGGCAAGGAGGCGGAGAAGCTTCTTGACGCCGTACACATAACCTGCAACAAGAATACGATTCCGAACGATCCGCAGAAGCCGTTTGTTACGAGCGGAGTGCGTCTCGGTACGGCTGCAGTGACGAGCCGTGGAATGAACACGGAGGATATGGACAGAATTGCGGAGGCAATTTCGCTTGTTCTTAAGAACCCTCACGATGAGGGCAAAGCTGAAGAAGCATACGGTATTGTTAAAACTCTTACCGATAAATATCCTCTTTATGAGTGATTTTTCGTTAAGAAGCATTGAGGAATTCTATGAAGAAAAAAATCAGTTTTATATTGATTACGCTGTGCGCCGTTACGGTTTTTTTGACGGGCTGCGGTACCAGACTTAGTGAGACGACCGTGTTTTACAGTATGGTTGTAAGCCCTTCGGATTACTATATAAGGCTTGAAAGCGACAATGATTTTTACTACAGCGGCGGACTTAGCGGAACGTATGCCGTAAAAAATAAAAAGGTGACCTTTACCGAGTCGTCAGGAGGGACAAGCACAGGCTATCTTTTGGACGGCGAGCATCTTCTTTATACCGCTTATGACGGGGACGACAGCAAGGTGCCGGACGGCAGCCGTTTTGACGTTAAGGTCTATGACGGCATGAGGACGACTATTACCTTTACGTCCGACGGTACGGTTGAAAAGTATATATATCAGGAAAACATATATGACTTTAAGCTGTCAGGCACGTATGAGCGTGACGGAGCGCTGATACACTGTACCTTCCCTTCAAAGTCGGGACAGGCCACCGAGCAGACCTACGGAGTTTATGACGGGGTTCTTTACGAGGTCTTCTGCTCCGATGTTTCCGAATTCGGAGAGCAGCAGGCGGCTTCGATATCGCAGCTTGATTTTATACCGGAGGATGAAATAAGTCTGGTCGCTGTCGTTATGATAGTCGTCATGCTTCTGATTATCTTTTTAACCGTATTCCTGCTGATTTATAAGCTTCAGAAAATCGGAAAAAACAGTTCCGGCAAAAGGAAATCAGGCAAAAAGTAAAGCGGCAGTCCGGTCGGCGGCAGATCCTGTGAGGGAAAGAAAAACTTAAGCAGGTGAGAACTTGAAAAAAAGGAATGCTGTAAACCGTGAGGGCTGCAAAACGGGAACAGGAAACAAATAACTCATAAAAAGCAGACTTCTGTTCTGAAAGCGGAGGGCTGCTTTTTGAGCGTATAAAAGCAGTTGGAAGGAATTTATGGGAAAGAAGCTTTTTATAGCTGAAAAACCTAGCGTTGCGGCGGAATTCGCAAATGCCCTTAAGGTGGCTGCAGTCCGCAAGGACGGATATATGGAGGGCGGCGACGTGATAGTCACATGGTGTGTGGGACATCTCGTTACAATGAGCTATCCTGACGCCTACGACCCTGCCCTGAAAAAATGGTCGGCTGAAACTCTGCCTTTTTTGCCGGAGGAATATCTTTATGAGATAATTCCCTCCGTTTCAAAGCAGTTTAAAATTGTGAGCGGACTTTTGAACAGGAAGGACGTAGAAACGATTTATGTCTGCACCGACTCAGGGCGCGAGGGGGAATACATATACCGGCTGGTCGACAGCATGGCAAAGGTTCCTGCGGATAAGGACAGGAGAAGAGTCTGGATAGACTCGCAGACAGAGGAGGAAATTCTTCGGGGCATAAAGAACGCAAAGCCCCTGTCCGCTTACGATAATCTTTCCGATGCGGCGTATCTTAGGGCAAAGGAGGATTATCTTATGGGAATAAATTTCTCAAGAATCCTTACCTTAAAATACGGCTCGCTTGTGCAGAACGCGCTTAATTCCCAAAAGTGGACGGCAATATCCGTCGGACGCGTCATGACCTGCGTGCTTGGAATTGTCGTAAGGCGTGAAAGAGAAATCAGGGAATTTGTTAAGACTCCCTTTTACAGAGTTTCCGCTTCGTTTGGCGAAAATCTGAACATTGAGGGGTTTTACAAGGCAGTCGCCGGAACTAAGTATTTTGAATCGCCGCTTTTGTATAAGGATAACGGCTTTTTAAAGCTTGAAGATGCAAGAGGTTTTGTTGAATATATAGGCGGAGATATGTCCGTTCCGGAAATAACGGGAACGGACAGCAAGGATAAAAAAGAAAAATATCAGGAAAAATATGACGGAAACGGGCAGAAGGGCGTTATATCTGCGGTCGAGAAGAAGGACGAAAAGAAAAATCCTCCTTTACTGTTCAACCTTGCGGAATTGCAGAATACCTGTTCCCAGTCGTTTAAAATAAGTCCTGACGAGACGCTTAAGATAGTGCAGGAGTTATACGAAAAAAAGCTTGTAACATATCCGAGAACCGATGCCAGAGTGCTTTCGTCGGCGGTGGCAAAGGAAATCGGCAAAAACATTTCGGGCGTTGGAAAACTTAATGAATATGCTCCTTATTCAGCCTATATAATTAACAATAAGAAAAGCTCCGGAATTGAAAAAACAAGATATGTCAACGATTCGCAGATTACGGATCATTATGCCATAATTCCCACTGGACAGGGATTAGGCGCTTTGCAGGGGCTTACAAAGCTGCAAAGGGACGTGTACGATAAGATCGTGAGAAGATTTCTTTCGATTTTTTATCCGCCTGCCGTCTATAAAAAGATATCCTTATCCGTAAGGGTAAACGGCGAACTGTTCCAAGCCAATTTTAAAACCTTAAAGGACAAGGGTTACTATGAGGTTTCGGGAATTCCTTCGGGAGGCTTAAAGGAAGAAAAAAGCATAAAGGGCAAAAAGGATCTATCTTCGGATGAAGCGTCTTTGGGCAGAAATGACGGCTCTGAAAACGCTGATATGACGGAAGAAATCCTTGACGTTGGTTTTTTTGAAGCGGTCAGCGCCTTAAAAAAGGGGGCGGAAATTGCGGTAAACAGCTTCTTTATAAAAGAAGGGGAGACTGCGCCGCCTAAGAGATATAATTCCGGCTCACTTATACTTACAATGGAGAGAGCAGGTCAGTTTATTGAGGACGAGGAGCTTAGAGCGCAGATTAAGGGAAGCGGAATAGGAACCAGCGCTACAAGAGCCGAGATCCTGAACAAGCTTTTTAAAATAAACTATCTTTCGCTCAATAAAAAAACTCAGGTGATTACCCCGACCTTACAGGGGGAAATGGTGTATGAAGTAGTTCAGGCGTCAATAAGGTCGCTTCTTAATGCGGAGCTTACCGCAAGCTGGGAAAAGGGTCTCAACTATGTCGCAGAGGGTGAAATAACCAAGGACGTTTACATGAAGAAGCTTGAAGATTTTGTAACCAAGTGGACGGAGTACGTAAAAAACAGCAATAACGGGGCATATCTTAGGGGAGCGTTTTCAAAATGCTCGGCTTATTATAGGCCCTCCAAAAGATAACGGAGAAAAAAATGGCTTTTGTGGAATTTAAAAATGTTAAAAAAGCGTATAACATGGGCGAGGTTACCATTGAAGCGCTGAGAGGCGTTGATTTTGAGATTGAGAAGGGCGAGATCTGCATCGTAGTAGGCGCAAGCGGCGCAGGCAAAACGACAATACTCAACATTCTCGGAGGAATGGACAGACTTACGGAGGGAAGCGTTATCCTTGACGGGACTGACATCTCGAAATTTAAAGAAAGACAGCTTACAGGCTACAGAAGAAGCGACATCGGTTTTGTCTTTCAGTTTTACAACCTTGTACAGAACCTTACGGCGCTTGAAAACGTCGAGCTTGCGGCGCAGATATGTAAAAACCCGATTCCTGCGAAGCAGATTTTAAGCGACGTGGGACTTGCCGACAGAATGAATAACTTTCCTTCGCAGCTTTCGGGCGGCGAACAGCAGAGAGTCGCCATTGCGCGTGCGCTTGCAAAAAATCCGAAGCTGCTTCTTTGCGACGAGCCCACAGGCGCGCTCGACTACGCTACGGGCAAGCAGATTCTTAAGCTTTTACAGGATACCGCAAGAAAGAACGGTATGACGGTAGTGATAATTACCCACAATTCAGCCTTGACCGCAATGGCTGACAGGGTGATCAGGATAAAAAACGGTCAGGTTAAAGAAATGTATAAAAATGAAGAAATAAAGCCAGTTGAAGACATAGAATGGTAGTCGGTCGGAGTTGAGTATGCAAAAGAGTTATTTGAAAAATATTTTTAGAACCATTGGCTCAAGCTTCGGCAGATACCTTGCGCTGATTTCAATAGTTATGCTTGGCGTAATCTTTTATACGGGTTTAAAGGTAACCACCGACGATATGGTGGACACGGCCAATGATTTTTACGCCGAGGGGAATTTCTACGACTATTCGCTGGTATCCACCGTGGGTTTTGACACGGAGGATATCTTTGAGTTAAGAAAAAAGGATAAAGTATTAAATGCCGAGGGAGCGTACTATCAGGATATGATAGTCACGGAGGGCGATGACAGCAGCTATGTCGTGCGTATTCATTCCCTTACGGAAAAAATAAATGTCCCTGCCCTTGTTGCGGGCCGTCTGCCGATAAAGGCGAACGAGTGCGTTGTGGACGGACGTTATTATGACAGCAGCTATATCGGCAAAACGATAACCGTTACGGACGATAATACTCAGGATTCGCTTGACGACATCGTTTACCGTGAGCTGGTCATTACCGGCGTAATTGATTCGCCTCTTTATCTTAGCTATCAAAGGGGAACTACGGGTATAGGGAATGGCTCCATTCACGCTTATATATTTGTTAATTATGAATTTTTCGGCATTGATTATTACACGCAGCTTTTCATAGATACGTCCAACGAAGGCTACATTTACAGCGATGCCTATAACGATTTGGCTGCCGCTGATCAGGAAATTATGGAGGGCTATGCCAAGCAGTTCGGACAGGCAAGATTTGACAGGCTCTCAGAGGAGCTTGCAGACGGACAGGAAAAATACAGTGATGCGCTCAAGGAATACAACGAGGGCAAAAAAGAATTTGACGATGCGGAGGCAAGCTATAAAGACGCGTTCTCCAAGAATGAAGATGCTAAAAAACAGCTTGAGATGCTCAGAAACCAGCTTGAAGCTTTAAGGAAGCAGAGGCAGGAATATTTAGACGAATACAGCTATAAAAAGGCAAACGCGCTTTTGCCTCAGATAACATATATGGAGAACACCGAGCTTACCGTTGCGGAGGCGGTAAAGGAGGCCGACGGGCAGCTTGCGGAGGTGAAGGCAGAGCTTGATGAAAACAGGAGCAGATTGGAGGACAGTCTCAAAGAGATTGAGGAAAATGCCTATATAATGGACGAAAAAATAGGCAGTCTTACTACATACGCCTTGACAAGAGACGATAACATCGGCTACTCCTCATTCAAAGAAAATGCCGATATCGTTGCATCTATTGCCTATATTTTTCCGCTTTTCTTTGTACTTGTCGCAGGCCTTGTCTGCATGACGACGATGAGCCGGATGATAGAAGAGGAAAGGACCCAGATAGGAGTTTTCAAATCGCTGGGCTATTCAAAGGGAAAGGTCTTTGCAAAGTACATAGTCTACAGCCTGAGCGCAACGGTTATAGGTGTTATTCTCGGATTTTACATAGGGAGCAATCTGTTTCCTACCGTAATATGGAAAGCGTACATGATAATGTATACCTTTACGGACAGACTCAACATTATATACGACTACAGGCTGTTTGCGGTATCCATGGCGGCAGCGCTCGTTGTGCTTGTGGGCAGCACGGTGTTTACCTGTTACAGAGTTATGAATGAGGCTCCGGCTGAAATGATACGGCCTAAGGCGCCGGCGCCGGGAAAAAGGGTTTTTCTTGAAAAAATCGGTTTTGTCTGGAAACGGCTTCCGTTCCTGCATAAGGTTTCAATAAGAAACTGCTTCAGGTACAAAAAAAGATTTTTTATGATGCTGATAGGAATAGCGGGCTGCACCGCTCTTCTTATTATCGGCTACGGAATACAGGATTCAATTTCGTCTATCTGCAACGACCAGTACGACAGAATTGAGACCTATGATTACCTGATTTCAACCGACGGAGATTTAAGCGATGAGCAGCTTTCTGCTCTTAAGGACGCCGTAGGAGGATTGACGTCTGACTGTTCGAATGTCGCCATGTCTTCGGCAGATGCTTCAAAGGACAGCGTAAGCAAAGAGGTTTCCGTAATCGCATGTAAAAGCTTTGACGATTTAGACGGCTTTTTAAGCCTCACGGATATAAACGGCAAACTTACGGCAAATAGTCCGGATGAATGCGTCATAAGCCAGAACCTTGCGGACAGTCTCGGACTTTCCGCCGGAGAAGAGATTACGGTTTCGTTTGACAACTTGAAGAAGCATACCTATAAAATCAGCGGAATCTATGAAAATTATATCAGAAATTACATTGTTCTTACCGATGAGGCGTATGCTGCCGGTTCGGGCGAGAAGGCATACATGAACTGCTTCTTCGCAAATGTCAATGAGGGAACAGACATATATCAGACCTTGGCGGAGCTCAGCGGACTGGAAAATGTTTCTTCGGTATCCGCAACGCAGGTTACGAGGGATTACTTTAATGAAATGATAAAGAGTCTTGATGCTATCGTGGTGCTTGTAATAGTTTGCGCGGCAGTTCTGGCATTTGTGGTTCTTTACAACCTTAACAATATAAATATCATGGAGAGAGTGAGGGAAATCGCCACAATAAAGGTTCTCGGCTTTTACAAGAGTGAAACCGCACAGTATGTGTTCAGGGAGAACGTCATACTTACGTTGCTGGGAACGCTTTGCGGTCTGCCTCTGGGCTGTCTGATGCACAGGATCGTCATGTCAAAAATAAAGATTGATATGATTTGCTTTGATATACATGTTGAGCCTTCAAGTTATCTGATAAGCGCCGGACTTACAATACTGTTTTCGGTGTTTGTCGAGCTGTTTATGAGGGGTAAGATTTACGGAGTCAACATGTCGGAATCGCTTAAATCAGTAGAATAAAAACAGCGGCAAATTTGCTGTTTGCGTAAAGAGGCGGAGCAATGGAAGAATTTTTTAGAAGCTATGCCGCGGTCGATACCGGCATCATCAGAGAAAATTTCCTTAATTTGAAGAAGCTTGTGCCGGAAGGCGTTAAAGCGCTTGCGGTGGTTAAAACCGACGCTTACGGGCACGGCGCGGCGGCTACGGCGAAGGCGCTGTCAGACGTTGCGGATTTTTTTGCGGTGGCTTCTGTCTGCGAGGCTGTTGAACTGAGGCAGGCAGGAATCGCGAACCGCATACTGATACTCGGTTATATTTCGGATAAGGAGTATAAAACCGTTGTCGATTACGGTATCACGCCGGTGATTTTCAGGTATGAGGACGCAAGAAAGCTAGATATTGCGGCGCAGAAATGTAAGGAAAAGTTTAAAATCCATATTGCGGCAGACACAGGAATGGGACGGATCGGGTTCAGGGTTTGCGAAGACGGAATCAAAGAGGCTGAAGAGGTAATGAAGCTGAGCCATCTGGAAACCGAGGGCGTCTTTTCGCATTTTGCCTGCGCCGATGAAGAAAATAAAGAGTTCACAAAAAGACAGGCAAAGCTTTTTGAGGAGTTTATTGAGAAAATTTCAGAGGTCAAAAGACCTGAAATAATACATATTGCAAATTCGGCAGGCATAATAGATTTCAGGGATTTCAGGTATGATATGGTCAGGGCCGGAATTGCCATGTACGGCTATTATCCTTCCGATGAGGTAAATAAGGATAACGTAAGGCTCAGACCTGCGCTTGAGTGGCATGCTCATGTTACAAATGTAAAGACCCTGCACGCCGGAGACACGGTGAGCTACGGTGCGGAATGCGTGCTTGAAAGAGACACGGAGGTCGCGACGGTAAGCGTCGGTTACGGAGACGGCTATCCGAGAAGGCTTGGGGGAAAGGGAAGCGTTTTGATTAACGGACGCTTTGCAAAAATTCTTGGAAGGGTGTGCATGGATCAGATAATGGTTGACGTTACAGGCATACCTGACGTCGTTATCGAAAATGATGTGGTTCTTATCGGGAAAAGCGGTAACTGTGAAATAAGCGCCGATGACATCGCAGGGCTTTGCGGAACGATAAGCTATGAGATACTGTGCGATATCGGAAAACGTGTTCCGAGGATATATTCCAAATTGGAGCGGCCTTGTTGAAAAAACCTTTGACTTATTCTGCAATCTAACATATAATCTATATTTGGATTAGAATGTATGGCGATTTTTGCAAGCTGCAATGGCAGGAGGAACTGTATGGTAAAAAGTATGACCGGGTTCGGACGTGCCGAACTTACGGGAGACGGGAAGAAAATTACCGTAGAAATAAAATCGGTAAATCACAGATACTGTGAGATTTCTACAAGGCTCCCAAGAAAGCTTAACTGCTATGATTCCGCCGTAAGGCAGATGATAAAGAAATATGCCGACAGAGGGAAGATTGACGTCAATGTGTCCGTAACGGCCGAGGAGCCTGACGGCACAGGCGTAAAGTATAATCCGGCGGTTGCCGCTGAATATGCGAAGTATCTTAGGCAGATGGCGCAGGAAAACGGAATCGCTGAAGACATTTCCCTTACGCTGCTGGCAAGAATGCCGGAGGTTTTGACTCTTGAAGAACCTGAGGAGGATCAGGAAAAAACAAAAGAGCTTTTAGAAAGGGCGATAGACGAGGCAGGAAGGCTGTTTTCCGACAGCAGGAGCGCAGAAGGCGAACATCTGAAAAAGGATATAATCGGCAAGCTTGACGGCCTTGGCTTAAAGGTCGCTGAAATAGAAAAACGTTCGCCTGAAATGATGGAGGAATACCGCAGCAAGCTTTATGAGAGAATAAGCGAGATCCTTTCAGACACAAATTTAACTGAAAAGACTATTGCCGCCGAGCTTATCATTTATGCGGACAAGACCTGTGTGGATGAGGAAACGGTAAGACTCAGAGCCCACATAGACAACATGAAAAAAACTCTCGAACAGGGTGAAAATGTCGGACGCAAGCTTGATTTCCTTGCGCAGGAGATGAACCGTGAGGCCAACACGATTCTTTCAAAGGCAAACGACATTGAAGTGTCTGAGGTCGCAATTGAGATAAAGACGGAAATTGAAAAAATCAGAGAACAGATTCAAAATATAGAATAGGAGGAGACGTATATGATACACCCATCTTACGCAGATTTAATGAATGCGGTCAATTCAGGAACCGAAGCAGGCGAGGAGCCTGTTGTAAACAGCAGGTATTCGATCGTGCTTGCAACGGCAAAGAGGGCAAGACAGCTCATCAACGGTGCAGAGCCTCTCGTAGATCCGCCGTGCAATAAGGCTCTTTCGATAGCGGTTGCAGAGCTTAACGAGGGAAAGGTTAAGATCCTTACCGGAAATGAAGATGAAGAGACGATAGAAGACGTTACCGAGGGACTGTCTGACGAGGATATCTTCAGCGACTCGCTTGAAGGAAACCTTGATGCCGGTGAAATAACGTATGAAGAGGAAGACGCTGAAAACGGAGATGCTGAAAATTCTGTTTCAGATGAAAATGAATAATACTGGTTACAATGGGTAGAATAAATATTTCGGAACATCATAAACAGATACTTGCTGAAATTTTGAAGTCCGTTTTATTGATCCTGCTGGTGTTGGATGCGATAATCTTTTTCAGAGTGTATTTCTTTCAGACCGTAAGCGTTAAGGGCGACTCGATGAATCCCTCTATCAGGGAAAAGGATGTGCTTCTTATAAATAAAGCAGAGAGTCCGGACGAATACAAGAGATACGACGTTATCGTTTTCAAGCCCTACAGCGAGGACGACAGCGCCACTCCTGACGAGGACGAGAGCGAAATACTGTATATTAAAAGAATTATCGGACTGCCGGGAGAAACGGTTTCCGTTCTTGAGGACGGAAGCATTCAGATATCGGACGTGAGCGGGAAGGTCTCGGTTCTTTCAGATGACATATACGGCTCGTCTTCCATGGACAGGGGTATAAACTGGAAGCTTGATGACGATAATATCTTTGAAACCGTTACGCTGGCAGACGATGAATTCTTTGTTCTGGGCGACAACAGGAAAGTGAGTCTTGACAGCAGGTCAGTTAAAGTTCAGGCTGTCCATAAAAGCAGCGTTCTCGGCAGATTTTCAAGGCGTGTTTTTCCTTTTAAGCGGTAAAATAAGCTTTTATGCAAAGGATTTTTACAAAAATAGGTTAAATTTGCGGAATATACAATATTTAGCAATATGCACTTGAAATTTTTGCCGTAATTTATTACAATGGATACGGATTTTAATGACTATTAAAATTTAGTTAGAAAAAATAATTTAGGAGGAAACCAAAATGGCAGTTAAAGTTGCAATTAATGGTTTTGGACGTATTGGACGTCTTGCATTCAGACAGATGTTTGGTGCAGAAGGCTACGAAGTAGTAGCTATTAACGATTTGACAAGCCCTAAGATGCTTGCTCATCTGTTAAAGTATGATTCTTCACAGGGAAGATACATTGAGCTCGGTGAAGAAAATCAGGTAACAGCTGACGATGAGGCTGGAACAATTACCGTAAAGGGTAAGACAATCAAGATTTACAAAGAGCCGGATGCAAACAATTGTCCTTGGGGCGAGATCGGCGTAGACGTTGTTCTTGAGTGCTCAGGTTTCTACACATCTAAAGCTAAGGCACAGGCTCACATCAATGCCGGTGCAAAGAAGGTCGTTATTTCCGCTCCTGCAGGAAATGATCTTCCTACAATCGTTTACAATGTAAACCATACAACTCTTACAAAGGATGACACAATCATTTCCGCTGCATCCTGTACGACAAACTGCCTTGCTCCTATGGCTAAGGCTCTTAACGACCTTGCTCCGATTGAGTCAGGTATCATGTGTACTATCCACGCTTACACAGGCGACCAGATGATCCTTGACGGTCCTCAGAGAAAGGGTGACCTCAGAAGAAGCCGTGCAGGTGCTATCAATATCGTTCCTAACAGCACAGGCGCTGCAAAGGCTATCGGTCTTGTTATACCTGAGCTTAACGGAAAGCTTATCGGAGCTGCTCAGAGAGTTCCTACTCCTACAGGTTCCACAACCCTTCTTTTTGCAGTTGTTAACAAGACTGTTACGGTTGACGAGGTTAATGCTGCAATGAAGGCACAGGCTACTGAGTCCTTCGGTTACTGTGACGAGCAGATCGTTTCTTCAGACGTTATCGGAATGAGATTCGGTTCACTCTTCGATGCTACCCAGACAATGGTTTCTCCACTTCCTGACGGAAAGTCACAGGTAGAGGTTGTTTCATGGTATGACAACGAGAATTCCTACACAAGCCAGATGGTTCGTACAATTAAATACTTCGCTGAATTAGCATAATCATAATTTCAGTTTAGTTTCGGATTGATATGATTCATCATAGGGTTCGGCTTTCGGGCCGAACCCTTTTTTAAAATATTTTCGGAGGTATAAAAAAATGGGCTTAAACAAGAAATCTGTTGACGACATTAATGTTAAGGGTCTCAGAGTCCTTTGCAGATGCGATTTCAACGTTCCTTTAAAAGAAGGAGTTATTACAGATACTAACAGGCTTACGGCTGCGCTTCCTACAATCAAGAAGCTTATTAATGACGGCGGTAAGGTTATTCTTTGTTCTCACCTTGGAAAGCCGAAGGGAGAGCCGAAGCCGGAGCTTTCTCTCGCTCCTGTAGCGGCAAAGCTTTCCGAGCTTCTTGGACAGGAGGTCGTTTTTGCGGCCGACGATGAGGTCGTAGGCGAAAATGCCAAGGCGGCAGTCGCAGCTATGAAGGACGGAGACGTTGTTCTTCTTCAGAATACGCGTTACCGCAAGGAGGAGACAAAGAACGGCGAAGAATTTTCAAAGCAGCTTGCTTCTCTTGCAGACGTATTTGTAAACGACGCTTTTGGAACGGCGCACAGAGCTCACTGCTCAAACGTCGGAGTTACAGAGTATGTTGACACTTCCGTTGTCGGTTATCTTATGCAGAAGGAAATAGATTTCCTTGGAAATGCAGTTGAGAATCCTGTAAGGCCTTTTGTGGCTATTCTTGGCGGTGCTAAGGTTGCTGACAAGCTTAATGTTATTAACAATCTCCTTGAAAAATGCGACACCCTTATAATCGGCGGTGGAATGGCGTTTACGTTCCTCAAAGCTAAGGGCTATGAAATCGGAAAGTCGCTTGTTGACGATGAAAAGATTGATTACTGCAAGGAAATGATGGAAAAGGCTGAAAAACTCGGCAAGAAGCTTCTTCTTCCTGTTGATACGACAATTGCAGATTCCTTCCCTGATCCTATCGACGCTGAGATTGAGGTTTCCGTTGTAGATGCAGACAAGATTCCTGCCGATATGGAGGGTCTTGACATAGGCGACAAGACAGCGGCTCTTTATGCAGATGCTGTTAAGTCTGCAAAGACGGTTGTTTGGAACGGTCCTATGGGCGTTTTTGAAAATCCTATACTTGCAAAAGGAACAATTGCAGTTGCAAGGGCTCTTGCCGAGACAGACGCTACGACCATTATCGGTGGCGGTGATTCGGCAGCCGCTGTAAACCAGCTTGGCTTCGGCGACAAGATGAGCCATATCTCGACAGGCGGCGGCGCTTCGCTCGAATTCCTTGAAGGCAAGGAGCTTCCGGGCGTTGCGGCAGCTAACGATAAATAATACGGATCATCGGCTTTAGTCCGGATCTTCGGAAAACAGACCCGAAACGTCCGGATCGACGCCGGTACAGCCTAAATAAAAAATTCAAAAAGGAGATAACCTCATGAGAAAGAAAATTGTTGCAGGCAACTGGAAGATGAACATGACGCCAAGTCAGGCTGTCGCTCTTTGCGAGACATTAAAGCCGCTTGTTGTTTCAGATGACGTTGAAGTTGTATACTGTGTCCCTGCTATCGACATTGTTCCTGTGGTTGAGGCTGTTAAGGGAACTAATGTGGCAGTCGGCGCAGAGAACATGTACTATGAAGATAAGGGCGCCTATACGGGCGAGATCGCGCCTGAGATGCTTGTTGATGCAGGCGTAAAGTACGTTATCATCGGCCATTCCGAAAGAAGAGATTACTTTAAGGAATGTGACTGTATGCTTAACAAGAAAGTTAAGAAGGCTTTTGAGTACAACCTTACTCCGATTCTTTGCTGCGGTGAAAGCCTTGAGCAGCGTGAGATGGGTGTGACTCTTGACTGGATACGTCTCCAGATCAAGAGCGACCTTAAGGATGTTACTGCTGAGCAGGTAGCATCGATGGTAATTGCTTACGAGCCTATTTGGGCAATCGGAACAGGCAAGACAGCTACTACAGAGCAGGCACAGGAGGTTTGCAAGGCGATCCGTGACTGCATCGCAGAAATTTATGATGAAGCTACGGCACAGGCAGTTAGAATTCAGTACGGCGGTTCTGTAAACGCAGGCAACGCCGCTGAGCTTTTTGCACAGCCTGATATCGACGGAGGCCTTGTTGGCGGCGCTTCTCTTAAGGCTGACTTCGGAAAGATTGTAAACTACAAATAACAGCAGCGTATCAGTTGTTTTGACTGCCACAGGGGTAACACCTTGTGGCAGTAATTCTCAAAGACCGGAAAAACCGATGACTTAAATTACGGAACGGCCTTTGAAAAATTCCGGCGTTTGCCAGCGCATCGAAAACGGCGCTGTTCAGACCGACGCCGGATATTTATTCTAGATAACTTGGTTGGAGGCAATATGAGTAAAAGACCTACTGTATTATTAATTTTGGACGGCTACGGGCTTAATCCCAATAAAGAGCATAACGCCGTTGCAATGGCTGAAACTCCTGTTATGGATAAGCTTATGGCTGAATATCCTTTTGTAGAAGGTCAGGCGTCGGGACTTTTTGTCGGACTTCCTGACGGACAGATGGGCAATTCCGAGGTCGGTCACATGAACATGGGAGCCGGAAGGATCGTCTATCAGGAGCTTACCAGAATAACAAAGTCAATTAAAGACGGTGATTTCTTCACTAACGAAGAGCTTGTACGTGCTGTTGAAAACTGTAAAAAGAACGATTCATCGCTTCATCTTTATGGACTTCTTTCGGACGGCGGCGTACACAGCCATATTACGCATCTTTACGGACTTCTTGAGCTTGCAAAAAAGGCAGGTCTTAAGAAAGTATATGTTCACTGCTTCCTTGACGGACGTGACACGCCTCCTGCAAGCGGTAAGGATTACATGGAACAGCTTCAGGCGAAAATGGATGAGCTTGGAGTCGGTGAAATTGCTTCCGTACAGGGACGTTATTACGTAATGGACCGTGATAACAGATGGGACCGTGTGCAGAAGGCCTACGAAGCGCTTGTTTACGGAGAAGGAATTCTTGCAGAAAACGCTATTGAAGCCGTTGCAAAGTCCTATGAAGACGGCGTTACAGATGAATTTGTGGTTCCTACGGTTGTTGTTAAAGACGGAAAGCCGGTTGCAACGATAAGCGAGAACGACTCAATCATATTCTTTAATTTCAGACCTGACCGCGCAAGAGAAATAACAAGAGCCTTCTGCTGCGACGATTTTACAGGCTTTGAAAGAAGAAACGGAAGATTCCCTCTCACCTATGTCTGCTTTACGGATTACGACGTGACGATTCCAAATAAGTATATTGCCTTCAAAAAGGTAGAGCTTACAAACACATTTGGAAAGTGGCTTGCAGACAACGGCCTTACGCAGGCAAGGATTGCGGAGACAGAGAAATATGCTCATGTTACGTTCTTCTTTAACGGCGGCGTAGAGGAGCCTAATAAGGGAGAGGACAGAATACTTGTCAACAGTCCTAAGGTTCCAACCTACGATATGCAGCCTGAGATGAGCGCTCCTGAGGTTTGCAGCAGGCTTTGTGAGGCGATCAGAAGCGGAAAATATGACGTAGTTATCGCTAATTTTGCAAATCCTGACATGGTAGGACACACAGGCGTTGAAGAAGCTGCGATAAAGGCCATTGAAGCTGTAGACGAATGCGTAGGAAAGGTTGTAGCTGCGATTAAAGAGGTCGACGGACAGATGTTTATCTGTGCCGACCACGGAAATGCAGAGCTTCTGGTCGACTACGAAACAGGCGAGCCGTTCACCGCTCACACGACGAATCCTGTTCCTTTCCTGATCGTCAATGCAGACCCTTCCTACAAGCTTAAGGAGGGCGGCTGTCTGGCGGATATTATCCCTACAATGATAGACATGATGGGCATGGAGAAGCCGGCTGAAATGACAGGCTCTTCACTTTTGATTAAATAGCCCTTGCTTCCGGTTAAGCAAAAAACAGCTTGCACTATATAAAAGGCTGTGTTATAATGTCTCTTGTTAGTCAGAACAATGGAGGAATAC
>CANRAZ010000039.1 GCA_947628705.1 uncultured Lachnospiraceae bacterium | reverse complement strand
AGGGTATCTAATCCTGTTTGCTCCCCACGCTTTCGAGCCTCAGTGTCAGTTACAGTCCAGTAAGCCGCCTTCGCCACCGGTGTTCCTCCTAATATCTACGCATTTCACCGCTACACTAGGAATTCCGCTTACCCCTCCTGCACTCCAGCCGTGCAGTTTCAAAAGCAGCTCCGGGGTTGAGCCCCGGCATTTCACTTCTGACTTGCACCGCCACCTGCGCTCCCTTTACACCCAGTAAATCCGGATAACGCTTGCCCCCTACGTATTACCGCGGCTGCTGGCACGTAGTTAGCCGGGGCTTCTTAGTCAGGTACCGTCATTATCGTCCCTGCTGATAGAGCTTTACATGCCGAAGCACTTCTTCACTCACGCGGCGTCGCTGGATCAGGGTTCCCCCCATTGTCCAATATTCCCCACTGCTGCCTCCCGTAGGAGTTTGGGCCGTGTCTCAGTCCCAATGTGGCCGTCCTACCTCTCAGTACGGCTACTGATCGTCGCTTTGGTGGGCCGTTACCCCGCCAACTGGCTAATCAGACGCGGGCCCATCCCATACCTATAAATATTTGACCGGCAGTTCATGCGCTCCGCCGGTATTATGCGGTTTTAGCAGCCGTTTCCGGCTGTTATCCCCCTGTATGGGGCAGGTTACCCACGCGTTACTCACCCGTCCGCCACTGGAGTCTCCCGGTGCAAGCACCCGGACACCCCCGTTCGACTTGCATGTGTTAAGCACGCCGCCAGCGTTCATCCTGAGCCAGGATCAAACTCTCAATAAAAGTTTTCTCCAGTCCGGAAACGCCGGCCTTTTTTTAAAGCCTGTTTCTATCCTGAATTTTTTGTCCGCTTCCTTCCGACCGCCGACTGCTGTCAGCCGGTCAAACCTCCGCGGCTCCTCTGAATGTTCATTCTTCGAATGATGTCTTGGAAATTTCAAGGTTGTTTCACTATTAAGTTTTCAAGGTGCGCCTGCTGAGCTTAATTCAGCTCAAAGCCTTATTTTATAAGGCTTTCTTAATTGTTTTGCTAACCCCGTTCGGCGTCAGCAAATGAGATTATATCACCTGGGTTTACCAATGTCAACCGCTTTTTTCAACTTTTTTGAAGATTATTTTGACAGATTTTTATGGTTTTCAGACATATTACAACAAGTTGTTTCATAAATTAAAAACAGACACAACATACAGTGTACGGCCGTGCCTGCTAATTGATATGACTGTTTAAAATTTTAAAATTATTTTTTCAAATCAATCTTAAAACACAGTATGTCCCATAACAGCATATCAGTAAAATTATTTTTTCAAATCGATCTTAAACCACAGCTTTTCCCACAGCAGCATATCGATAAAATTATTTCTTCAAATCGATCTTAGACCACAGCTTGTCCCGCAGCAGCATATCGATAAAATTATTCTCATACAAGCCGGTCAGAAACTGAGATTCTTCTATCATGCCTGCAATCTGCTCCGCAGCTTTGTTGTCGGCAAGCACAGACACCACTGCCATGGCTATCCATACGCACAGAAGTCCGAGCCCCGCTCCAAGCACCGCTCCGCCGATTCTGTTGAGAGAGGACAGTACCGGAAGATGCGAAAGGATATCAAGCGAAACTGCAACGACTATTACTGCAATATATGCGATCACAAAAACGGCAAGAAAGCAAACCGCCTGCTGCATGCTGCCCTGCTTAAGCGCAATTCCGACCAGTCTTGTAATAAAAAATGATATTACGGAAGAAATTGCAAATGCAGCAATCCCAAATATGCACCTGACAAAGCCCATAAACATTCCTGCCAAGGTCATTAATATAAGGAATACAATAACTCCTATCGCCAAACCGTTCATATTTTCGTCCCTTTATTTCAATCCGTTGTGATTTATACGATTTTACTCTGCTGCCGGTGTTTCAGTGCTTTGACCGTTCTCGGTGCCTTCAATTTTTTCCGTATCACCGGTACCGTTTTTATCGTCAATTACTTCGTTTTCCGTCTCTTCACCGTCAACCAGATAAATCGTCTGCAATGACTGCTGGCCGATTATGACGTAGGTTCTCTTATTGTCCACAGGAAAAACTCCGTTTATATCCATCGTCATAGTGATTACAGCTTTGTCATTACCCCCGATTCGGGATATGTAAAGAGACGTTCCTCCGAAGAAAATCATGTCCGAACCGCTTAACATGAAATTGTCGTATTTATCCGCCATCTGTTTGGTTTCTTTTTCGCTTCCGTTAAGGTTATAAACATGTACGGTTTCCGTGCCTTGGTCATTCTGCGTGACAACGCCGATATATTCGTCGCTGACAGCCACGCTTTTTACGGTTTCAGAAAATTTAATTTCCGAGCCGTCCTCTTCAAATTCCTCCATCTCAAAGATGTTGATTCCGACATCGGAAAATGCAACCACAGTATCGTTTCCGGCGAATTGAATATCTGCGGCAAGCCTGTCCTCATATTTCTTAAGCCCAACCAGCCTGTCGACATAGTTAGAGCCGACGTCTCCGAAGTTGTAAAAATTAATCTGGTTCTTGAGGGTGTTTTTCTCAAAAATCACATAACTCGTAACCAGCTTTGTTCCGTCCTCCGACAAATCCATTGCAACCGGAATGCCGCTCTCGTCCGTAGTCGTCATTATATCGGAAATCTTCGTTCCGTCGATCTGGTAAAGGGTAATGTAATCCTTTGTTCCGTCGTTCATCCACACGGCCGTTACCCCGTTGCCGGCAACGGATACGTACTCAATGCTGTGCTCGGTCGTAATCTGATAAACCCTGCCTGTACCGTCAAGCACGTAAAGGTTTACGGAGCCCTCGTCGGCAACCGCCGCATAGCTTCCGCTGGCGTCTCCTATCGGATTGCTCATTTCGTAGGAAACATTCCAAAGCTCCTTGCCCTCACTGTCATAGGAGGAAACTCCGTCTCTTGTATATCTTATTATGCCCTTATCACCGAGCATTATTGAATAATCCGAATTTCCCGAAATTTCCATTTCGTTCCTTACCTCGTAAGAACGGTAGGTTTTTCCGCGGTGCTTAAGAATCCAAGACACGCCCAAAGCCGTTAAAGCCACGGCTATAACAACGGCAGCGCCGAATATTATTTTTTTAATATGCTTTTCCATTGTGGCTGTCCTTTCTTCTGTATTCTGCATGTCTTTCGGTTCTTCAGCCTGCTTATAAAGCGGCGTTTACGCTTTGCCGCACCCTCTCCGTCATACGCTGTCTTATAATTATAACACACATTTTTCCATTTGAAAACCACAGCATTAACACTAATTAACGCAATCTCACTTCAGATAATATTTCAGAAACTCTTTTATATATGCAATCGCATCGTTAAAATTTGTGTAGTAATACGTTTTGAAAGAAATAAGAAGCCCTGCAAATACCACTGCAATAAGCCCTGTAAAAAGCAGACATACGCTTAAAGGGATATACTCCTTTGCAGCTTCTCCGACGCCTCCGCCGGCCGCTTCTTCCGACAGACCCCCTGCCGTTTCCGTTCCGGCCTCGTTAAAAAAATATTCCGGTAAATTTTTGTCAGACTTTACGCCGCCTGCACTCTGCGAAATTCCGTTTCTGCTTCTCTTTTTCAGAACCTCACTGCCAAGCTGCTTTACTTTTGCAGGAATTCTGACGATTCTCTGCTTAAATTCTTCACGGCTCTCATCCCATTTATTTGCTTTAGCCTCTTTACTTTCGCCGTTTACACGGTTTCCGCCTGTATGCGCAAGGAGATATTCCTGCATTTCAGTGTTTTTTTCATAATACACCACATAGCCTCTGTGCTTTCTGAAACCGTCCTGCGAATAGCTGTAAACGTCAGGGTCTGGAGAATCGGGATTCGGCAGTATCATTACGCCCGAATGCTCCCCTAAAAGCTCCTCATGGACGTCCATCATTGCGGCGTAGTCTATTCTTCCCCTGACCGGATTATAAAACCACCCCACCGGTTCTAGCTCCGGAAAAAACTCATTGTTAAGAACCTCTATTTCACGCAAAAGCCTTCCGTCGCCTGTGCCCGTTCGGGATATGTCGGTAAGGGCAGCCGCCCCGTTTATGTCAATCTCCATTTTCGTACCGTCGGTGCGGTACCTTCCGTAAAGTATTTCTATTCTCCCCTTGTCGGATATATCCTGAGTAAGTCTCGCCATATAGCTTTTAACATAATCCTCTATGTATATTTTGAAATCCTTATCCGGCTCGCCTACCACTCGGTTGCTTCTTAAAATACTTATGCTCTCCATATACCCTCCGACAGCCTGAGGTTTGTCCCATAGCTACGTTTACTATAGCACAAACGGGGTTTTATTTAGGGGCGTATAAAGAAAATTAAAATATTTCGTATGACACATTGAGTGAATATTTTATATCTTTCAAGGTCTTTTTCTCTCTTTCATTTTCTTTTTATTTCTTTCAATGGATTTTTACAAAACTCTCTTTAAAATTATTCAGGTATATTTTGGATATTTTCCGATAATAATAGGTAGTAAATTTAAACAAATTTCAGAAAGCGAGTGAATTTTATCAGTCAGCAGAACGTTTTTTATTTCAATCCTGCGAAACCCTATGCAATTGAAGCTTTTTCAGAATGTCTGAAGGGCTTGATATATAAAAATAAGAAAAAAAGCGAACGGCTCGTACTTCTCTGTATAGGAACGGATAAGGTAATGGGCGACTGCCTTGGACCTTTGCTGGGCTATATGCTGAAAAAAACAGGATACGCAGGAATAATTTACGGGGATCTGGATTCCCCCGTTCATGCAAAAAACATTTTTGAAGTCATTGAAGAAATAAATAAAAAGCACCCTCACGCTTTTATTATCGCAATAGACGCTTCTCTCGGAAATGCCTCGCACATCGGCTTTATCACTTTGGGCGTCGGCTCCATTCTTCCCGGCGCAGGCGTCGGGAAATCGCTTCCGCGCGTAGGGAACCTGTTTATAACGGGAATCGTTAATTCCATTTCCGAACCGCATGAGGTGCTTATGAACAATACGGAACCGAAAGTGGTAATGAGTCTGGCTGATACCATTTACGAGGGACTGCGCAATGCGGATTTGACAAGCTGATTACAGCGTCACTCTTCCTTCAAGCGCCCTGAGCAGCGTCACCTCATCAATATACTCCAAATCTCCTCCAACCGGAACTCCGCTTGCGATTCTGCTTACCTTGATTCCCGTCGGTTTTACCAACTTTGAAATATACATTGCGGTCGCCTCGCCTTCAAGACTGGAATTCGTGGCGATAATCAGCTCCTCTATATCTCCCTCCAGACGCTTAATAAGCTCTTTAAGCTTAATATCCGCAGGCCCGATTCCAAGCACCGGAGAAATCGCCCCATGCAGGACATGGTAAACGCCCTCGTACTTGCCGGTCTTTTCATAGGCCGCAAGGTCGCGAGGGTTTTCCACTACCATTATCTGTGCCTGATTGCGCTTTTCGCTGCTGCAAATCGGACAGACCTCCGCATCCGTTAAATTAAAGCACCGACTGCAATAACGCACCTTTTCTCTTGCTGCCGTTATCACATCCGTCAGTTCCTTGACGCTTTCTTTAGGCATATTTATTATGTGATATGCCAGTCTTGCCGCAGATTTATGTCCGATTCCGGGGAGCCTTCCGAGCTCCTCTGTCAGTTTTGTGATGTAGTCACTGTAATAATTCAAAGCATCTCTCCGCTAAAATCTTTTCGGTAAAATTCCGGATTCCAAGCAGTACCGCCGTGCAGAATTCCTGCACGGCATAATCGGCATATCGCCTCTTTAAAAGCTCCTGCTCCAAAGCTTCCGCACTTAAAAGGAATCAGAAAGGCAAGCCCGAAAGACCGCCTGCCAGCTGTCCCATCACAGCCTGCTGTTCTTCCTCCATAGCCTTCCATGCCTCATTTACCGCCGCCATGATAAGATCCTGAAGCATTTCAATGTCGTCAGGGTCAACGACCTCCGGCGCAATTGTCACGGAAGTAACCTGTTTATTGCCTGAAACCTTAACCTTTACGGCTCCGCCGCCTGCCGCAGCCTCCCATTCCTTTTCCGCAAGCTCAGCCTGCTTTTCTTCCATCTGCCTCTGCATTCTTTGAGCCTGCTTCATCAGATTGTTCATGTTGCCCGGCATTGCGCCGAATCCTCCGCCTCTTTTAGCCATTCTAATTCCTCCAGTATATGCTAATTTATATTTGTTCCGTCTCCGCAACAATTAACGGCCGAGCGGTTAAAAAGCTTTTACTGTTCGCTTTCTACCTTCAGTCCCGAAAACTGTTTTGCAAAATCCAGGATGTTTACGAATTTCTTTTTTTGCTCCGGTTCATCAAAAATCATGCTGATTTCAACAGCCTTGCCGGTCACGGAAGCAATAAGACCCTTAAGCGCCTCCTCACGTTCCTCCGTTTTCATCATATCATAATCCAACTTTTCTTTGAAAACAAGAAGAAGTTTTCCGTCGCCCGATATGCTGGGAGTCAGGCTGATAAGCATGTTTTTCATCATGCTTGGAGCCCTCGAAACAATTCCTCTCCAGCCGTCGGCAATCGCCTTTATATCCTCCGGAAGAGCCTCCGGAACGTAATCATAGCCCGATGAGGCTTCCACCGCATCGGCTTTGCCGTCTGCGCCACGCACGGCCGCAGCCCCTTGCATACCGCCTGCATCATCGCCTGCGCCGTCCTGCGGATTTCTCACAAAACCGCCCTTTTCAAATTCCTCGATTTGTGCTTCAAGCCTCCTCACCCTATCAACAAGCGCTTCATAGCTCTGTTCCGTCTGAGGTCTGCACATCTTTATCAGTTCGGTTTCAATTAACACTCTTTTCTGCGACGCAAACCTGAGTCTGTTGGTAAGTTCGCAGCAAATGCCGATGTAATTAATAACCTCTTCCGGCGTGAACACCTTTGCTTCATGCGCCAGCACCTTCATCTGCTCGGAGCTTAGCTCAAGCAAATCACCGACGTCTTTACCTGTTCCTGCCAGAAGCAGATTTCTCATGTACCATGTAAAATCAACGATAAATCTCGGAAGATCCCTGCCTGCCGATACGAGCCCCTCAACAAGCGTCATACAGCCGTCGACATCTCCTTCATGGACATAACGCAGCAGCGCTGAAAAGGTATCTATGTCCACGCTGCCCAATACATCGAGTATTTTATCGTAGGTCAGTTCTTCATCAAAATAGAAGGCTATGCACCTTTCCAAAAGGCTGAGAGCATCTCTCATCGCACCCTCTCCGCACTTGGCAATATATTTCAAGGCGCTTCTCTCGGCTTTAATCCCCTCTTTTTCGCAAAGCTCGGAAAGCCTGTCGGTAATCGTTTCTGTGCTTATGCGCTTAAAGTCGTAACGCTGGCACCTTGAGAGTATCGTTATCGGAATTTTATGAACCTCTGTTGTTGCAAGTATGAAAACAACGTAGGAGGGCGGTTCCTCCAAGGTTTTCAGAAGCGCATTAAACGCTCCCGGAGAAAGCATATGGACCTCGTCTATGATATACACCCTATAGGCGCCCTCGGTCGGGGAATATTTGACCTCCTCAACTATCTGCCTTATGCTGTCAACGCCGTTGTTTGAAGCTGCGTCAATTTCGGCAACATTCATCGAGGTCCCCTGCAGAATGGATTTGCAAACCGCACACTGATTGCACGGATTTCCGTCGATCGGATTCTCACAGTTGATCGCTCTTGCAAATATTTTCGCCACGCTGGTTTTTCCCGTGCCTCTTGTACCGCAGAAAAGATAGGCATGACCTATCCTCCCTGTCTTTATCTGATTAGACAGGGTTTTAACTATTGCTTCCTGACCCTTCACCTCGGAAAAGGTGTCAGGACGAAACTTACGGTACAGTGCTGTGTATGACATATTTTACGCTTCCTCTATTACATGTATTTCCAGATAATCAAATTCTATGCTTTCACTGAAATTATCGGCAGAAAATCTGCATCTGGCATGCTCCTTAAAATCTCTTATGTTTGAATCCAGCCATATCGGCTGAGCCAGATCCCATTTAAGACAGGCCTCTTCAATGCCCTTAAAGATTTTTGCCGTGCGGTTGGTTTCTTCATCTGTTTCGTAAACCATATCCTTAAGGAGCCTGTTGTTTTTCCATTGCTTTATCCACATTCTGAACATAGCTTTAATATAACGGAAATACTTCCAAACCGCAAGCATCTCCTAAGTCCTTCTCCCATTTTCTCATTTTCTCGGTTTATAAACCTTACGAGCCAGCTTCGTCCCAATGAAAATAACAAGGTAAACTATTCCGCCTCCAATCAGCCCTCCGACATGCGCCGCATTATCGGTTCCCTGACTTATAAACCCTGAGTAAAGGGCATAGAAAGCAAACAGCAGTATTCTCACATAGCTGACCTCCGCCAACGACTCCTTGTTTACAACAAGGCACATTACCAATCCGCCCACGACGGCAAAGACTGCGCCGCTCGCTCCTATGCTTTCTACGTACTCATGCTGACTGTAGTAGAAGCAGCATGAGGTGACGGCTCCTGCAAGTCCGCCGAGAATGTATATTATCAGGAATTTAATATGTCCAACATTCCTTTCAAGAATTTCCCCTGCCGCATAAAGCACTATCATGTTTCCCATGATATGGTCTATTCCGGCATGAAGAAACATACAGGTAAAGAGTCTGTAATATTCCCCTCCGTCTATGACATCCATCCATGAAACAGCGCCGTCGCTCAGCCATGAACCGATCCCAAGCACTCCGCCGAAAAGGTTTACCAAAAAAAGCACTAAGACGTTTACGGCTATTAACGCTATTACGGCATAAGGCGTCTCTGCCTTCCGCCGTTTCCTTCGCATTCCGCTAAAGCCGTTTCCTGCCTCATGCGCCGCTCTCGCCTGTTCCTCATAGAGCTGCCTGCGAAGCCTTTCTTCCTCTTCCCTTCTTCGGATTTCTTCTTCACGCTTTAAGTCTTCCGTAAAAAAACTGAGAAGCTGTTCTATGTGCCTTTTACAGCCGCAGAAATCCTCCGGCTGATCCTCATAAACAACAAGTCTGCCATATTTCTCATCGGCTATCCAAAAGGCGGTTCCCTTTGCAAGCTCCGCCGCTTTTTTACATTCGCCGGTAGTAAAAACGGTAAGTATATTTACATAGACGAAATTTCGCTGCAAAAAAGAGCTGCGAATCTTCTCGTAATAGCGGTCGTAAGCCGTTTTATCCATCGGACCCATCGCTGCTTCCGAAACAATCCAGACAAGAGACGCCGCATCTCCGGAGGAAACATAGAACAGATTCATGTCCGGAGTGTGGAGATTTACTTCCTTAAAGCTTCTGTCCGAAAAATATTTTTTTAGCTTCTCTCTAATCATTCTTTAAGAGTCTTTCCAATCCCTTTTTAAGGTTCACGTTCAAGCCTTTTTGCCTCTTTCAGTAAACTGCAGTTCCTGATTTTTAACCGTAACCCTGGTATTTGCATCGACGGAATGCGTCAGGAAAACATTGCCGCCGATCACAGAGCCCTCGCCAATTACAGTGTCGCCGCCCAGAATTGAAGCCCCTGAGTAAATCGTAACGTAATCCTGAATGGTAGGGTGACGCTTTACGCCCTTAAGAAGCTGCCCTCCCGATGTGGAAACGCCGCCCAGAGTAACTCCCTGATATATTTTTACATGTTCGCCTATTACCGTCGTTTCTCCGATAACGATTCCCGTCCCGTGGTCTATGCAGAAATATTTCCCGATTTCTGCGCCCGGATTTATATCTATGCCGGTAAGGCTGTGCGCATGTTCTGTCATTATCCTCGGAATAAGAGGAACGTCAAGCCTGTAAAGCTCATGCGCTATGCGGCTGACCATGATCGCATAGAGTCCCGGATAGGAATATATTATTTCGTCAAAGCTGTAAGCGGCAGGGTCTCCGTCAAAGGTCGCCTGCACGTCGGTGTCAAGATATTCCCTTATCTTTACTATACTGCCAAGAAACTCCGCCGTGACCTCGGCCGCTTTTGTCTCAAAGTCCTCTTTGCCGTCGCTTTCACAGTCGCAGGTGCACATAAAGGCAAACACAAGCTGCTTTTCAAGATTATACTGTATATTTTCAATCAGTTCTCCGACATAATATTTTATGTAGGCGCTTTTAAGGTTCTTCGCTTCAAAATAACCCGGAAAAATAATCTTCTGGAGATTTTCAAGTATACCGACAATTACATCTTTGCCGGGCTGTCTCACGCTGTCCACCTTGCCTATAGCGCCGTGCCTGCTGTAGCTGTCGAGTATTCCCTCAACAAGACCGGAGATTCTGCTTTCGTTTTCATCCGACATCTTTTTTTTCATTATGAAGCACATCCTTTCTTTAAACCGTAAACGCAATCTGTTATATTATAGCAGATTTTACCGGTAATTGCTATTACTGTTTTGTATTTGCCCATTTCAGGCAATCAGCCGGAAATCCCGTAAACATACAGCTCATGCAGCGCTCTCGTGCATGAAATATAGTAAGCGCTCCTCTCAAGCTGACTCATCTTTTCAGGCTCCAAACCGTTGTCCGTCACCACGCAGACGGCATCAAACTCCATTCCCTTTGCAAGAAACGAGGACATCACCGCAATACCGCCCCTGTAGCCGGCGTTTCGCTCCGAAAGGAATCTTATATCGGGGTCGTTAAGATTTCTGAAAAGCTCATAGGCGTCGCTTTCTTCATTGCATATTATGGCAATGCTCTCATAGTCAGTGTTTTTAAGGTCGTTAATTCTCGTCTTAAGAAGCTTTATCTGTTCTTCCTTATCCGCACAGACAGCGGTTTCCGGCGCTGTTCCATGTCTGGCATAAGCAGCGGCATGACATTCCTCACCCAGAATGGAATTGCAGAAATCAGAGATTTCCTCCGTTGAACGGTAGGTTCTGTTCAGAATTTTCAGCGTCCTGTCAGGGAAGATCCTTATTATGGCGTCCAATACGTTTTCGTCGCCGTTCTGCACAAGCACCTGAAACCTGTCTCCAAGCAGCGTCTTGCTTCCGCCGAAAATCATCTTCATCACTGCAAACTGGAATACCGAATAATCCTGCATTTCATCAATTATACAGTGCTTAAGCTCCCTGTAGGCGTTGCAGCCGTAAAGCTTTATTTGCAGATAAAAAATCGCCTGCATATCCTCATAACATATTTTACCGTCGTCATCGGTAAAAATTTCCGCACCCGGATATGCCTTGGCAACCACAGAGAGAAAATCCGCATAAATTTTTACAAGGTCAGTCTCCGAAAACCTTTCAATAAGCTGTCTTTGCAGCTGTCTCCGGATTTTTTCCTTTCTTCCCTCGCCAAAGTTCCTCCCTCCGGCTTCAACATACTCGTCCACTATAAAGTAAGCGATATTGTAATATCTCTCATAAGCCGGAAGACTGGAAAAGCTTCCAAAAAAGTACTTTTCCAGCTTTTCTTTTGAGAAGGTAACTTTTTCATAGTGAAAGTCTTTGAATTTTGTTTCCTCAACAAAGGCTTTGTCGATATACGCTTCAAAGGCGTCAAAAAAAGCAATTGAAGTCTTTAACCTTATGTTATCGATCACGGAGCTTTTTTTACCTGACTCAAGTATTCGCTCTGACTGCTCCGTACGGTTTTCATGCTCCGCATCAGTCATAATGAGCTCTTCCATCAAATCATCCCACTGTTTTTCCGGAACAGAGCTCTCCATAAGCTCCGGCATTACGTCAGAAATATAATCCGAAAAAACGCTGTTGGGAGAAAGTATAAGCACATTTCCGCTGTTCATCGTCTTTCTTTTACTGTAAAGCAGCCATGCAAGCCTGTGCATCGCAATTACGGTTTTACCGCTGCCCGCACGTCCGTCCACCACAAGCTCCCTTGAAACAGAGTCTCTTATTATCGAATTCTGCTCCTTTTGAATCGTAGCAATTACAGGACGCATTTTTTCAGGCGCATTACCGCTTAACGCCTTAAGAAGAAGCTCGTCTCCTATACGCTCAGCGCTTTCAGCCATGTAGAGCATTTTCCCGTCTTTAACCGTAAACTGGCATTTCTCAGTGATTTCGCCCGAATATTCCTCAACGCTCGGAGAAGGTCCGGTCGTGTCCGTTACCCTATAAGAAGCCCTCCCCGGTTCAAAATCATAATAAAGCGAGCTTACCGGCGCTCGCCAATCATATATTTTTGCACAGCCGTCCTTTTCGGACCAGAAGCCTCCCGTCCCGATATATATGTCCAAGTTTTTCCCGACTTCATCGGGAACAAAAGAAAGCTTGGCAAAATAAGGGCTCTGCATAAGAAATTTAAGGTTCCTTAGACGCTTTGCATCCGCCTGCGCCATGAGCGCCATGTTTCCTGCGTCTTCAACATTTGAACGCAGTTCCTTAACGTCCATCGACTCATACTGGTCATTGATGTAGCTCCTAAGCTCCTTAACTTTTTCCTGCTCAAGCTCCGTCATTTTGTCAAGCTCTTGATAAGCCTGTGAAATTTCCTCCGATATCTCTTTGAAATGTAAAAGTTCTTTTTCCCTGTCCAAGCTGCCGCCTCCGAAAAATAGGTGTTAAAGAATTTTACTATATCAGCGGCTTTTTGTAAAGACTCATACTACCTGTCCGTCTTCAATCCTTATGTTCCTTTTGCATCTGACTGCAACATCCGGGTCATGCGTAACAATGATTATCGTCTGTCCGTCCGCATTGAGCTTTTCAAACAGGTTCATTATCTCCTTTGAGGTCTTTGAATCCAGTGCTCCCGTCGGCTCATCGGCCAGAATGTAGTTCGGATGGTTTACTATGGCTCTTGCAATGGCTGTCCTCTGTTTCTGTCCTCCCGAAAGCTGGTTGACCTGTTTCTTTGCCAATTCTTCTATATCGACCCTTTTTATGGCCTCCATTGCAAGCTCCTTTTTCTTTTTTCCGCTCATTTTATCAAACTGAAGAGGAAGCATGACATTTTCAAGAACGCTAAAATCCTCCACAAGCGCAAAATCCTGCATTACAAAGCCGATGGTTTTGTTTCTCACCTTTGACAGCTTTACATCGCTGAGCCTGTTAAGCTCCGTGCCGTCGAGAGTGCATGAACCGTCCTCATAGGTGTCAATGCCGCTTATGACGTACAGAAGCGTGGATTTGCCCGCACCGGAGGTTCCGGTAACCGCGATAAATTCCCCATCCTCAATCGTAAGGTTAACGTTTTTCAGGGCGGTAAACTCATTTTTCTTTCCTTTGTTGTATATTTTTGTGATGTTTTCCAGTTTAATCATATAAGCCTCCCATTTAGTCTTTTCGTGTCCAAGCACCTTAATTAGTTAAACTTATGTTAGTGCTGCCTGTGCTTTCTCAGCATATCCAGAGGTGAATTCTGCTTCATTGCAAAGAACATGCAGACCACCAGAAATACCGTAAATACTGCATAAAGCCCTGCCGCCATAACCCTTGCGGCTCCAATTGTGCTGTAGACGATATTTCTCTGTCTTGTAAACCACTCAAGAAATTCATTTCCGGTAATGTACAAAATCACGGATATCAGTATTGTCCCCGCAACATTTCCGCTTGCAATCAAAAAGCACTCCCTCTTGCTTCCGCCGGTAAGGTAGTATATGCTGTAGTATTTTGCGCCTTTTTCCACATTAATAAATGCGACCGTTATTACCGCTATGATGGAAAGCACGAACGCAGAAACCATCATTGGAACGTATGCCAGCATTTTCTCATAAACTATGATCGTCGAGTCCTCTAAAAAAGCTCTGTAAACTACGCCTGCACCTATCGACAGCGTCTCAGCCAACGAATTTATTTCATGGACTACTTCATCGGAAACGTCATCCCTGTATTCAAGAATCGCCCAGTTGCTTACAACTTCATCGCTTGCAATTCCGCAGGCGTCCGCCGCTTCTTCCTGCATCAGGACAAAAGTACGGGAATTCTGCGGAAGCACATAACACGATTCATAATTCATATCCCCGATATAATAACCGCTCGGGCTAAACATAATTTCGGTGTTATCCTGCAGAATTCCCTTGACAATGCATTTGCAGTTTTTGCCGTCCACTGTACATTCAATTATGTCACCCGGCTCATAACCCTGTGTATTGACACCGATAACAACCTGAATCAGTTCGTCCTCTTTGTCGTAATCATCAAACCATTCACCGTTTTTCAAACGGGCCTGCCAGTTTTTCCATGTCCACTCCCCATACACATAAACGGAACATGTACGACCTTCAATTTTCAGGTTGTTTCCCTTGTGCACCTGATAGATTTTATTTATATTTTCATTGTTCACAAAATTGTTAGTAAACCCGTTTAACGGGTCATCAGACAAGACCGTGTCAGCCAGAAAAAATCCGTTCCCGGCTGTTTTTTCAAGCTTTTTAAATGGCTTAAACTTTCCGTACTCATAGTAAAAAACGGAGTACAGGCTTGTAATCAGCAGACACATCACGGCAAGGAAAACGGCTACAAACACGTTTCTCTTTATGTGTCTTAGAAAATCATAAAGTCCCAGCTGTAACATACTAACTCCCTCCTCTCCATCAGCCTCCGGCTTCTGCAAGCTGTCTTTTTATCGGATGCATCATTCTTGCCACCGTAAGCGCCAGCATGGAAATGAAAATCGCTCCAAGCAGTCCCAGAAACATGAGCGCATACGCCTTTGCATTTAAATACGGCTCCATGTACGGGTAAACTCCTTCCAGCCACTTCTTCTGGGCAAAATAGAAGCACGCATAACCGATACCTACCGACGGCACGCTCACTGCAACCACCTCTGCCAGGAACAGCTTTATCGAACGGGACGCGCTGCATCCCGTCAGGCGGCAGACGGCAAGCTTGTATTTTCTCTTTTCTATGATGTGGCCGTACAGTATTGCCATCGTGCCCAAAAGCACAAAGCCTATGAGAACGCATGCCATAACGGATGAACGCATGACCGCTTTGATGTCTCCCGAATCTGTTGCCTCGGCAGTATTATCAATCTCATACCGACCGTCAGTTGCTTCATCCAGAATCCCGGCAATACGCTCGCTTTCATAAGCCGAAATGTATCGGTTCAGGGAAAATCTGATATCAGTTATCGGTATGTTATAAAATCTGCGCGGAGGAATAATGGCCGCCGGAGTATCAAATGAATTTCCCGCTCTTTCCCCAATTATTTCGAACTCTTCTCCCTCTATTTCCAGCGCTCCTTCAGACAGATAGGCGGCTATCGCAATGCTGTCCCTGCTGTTAAGCTCGCTCTCCGTAAAGGTTCTTCCCCACGCTAGCTGAAGAGCCAGCCTGTTGTTGAAGAACCTTCCGTTTACATATTTACCGTCCTCAATCCTGAAATCAGTCCATATCGTGTTAGGATAGTCATATTGATAATTGCCCATGCGTATATCGCTTACAGCGCTCTTAAGGACACCCTGTGCAATCTCCATGACGGCGCCTTCAAGCTTATCATAGGTTATTTCATCTTCTTTGTTAAAATATATTGAGATATTGTTCTGGTAGTAGTCCATGCTTAAAAAAAGTCTGTTGTTTATTATTACTCCGATAATAAAGGCAAGACAGAATGCGGAAACAGCCTGCACAATTATTATTAAAGCAAAGAAAAAACGATGGCTCTTGCACATTTCACGAAGGTTTAATAAAACAAGATTCATTTTGCACCTCCAAAAGGGAGGATATCTGCCGCACTGGGCGGCAGATATCCCTTTAGTTTCAGTTGTTAGCTACCTTATAAACAAGCTTATCCTCAATTACACTGTGATTTTGATAATTATATGCGGTTCCTTCATGAAGATACCCATACGCACTACCTTTTTGCGTGCCAACAAGGTTTGGCGTTGCAACTATTTCATCCTTAATGAGACAGCTGTCAGTCTTTCCTTCAGACTTAATTCTTCCCCAATCGTCCGAATATGCCAACGACACTCTCACATATGCATACAGATATGCACTGGAAGTATTGAGAAGGGTTGTATAGCAGTTATTGCTTTTCAACCTTTCAGCATTTAACTTGGAGTCGTCGCCGGTTATCGTCAGATTATAGATTTCTCCCTCATATCCGCTCACTTTCTTTGTGATATTTGCCGCAGACGCCATATACGCACTCATTACACACATCATCAAGCATACAATTAAAATTATAAATTTCTTTTTCATAAATTACCTTCTTTCTTCCGGGTTGTAACAACTGGCTAAATCTTAATCTTTTACAGCAGAATCATGGATACTGCCCTATATTTATAAAACATCACGTCACACAGTTCGGCAGCATCCTCTTTACGCTATGGAATTTTCATTCTTATCATATGTCCAACCTCCCTTCCATAAAACCTCTATGCAAATTTTCAATCATTACAATTACATAAAAGTTTATTATTACTGTTTTTATAATATGTCATTGCAATACATTTGTCAACTATTACACGCTAATATATTCTTATATTTATGTTGGTATCAATATGATTATAACATGGATAATAATAAGCTTGCCCGCACCAGTAACTGCCATGAATTCTTTGTTATAATTTTATGACGTTTTCAGGTTGAATTATATCCAGCCTCCAATATTTAATCTTTATTTTTTTGTGATTTCGCATTACCTTCCCTGCTTTTATCTCTTCTGGCTCCTCAGCATGTCAAGCGGTGAACGCTTTCTCATTGCCAGATACAGGCAGACGGAAAGAAATGCCGCAAAGACAATGTAAAGTCCTGCTGCCATAAGCTTCGGCCCTGCAACAAAGCTGTACATCAGGTTGTGTGCCCTTGCATATGTTTCCAGCGTTAAACCAAGAATGATATACATTATTATTGACATGAATACTGTGATTACCGTGTAGCTCAGGGCTATTATTCTGCACTGTCTCTTGCTCGCCCCCACAAGGTAATATACGCTGTAGTATCTGCTGCCATCCGAAACATTAATACTTGCAATACAGTACAATGCAATGAGTGTCAGAAAAAAACTCACCATCATTGCAGGAATGTAAGCAGTTACTTTCTGTGCCGCTATATCGGAAGATTCTTCCATAAAACGGCTGTATGCCTTTCCGCTGTTAAAAATTCCGGAAGCTATTGATTTTGTCAGTTCTTCTGTTTCTTTATCTGATAAATCATCAGAATACTTCCATATTTCCCAGAGGCAGGCATTATGGAGAGCAACACCTTTTTTCCCGGCAGACTCGCTTTGCATCAGAATGAACATCTGCTCATCTACGATTTCCGGGGTCTGATACATCCCCTCGTAATTCATTTCGAAGGAATTATATCCCTCTCGGTACATTATCTCCGTATCATCCTGCAAAACACCGATGACCCTAAGTGTCACCTCACCCGTTTGGGTCTGCGCTTTCACTGTATCACCAGACGAATATCCCGGATTTTTTCCGCCAATGATAACCTCCAGTTCTTCACTCCCGGCTCCAGCCTCGGTAAACCAGTGTCCGCTTTTCAGCCTTGCGTGCCAGGCTTTCCAAATCCATTTTTCATATGAATATGCCGTAACGCTGTTCTCACCTATAAATACCATGCCAGATGAAACAAAATAGGTCGCTTCCACTCCTTCAAAGTCACGGACATCTACCATCTCCGTTCCTCCTCCAAGCTTGCTCCCTACAAAATAGCCTTTATCAATGTCAAGTGACTTAAACGGCTTGAATTTTCCATATTCATATGAAACTATAGAATACATTACGGTCAGCATAAGACAAAGTATCGCAAGAAACAGCGCTATGAGTATGTTTTTTAACGTATCTCTGAAAAAATCAAACAATGCAAGTGTTGCCATACGCCTCTCCTTCCGCTAAATATTCGCCCTTAAAAGCTGCTGCTTCACGCTATGTCTGGAATTTACAATTGCGATAGCCGAAAACAATGCAAACATTATAAGCATCATAACTGCATATGTCTTCGCATAAAGCCCAAAGGTGTGGGTAACCTCCATATACGGGTACATCTCATTAAGAAACAGCTTTTGCGCCGCATAAAATAATGCAAAGCCCAAGAGAACCGACGGAGCCGAAATCACAGCCATTTCCCCAAAAAACAGCACTGCCGACCTCAACGCAGAACACCCGGTAAGCCTCCAAATTGCAAGATTTCTTCTTCTCATTTTCATTATGTACCCATATACTATAAGCAGAACTGCGGCTGCGGACGTCCCTATTATCAGAGAAATTAAAATGGAGGATCTGAGTATTGCTTTTTCGTCCTCTTTTGATGACAGCTTATAGGATAAGGTATACTTCCCCGGAATCACCTTGTCTAAAAGCACCGTCACTTTTCCCAATTCCTTCTCGGTAAGTATTCTGTTCACGTCAAAACAAAGAAATTCTATGGGCAAATTCATGTCTTCAAACACAAACGGAGTCGTGCGCACCTCAGGAACTACGCCAAAGTCCAACATTTTTCCAAGAACTTCAAATTTTTTACCTTCAATAATAAGCTCGTCTGCATCAATCGACATGGTCAGTGCATAATATTTATCACTGTTGTATTCCTCATCCGTGTAAAGGCGTCCTTCCGCCAGCGTTCCTCCGATGTTATAAATGTCTATCTGTGACAGACGGTATGAGTCTCCGTCTGTTGCAAAGACCGATACGATTTTTCCGTAGTCTTCATTGTAGGGAGTTGACAGCGCGACGTCCTTAATTTCTCCCGGAACGCTCTTATTGCATATTTCAAAAACTGTTTCCTTTAAATCCGAATAATGCACCGCTTCTTCACCGGCTTTATCAAAAGCAATATATAAACTCATATTGGTTCGGTAATCCTCATTTATGCGGTAGTAATCGTTTGCAGCCGCCCCTATTACAAACAGGACGGCAAATGCCGCCGTCATCTGCGCTATGACTACCGCAATAAAGAAGCTGTGATTTTTATGCCACATCTGTGCAATACTGCTTTTTATAATGCTCATCTGATTCCTCCCGCAATCTCAAAAACAGTGAAAAATCATAAAATCCCTATTCCTTGCTTATCCACATCGCAGGACGGACAGGATGCACTAAATTGATGTATTCAGCATCATATACCTCTGTTAGATCCTCCCGATAGTCCTTTCCTGCCGTACTTACGTTATAAATGTCTTCTCCAAGATTGCGAAGCACAAAACGACTGTAAAGCCTGCCTCCGTTTTCCTTTACGGCGTCTAAAATATCATTTGTCATCGGCGACGTACTCCACGGCCAAAATATCTTTTTAATCAATGCGGGAGTCATATATGTGTTTATGTTTTCGGAGTTGAAATACTTTTCCGACTCCTCTATGCTCAGTAAAAAAATCCTGTCTGTCGTAGTGTTTCCTCCTTCTGTCCCATAAATCGGATTATCGCCGGTTTCAATTTCAGCAGTACGGATTCTTGCCTGCTCCTCCTTGGTAAACGCCTTATTTAAAAAGCTGCCGTTAAGATATTTTCTAATATTGCTGTTTTCCCATGTGTATACCGGCTCGTCATCAATCTCATATTCCTCTTCCGTTATTTGACTGCCGCCGTCCTCTGAGAACGTTTTAACCCATCTGACCCCTATTCCCGGTTTATAGGTATAAACAATTTCCCCGGTATATTGAGAAACATATTTCGGGATTTCTCCCCAGCGATACCTTTCCAGAACATACTTGCTTATCACAAGCTGACTGTCCTCTGTTTCATCAAGAACTATCCATTCAATCGGCTCTTTTCCGTTGCTGCTGTCGCCGTCCTGCTCGTAAGAACCCAAGGTCACTATCTCGGCTCCCGGATACAGTTCCTCCTTTGACGCCATGCTTTGCCATTCGCCGCCCCACAGAAGGACCCCTTCCAAAACGCTGCCTTTATCTGCATTGTTTTTGCCGGCTTCAATAAACGCATCGGCTTTATTCTCCTGCATTTTCATGCTGTAAAAGAGCAGTGCCAGAAGCAGTGCAAAAAACAAAGCGGCAAAACATAGGATTATCTTTTTTTTCATTACCTTCTCCCTCTGCTGCATGTTCTCCGGTTCAGGCATACAAGCATATCGTTTTATTTTTCACGGCTCCAGGTTACGTCCTTCGTTTTTTTACGGCTTCAGATTACGTTCCTCGCCGCTTATCTCTTCTGGCTTCTCAGCATGTCGAGCGGCGAACGCTTTCTCATTGCCAGATAAAGGCAGATGGAGAGAAATACCGCAAAGACAACGTAAAGTCCTGCCGCCATAAGCTTCGGCCCTGCAACAAAGCTGTACATCATGTTATGCGATCTTGCGTATGCTTCAAAGCACAATCCCAGCATAATGTACATCAGTACGGACAAAGCGACTGTAATTACGGTATAGCTTAATGCAAGAATGTTGCACTGCCTCTTGCTTGCTCCCGTAAGATAGTAAATACTGTAAAACCTGCTTCCCTTCTGTACATTCACATAAGCAATGCAATAAAGA
>CANRAZ010000038.1 GCA_947628705.1 uncultured Lachnospiraceae bacterium | reverse complement strand
GGCGTAGGACTTGCCGGCTCGCTTGGCGTAGGGCTTGCCGGCTCGCTTGGCGCAGGGCTTGGAGCCTCCGTCGGCTTGCTCTCCTCCGACTCCTTAAGCTTTGCATATGCCTCCTCCGCCTCAACAAGCTTTGAATAGTTTTCTACATATTGAAGGTAACTGCCGTCAAGACCGTCATATGCCCTTCTTGCATATTCTATGGCGTCTCCGCTGTCCTTTGTTACCTCTCCTATTTTTTCGATTGCATCGATCACGGCGTCTATCATTTCCGAAGCCTCGTCCGCTTCTTCGGTTTTCTGCCAATATAAAAGAGGAAATCCTCCGTTTGCCAGCGCAAACCTGTCCTCTTTAAACGCTTCGCCAAGAAGCTTACAGAAATCCCCTGCCAGCATTTCTTTTTCCGTTATGCCTGTTGAGGCGTCTTCACTGCCTGAATTCGCTATGCCGAAGGAATACGAGTCCGAGCAGTAATATAAATTTTCCGCAACATTATTCCGTGTTACCGAGCCTGCAATAGGGCCTGCATATACAGAGCTGCCCTCGGAAGAAGTGCAGACCTCTCCGGCATTGTAGCAGTTTTTCAGCACGTGACCGTCCTGAAGCTGCCCCGCTATTCCGCCGACATTTGTTCTGCCCGATATTTTTCCGGTATTATAGCAGTCTTTAACTGTTACCGAGACCTCGGCTCCCTGACGTGACGTCGCCAGATGTCCCACTATTCCTCCTAAACCGCTTCCGGTTCCTGTTACGCTTCCAATATTGCAGCAGCCTTCTACGGTACTCTCACCGCCGTTTCTTACCGTTCCTGCGATTCCTCCGCCATATCCCGAACACTGTATGTCGGCTCCGTTTAAACAGTTGAAAATATCGGCTCCCTCGCTCCAGCCGAGTATGCCTCCCACAAAAGAGCTTTTTGAATTTATCTCGCCGCTTCCCAAAACGACGTTTTTTATCACACAGTCACCGCCTGCGTATCCAAAAAGACCGCCCCTTGTCGAACAGAGGTTGTCGATCGCATAGCCCTGTCCGTCAAATACGCCTTCAAACATTACGGACGCCGATTTGCCGATTGGAGTCCAGTCCGCTGTATCGCTCAAATCGATATTGCCTGCCAAGGCAAAATGCGTTCCTGCAAACGAGTAGCCCTTGTTTACATATTCAGAGAGAGCGTTAAGCGCTTCCGCATTATTCACAAGATAAGGCGACTCTTCAGAGCCTTCTCCTTCCCACGGCATCTTTTCTTCCACGCTGATGCTTACCACCGCCTTTAAAATTCCGTAGGAAACATATATTTCACTGTCGCCAAGAGCGAGCTCTCTGTCTATGCTTAGCCTGTAGCCGTCAATTTCTTTTTCGGTCCCGTCGCTGTAAACCGCAGCGACCTTCATTCCCTTTTTATCAAAGGTCTCTCCGACATAGTAATCCGTTCTGTCAGGCTGCGCCGTTATCTTAATCGATACTGCGTAAGGAGCGGCGCTCTCAAGCTCTTTTTCGCCTCCGATAAGGCTTATCGCCTCGGCAAGCTTATTGTAATTGTAAACATAACGCCTTTCGTCCGCAGGAACCGCACGAAAGCTCTCAAGCGCCTCTCCAAGCGATTCCTTAAAGCTCTTATCCGTCGGTGAAGGAAGTGAAGCAATTTCGTTCATAACCGCCTCAATCTGCTTCTTTACAGCCTCCTCCTGCTCGCCGCGCATATCGTAAAGCGCGCGCATTCCGTTTTCTAAACGCCAGTAGGCAACCAGCGCATAAGCGGCTTGGTCGTTTGCCATGCTGTTCCAGCCCGATGTGTGGGTGTGGCTGAAGCCTCCGTCAGAGACTCTGTAATTTAAAAGTCCGTCAAGAAGAGTCTTTCCGTCTTTAGTGATAAATCTCCCGTCCTCTGCCGGATCGATTCCGATAGAAGCAAGCGCAACGACGACCTGTGAAATTCCTTCGATGTTGTCAGTGTTCCACGAAGAAAATCCTGCATCTTCATTCATCATCGACGCCAGTCTGTCCAAAGCCTCGTTTACGCATTGGCGTACTGTCTTGGAAACCTCCTCCTTACTGTTCGCATTGACATATGTATAAACCGTATCGTCATTGTAATACGGGGCGAGAGCCTGAATCGCCATCGCCGTAATGTCAACGTCGGAGCTGCTTCCATAGCCTCCGAGGACCCAGCCTCCGTAGCCGTTTCCGTTTACTCCGTCCGTAAGCTGCATTTTCAGGATCTCCGTTATAAATCTTTCACGTGGATATTTTGCGTCCTCCGGCACCTCGTAATTACCGATATCCATTGAAATCAGTCCCCATATCCAGCCGTTTATGCCCTGTCCTCCCGGACCTCTGCTGAGCAAAGTGTCATAGCTTCCGTCCGCTACAAGGTTAATTGGCTTTCCGTCATATGTGCCGAAGCTTAAAGGATCGCCTCCCAGCGCCGCTACCGCGACCGCTGCCCTGTGCCATTCCGTAGCCTTTATCCTGTGCAAAATTCCGTTATTCTCCCTATAAGCGGTTTCAATGTATTCCTTCATCGCCTCCAGATAAGCGGAATAACCCTCCCCGTCGTCAATAACAAAACAGGTTTCTCCCGTTTCCGGATCCTCAAAGCAGAACCGCCCCATCGCAAGAGCCATCCAGTCTGTGTCGGTCGAGCTTGCCCCCAAAAGAAAATCTGCATTGCCAAGAAGAGTTTCGCTCTCCTCGATCCCTGCATGGCTTTTCTTGCTTGCTACGGCTTCCTTAATGCAGTCCGCAAGCCTTGCGGAAAGCTCAGAGCTTAACGGTCTTTCCGTCTCAGCCCTTGCACTGTCTCCAAGCGGCAGCGGCAGCACAGTCAAAAAAAGCAGAATTGCCATAAAAACCGCAATCTTCCTTTTCATTTTTTCCGCACCGCTGCCCTGTCTTTTTAAGCTGCCTATCATAGCGCTTCCTCCTTATGATGCTATTTTATCTGTCCGAAGACAGAATAATCCGATAAACCCGCTACGGTTAAATGTCAGCATCGTAAAAAGACAGACCTTCCCTGCATTGCAAAAAAAAGAGCACAGGCTTCATAGCCGCAAAGCGGCATAATTCGGCTGTACTCTTCACACCAAAGCAATTCAAACCAAAGAAACGGCAGGTATTCTGACTTATGACGTAATGGCAGGAGCGCCGCAGAAGCACCTCAGGCAAAACCCAAGCAAAATCCAAGCAAAATCCAAGCTTGCCCGTTAGCGTTAAATTTCTTGCAGAAGCGCTGCAATCCTTGCGGCTGCCATTATAGATCGGCAGGCGGCAAAAACGCATTATCGTCAAATACAGTAATGGCGGTTGTTCCGGAATCGAACCGGATTATCTTAATATCTACTCAGCTAACAACTTTTCAATCCGTATCTTCAAACGCAATATTCAGTTTTCAGCTATGATAACATTTTTTTACAGCAAATGCAAGCCATTTAAATCCTATGAGGCATGCTTTTACTGTAATTTCCTTTGCCGAACGCAAAATTTACGGTGCGCAAAAAAGGAGCAGACGCCCCATTCATCTGCTCCCTAGGGAAATTCAACCCCCTTCTCCAAGAGGACTAAATATATCTGTCGTCTTTTCTTTCGACTACGATTTTAATGTCATCAGGACTTCCCACTATGTGCTGACCTGCCTGTATCGAGCCGTGAGCCTCCACAATGCAGTTTTCAATGTAGGTGTTGTCGCCAATGTGGACATCGTTGAGAATAATCGAATTCTTTATTATGCAGTTATCGCCCACATAAACCTTCTTGAAAATGATCGAGTTCTCAACGCAGCCGTTCACTATTGTTCCTGAAGCAACCAGACTGTTCTTTACAACCGCATTAGGATTGTACTTTGCAGGAGGAAGGTCGTCAACCTTTGAGTAAACGTCCGGATGTACCTTAAAGAAGAAGTCCCTGACGTCCTTCTTAAGAAAATCCATGTTGGTCTTGTAATATGATTCAACCGATGCAATGTTAGACCAATAGGTGTCCATCATGTAGGTCATTATCTTCTTTGTGTCCGCATACTGAATCAAAACGCCTCTTACAAAATCGTACTGGTCATTCTGTATCGCAGCTTCGCAAAGCTCAAGGAGAAGTCTTCTTCTTATTACGTAAACGCCTGTGGAAATAAGTCTGGAAGCAGTCCTTGAAGACTTTTCTTCAAACGCAACCACTCTTCCGCTTCCGTCTACAGACACGGCTCCGAACCTTGAAATGTCTTCCTTATCGTCTGCATTTCTTACAACGATGGTGATATCCGCGCCGCTTTCAATGTGACTGTTAAGCACCTTGTTGTAATCAAGCTTGTACACGCCGTCGCCGGACGCAATTATAACGTAAGGCTCGTGACATTCTCTAAGGAAATCCGCATTCTGATAGATCGCATCAAGCGTTCCTCTGTACCAGAAGCTGTTATCCGTGGTCATCGTCGGAGCAAAGGTGTAAAGACCTCCCTGCTTGCGTCCGAAATCCCACCACTTAGACGAGCTCAAATGCTCGTGGAGAGAACGGCTGTTGTACTGGGTAAGAACCGCTACTTTGCGTATGCCCGAATTGGTCATGTTGCTGAGTGCAAAATCTATGCTTCTGTAGCTTCCTGCAACAGGCATTGCCGCAATGGCTCTTTTGTTGGATAGTTCCCTCATTCTTGCCGAATTACCGCCGGCTAAAATAATACCGATTGCTTTCATCGTCTGTCACCTGCCTTAATCAAACTTCCTCCGCCTGGAAGGATTCCGTTAATATAATCGTCGGCACAGGTGCCTCCGCTGATAACGGTATTCTTTCCGACAACGACTCCTTCAGGGATCACCGTGTCCTCGCCTACGGTCACAAGACCGTCTCCGTAAATTTTCGGCTGCAATTCGTTAGGCACCTCTTCGCCCACGCCGATTCTGCAATTTGCTCCGATAACTACGTTTTCTGCGATAATCGCCTTTTCAAGGTAGGTTCCTGCGCCGATTACGGAATTCTTCATTATTATGGAGTCCTTTACCACTGCGCCCTCTTCAATCGTGACGCCTGCGCCGATTACGGAATTGTGAACCTCTCCGTAAACCTCCGTCCCTTCGCCGATAATCGCACGGTGGACTACCGCATTGTCCGCAATGTACTGAGGCCTTATAATGTCGCTCTTCGTGTATATCTTCCAGAACTCGTCATATAAATCGAACACTGGAACCATGTCGATAAGCTCCATATTGGCAGCCCAGTAGGAGCCGAGAGTCCCGACGTCCTTCCAGTAGCCCTTGAATTCGTAGGCAAAGACTCTGTCCCCTCTGTTATGACAGTAAGGAATGATATGCTTGCCGAAGTCGCAGCCCTCCTGATCCTGAAGAGCGAGAAGCGCTTCCTTAAGAACCTTCCATGTAAAGATGTAAATGCCCATAGAAGCAAGGTTGCTCCTTGGATTCTTAGGTTTTTCCTCAAACTCGGAAATTCGCATCTTATCGTCGGTGATAACCACTCCGAACCTGCTTGCTTCCTCCCAAGGCACCTGAATAGTGGCAAGGGTGATGTCCGCATTATTCTTCTTGTGATAGTTCAGCATTTCCTCGTAATCCATCTTGTAGATGTGATCGCCGCCGAGAACGAGTACATACTCCGGGTTATAATATTCCATGAAACGCAGGTTCTGGAAAATAGCGTTAGCAGTTCCTGTGTACCACTCCGCATTGGTGCTTTTTTCGTAAGGAGGAAGAATTGAAACGCCTCCGACATTACGGTCTAAGTCCCAAGGAATACCGATTCCGATGTGAGTATTAAGTCTGAGAGGCTGGTACTGTGTAAGCACACCCACAGTATCAACACCTGAATTGATGCAGTTGCTCAACGGGAAGTCGATGATCGAGTACTTTCCGCCGAAGCCGACTGCCGGTTTTGCAACCGCAGACGTAAGAACGCCTAGTCTTGAGCCTTGTCCGCCCGCAAGCAGCATGGCTATCATTTCTTTCTTAATCACGTGTTTCTACCTCGTACTTCTCTATTTAATAAAGTCAGTATAACATAGTTGCCATATTTTGTGAATAATTTTTTCCAATTTTTTCCGACTTTTTTCATAAATTTTGTTCAATTTATACAAAACCGACGGTAAAAAGCAATGAAACCTGCTATGCACATACTCGATTTTGCCTAAATTCCCATTTATTTTCCCCTTATTTTTAATAAATATACACAATTTTTATTTTTTTCCACTTTTTTCAACTGCTTCATATACTAATAACATAAATAAATATTGATTTTAGAGAGAAAAATGCTATCATATTTGTTATGGATTGGAAATAAGGAAAATACTCATACTCAAGAAAGGAAGCTTTCCATGTACCAGATAGATATCAATAACCCTGTTCACATACATTTCATCGGGATAGGAGGCATCAGCATGAGCGGACTTGCGGCTCTGCTTGCTTCCAAGGGCTTTACCGTAACGGGTTCGGACCGCTCAAAAAGCGCAATAGTCGACAGCCTTGGCGAACACGGAATCAAGGTTTGCATCGGTCAGGGCGCGCAGAACATTACCGATGATATTGATGTTGCGGTTTATACCGCAGCCGTTCACCCCGATAATCCCGAATATGCGGAATGTGTCCGCAGAGGACTTCCCCTCATGGACAGAGCGGCGCTCTTAGGTCAGATATGCCGCTTCTTCAAATCCGCAATCGGAGTCGCAGGCACCCACGGAAAAACCACTACCACGTCTATGCTTTCAATGATACTTCTTCAGGGCAATACGGACCCTACCATTTCTGTCGGAGGAATGCTTCCTGCGATAGGCGGAAACCTTAGAGTCGGAAAGGGCGACAGCTTTCTTTTTGAAGCCTGCGAATATACCAACAGCTTTTTAAAATTTTATCCTACCGACGAGATTATTTTAAATATAGAGGCGGATCACCTTGACTTTTTCAAGGACATAAACGAAATCAGAGCCTCGTTCCATAACTATGCTCTGCTTCTTCCTGAAAACGGACATCTTGTTATAAACGGCGAAATTGAAAGGCTTGAGGAAATTACAGAGGGCGTAAAATGTAAGGTTTCCACCTACGGACTCTCCGAGCAGGCAAAAGCGGGAGCGCCGCAGACAGCGGCTTCAGGCTCTCTTGGCGGCAACGGCGGCTCCTTTGATTCACGCTTCAACTACACAGCCGAAAATATCGTCTTTGACGAGCTTGGCAGAGCAAGCTATACCCTTATTGAAAACGGCAAGCCTGCCGCCGAAATCACGCTCGGCGTTCCGGGAATACACAACGTTTCAAATTCGCTTGCCGCCGCCGCACTCGCTCTTAATCTCGGAATTGACATCGACGCAGTTAAAGAAGGGCTCCTTTCATTCAGCGGAACAGAGAGGCGTTTTGAGAAAAAGGGAGAGATCTGCGGAATAACCGTAATCGATGACTACGCTCACCACCCTACCGAAATAAGGGCGACGCTTAACACCGCCAGAAAATACACGAAGGGAAAAATATGGTGCGTCTTCCAGCCTCACACCTATTCGCGGACATTTGCGCTAAGAAATGATTTTACCGAAGCACTGAAGCTTGCCGACGAGGTGGTTCTTGCTCCGATTTATGCTGCAAGAGAAGCTGACAACGGAAAAATCAGCTCTGTGGATCTATGCGAGGATCTGAAAAAAATGGGAGTCAGCGCCAGATGCTATCCGACTTTTGATGAAATTGAAAATTTTTTATTAAAAAGTTTAACCACAGGAGATTTGTTAATAACTATGGGCGCCGGAGACATAGTAAAAGTGGGCGAACACCTGCTTGGAAGATAGCTTATCCACTTTATCCACAGACTGACGCACCGTATTCAGACTGTGGATAATTTTTTGTCTGATTTTCCGTTATAATGTCGCAGATTTTCCGTAAAATCGGGCTATTCGGGGCTTTCGACATTAATCCGTAAAATATGCTCCACTGAGTTATCCACTTTATCCACAATCCCATTCTACAAAACATGCACGAAAATTTGCCTATTTTAATTTAAAAATTACTGTGCTATAATGAGGCTCGCATACAAAAGGGGCGAGGGAGAAGATATATGTGCAAAATCACTTCAGGAGGAGCCAGCAGCGGATTTACGGTCGTTTCCAACCGCTTTATCGACGAGTATCTTGTCGACGCCAGCGGTCAGAATCTAAAGGTCTATCTTTACATACTGAGATATGCCTTCGTGCCTAACGCCGACATATCTCTGAAGGTCATTTCAGACGCGCTTGACTACACTCCTAACCAGATAATAAAATCCCTGAAATACTGGCAAAAGCTCTCTCTGCTGGACTTCGGTCTCGACGGCGAGGGAGAAATAAAATACATAAACATTGCAGAGCTTCCTGCTCAGGCGGCGCATGCGGGGGATAACGGAGAGAAGGCCTGCACTGAAAATGCCGATTTACCTGAAAAGGACGTAAATGCCGGCTCAGACTGCGCGGACGTGCTTAACAAAACGGACAAAGCTTCCGACGCCGCCGAAATGCCTGCTGAAAACGGAAGGTCATCTGTCGGGGCAAGGAGAGCGGACAGGTCGGTTGAAAAGATTTTCCCTCACTATTCCGCCGAACAGATCGGACTGATAGGCGAGGACGAGCACTTTAAATACCTTATGAGGGAGGTTGAAAAGCTGCTTGTTCCCGGAACTATGGGCTACAAGGACATAAACACCCTTGCCGGAATTTACGAGGGCTTTGGATTTTCGGACGAGCTCATTATGTATCTTTACAGGTACTGCCTTTCCAAGGATATCCGCGACCACCGCTATATTGAAAATGTGGCGACAGGCTGGGCAGAAAAAAACATTCAGACGGTAGAGCAGGCTCAGTTTGAGTCTCAGTTCCATGACATTCTTTTAAACAATATCCGCAAGGCGCTCGGAATTTCAAAAGCCCTAGGCAATATGCAGATAAAGAGCGTTGAAAAATGGGCGTGCGACTATAAGCTGTCGGATCAGGTTATTCTTGCCGCCTGCGACCGTGCGGCGCTTGCAGAGGTTGACAAGCCGTTTGCATATGCCTCAAAAATCATAGATTACTGGCATAGCGCAGGGATACGCACTCTCGACGATATATATAAAAATGACGAACGTCACAACGCCGAAGCGGCCTGCGGCGGCTCTTCGCAGCGAGCGGCAGCTTCTGGCAAAGGGCGTCCGTCTTCCCGTTCCGCATACAACCAGTTTAATGATTTCCAGCAAAGGACCTACTCCAAAGACGAGGAAAGCAAGCTGGAAAAGAAGCTTATAGAGGCTAACGCCCACACCCAGGAGGAACGGGACGCACTCGCAGAGCGGCTTAAAAAGGCCTGACTTTTCATGCCGGAAGGGATATCATGCTTACAGATTTTCAGTACAACACAATCTCAAGGATATATGACAGCAGGAAAGATGCGGCGGCACGCCTTAAAAGCAGCCGCATAGACGAGCTTTATGCCGCCGACCCTCAAATCAGGGAAATTGACGACGAGATAAAGAGCGGTTCTTTAAAAGCCGGCTATGAAGCCCTTAACGGAAGCCCTGAAGCTCTTTCGGGCTTAAGGGAAAGAAACGAGCTGCTTTCCCAAAAGAAACAAAGGCTCATTACCGAAGCAGGATTTCCTGCAAACTATCTTGAAGACGTTTATCTTTGTCCGATATGCAGAGATACGGGAAATACGGCCGAAGGAAAATGCCGCTGCTTTTACAGGACTGTCATCGACGAGTTCTATCTTCCTCCCGAAAGGCGCGCTCTGCTGGAGCGTGAGAATTTCAACACCCTCAACCCTTCGCTCTACAGTAAAGACATCTTAGACAAGGAAAGCGGCGTGACCGAATATGCGATCGCACAGGACAGCATAATAAACGCGCTGGATTTTTCCGAAAATTTCGGAAAGGAATTTAAGAACCTGCTGATAACCGGAAATGCCGGAACAGGCAAAACATTTCTGGCGAACTGCATAAATAAAAAACTGGCGGACATGGGGATAACGGTGCTTTATCTTTCCGCTATAGACTTTTTCGACCTTTGCAGGAAATACCGCCTTTCCGATATTAACACCATAGAAGCCGCTGAAACGGAAATGAATTTCATATTAGACTCAGAGTGTCTGATAATAGACGATCTCGGTACCGAAACCGCCACGGCTTCCACTAACTCACAGCTTTTTAACTGCATAGAGAAACGCTTCCTTGCAAAAAAACCTACGGTAATAACTACGAATCTTACCAAAGAGGATATTGCATCAAGATACTCAGACCGGATCCGTTCACGGCTTCTTGCAAATTACAGCTATTTGAAGATGCCCGGAGCTGATAACCGTCTTAACGTATAAACACAACAATATTTCAGGCTGCGGCATAACCGCAGGAAGGAGGATTTATGTCTCAGGAAGACATGTTCACAGAGGATATTTCTTACGGTCCGTTAGGAATTATCGCTATGGAAAGCAGCACTGCCATGGGCGCAAGGGTCGATTCCTACATTGCAGGCTGGAGAAAAAACAGAGAAAGCAAATATAAGACTACGCCCGCTTTCCACAACTACCAGAGGGACTCTTACCTCATACAGATGAAATGTCCGCGTTTCGGCACGGGCGAAGCAAAATGCGTTATCAATGAATCTGTCCGAGGCATGGATATTTTTATTCTCCTTGACGTCTGCAACTACAGCCTGTCCTATACGGTCTGCGGAAGACCAAGTCCGATGTCGCCTGACGACCACTTTTCCGACCTTAAGCGCGTCATTGCGGCAATAAGCGGAAAGGCGAGAAGAATTACGGTTATAATGCCGTTCCTCTACGAAAGCCGTCAGCACAAGAGAAGCGCGCGCGAATCTCTGGACTGTGCGATTGCGCTTCAGGAGCTTATAAACATGGGCGTGGATTCAATAATAACCTTTGACGCCCACGACCCTCGCGTACAGAACGCGATACCTTTTAACTCATTCGAAAACGTACAGCCTGCATATCAGTTTACAAAGGCCCTTTTGAACAACGTTCCCGACATTAAGCTCGGCTCTAAGGATCTGATGATAATCTCCCCTGACGAGGGCGCGATGAGCCGTGCGGTTTATTTTGCGACCGTGCTCGGCGCAGACATGGGAATGTTCTACAAGAGAAGGGACTACACAAAGGTGGTCGACGGCAGAAATCCTATTGTAGCCCACGAATTCCTCGGAACAGACGTAACCGGCAAGGACGTTTTGATTCTGGACGACATGATTTCCTCAGGCGAAAGCATGATAGATACTGCCAAGGAGCTTAAAAGGAGAAATGCAGGACGAATATTCGTCTGCTCGACCTTCGGACTTTTTACCAATGGGCTTGAGCGCTTTGACAGCGCCTATAACGAAGGCCTTATTTACAGGGTCATCACCACTAACCTTGTTTACCAGACGCCTGAGCTTCTTTCAAGACAGTGGTATATAAGCGCAGACATGAGCAAATATATCGCTCTGCTGATAGACGCTCTTAATCACGACGCTTCAATAAGCGATTACCTCAGCCCTACGGAGCGCATACACAATCTTTTGGACAAGCATATGAAGGAAAAAGAGGCGCAGGCTTCAAAAGCTTAAGCCTTTTAATAAGGAGAATGAAAACGGAGAGCCGCTCAACACCTGCCGGTTGTTGAAAAACGGCTCTCCGTTTTTATTATTTAAGGGCTGTTTTTACGGCGCGGCTGTTACCCGCGCCGTCCTTTTACAAAACTGCCCGTAACACTGCTTCCCCTGCGTTTTAGGATCACATTCTTTTCATGTTGTAGCTGCCAATCGCGCCTCTTACTGCGGCAATCACGTAGGAAGCGCCCACTATAACCGTAAGAACATAGCCGATGATCAGATCCGACCAGTACTGCGACTTGACCTCAAGCAGCTCAAGGAATTCCGGAAGATTTTTGTAAACGTCAAAGAAATCGTAGTCAATGCTGTACTTTTCAAATTCGTTTACAATAATCATTGTAATTGCGATGTTGTGCGCTATGTAGATCAACACCAGTGAAAATACCGAGGAAATAACTATCCCCTTGACGTCAAGCCAGCCTCCGAATTTTTCATAGGCCTTCATTGAACATATGATCCCGACTGCGCCTGCAATTCCGGCAATATAGCCAAGGCGGTATATGACAATCCAAAGAACCATTCCAACAAGAGCTCCGAGAAAGGCTCCGACTGCTCCGGGAACCACCTTGGACTTCATCTGCCTTGTTGCCGCTCTTGTCTGTTCAAACTGTCCCACAACCTTCTGGGCGCAGCTTTCGCAAACGCAGCTTACGCCGCCGTTGATATTAAAGAAGGACGCCTGAGGCTCTCCGCAGGAGGCGCAGCAGGTCACGCATCCGCGCACAGCCAAAAACTGAGTCATCTGCATAACCGTAAGCTCGGTAAGCTGCGCTGTTTTCTTTGCTGACTGTTCCCCCTGAGTAATCAGCAAATGATACGTTCCGAATGTAATTGAAATAAGCTTCGGATTTTGCGCCTTAAGGTTGTTGAAAACCTGTTCGATCTTCGGCGTAATTTCAGGATCGTCTGATTTGTAGTTAATCATTATCCTGACTTCTCTCATTGCCGGAATTCTAACGGCATTAAAATAGAAGCCGTTAATGCTTCCGTACACGATATCGTTTTTTACGGTCACTCCGTAGCCGTCAAACGATTTGTTAAATACTCCCATCTTGTTCCTCCGTGTGAAATTAATTTTACGTATCCGTTTTTATTGGCTTCGTGATCTTTCAAAAAAAGTCCGAATCCAAGTTCTTTTATTATAGCTTAGATTCGGACATTAATAAAGCATAATTTACATTTGCGTTATTTATTCTTTTTTCCTGCTTCTGAATATCGCTTTAAGCGACAGCTTCTTGCCGGTGTAAAACAGCAGCGCTTTATAAACCTTTGCAGCCAATAGGAGGAGCAGCAGCGCTCCAATCGCCGTAACCAGAAGCGAAATCAATCCTACCCACAACGGAATATCGCCCAGCAGAACCGCTCCCGGAGTTACCATTGCGGAAACAAAAGGTATGAAATGGAACACCGGAGAAACAGATCCTTCTCCCTGCACTATCGCCGCAAGCACTATGAAAAAGCTGATTATGAGAGGAAACACAAAGATAACCTGAACGTTTCCTGCATCCTCAGGCTTCGTAACCATGCTGCCTGCCACTCCTGCGATAATAAGGTAGAAAACAAGCCCGAATACCATAAGCAAAACCGCAAGCACTACCGTGTCGGCCCCAAACGCCATTGAGCCAAACCAGCCCTTGAGCATATCCATATAAAGCGACACCTTGCTTTCATAGCCTTCATACATTAAGGCGGCAGCCGCATCCCCTCCGAATATTCCGAGAAGAATGGACACAATCCATGCGGTAAACTGAATAATCGAAACAGCGATAACCGCCATTATTTTCCCTGCCACAAGGCCATAAGGCGTAACGCTCACGAGAAGCTGTTCGACAAGCTTGCTGGTTTTCTCCATGCTGACCTCGGTACATATCTGCTGACCGTAAAGCAGCACCATCATATAAACAACAAACAAAAACAGCATGCAGACTACAACAGTTACTATTTCCTTGCCTGTATCTACCTCATCAAAATCCGAAACGGCATAATCTACCCTAAGAAGAGCTTGGACAAGAGCCTCGTCAGACAGCCCTGAGTTTCCGTAAACGTGAGTCTGGAAGCAGTCCGAAAGCGCCGCTCCAAGCATATCAAGACTGTCCCCATTTATTTCCGTGTCAGGCGAGGTCACGATATTTATAAGAAATCCGTCCTCGTTTTCCTCCTGCACGACAAGCACGTAATCCGTGTTTTCCTCATTATCCTTGAGAAATTTTTTCTCATCGTCACAGCTTGTAAACGAAACCTTTGAAACGTCCTCATCGCCTATGGCGGCGGCATACTGAGCATATTCAGGAATACCCAGTCCCGTCTTGTCGCATACCGTAACCTCTTTTATGTTAAATTCGACCTCTTCGTCATCATCGGGTGCAGAAACCATTACCATTACCAAACCGATCCCAAGCAGCAACAGCAGCGAAAATCCTATTGTAACGGCAAGATATCTTACATTTTTTGCCTGCTGCTTAAACGTATAAGCAAAGACAGGACCAAAACCGCTCAATTTTCTCTTATCCATAGCTATTTCCTCCTGATCAGCGCCACCATCTGCTTAACGCTCACCGGATTACCGTTCATTACGATTATGGACTCATAAACCAGTGAAACAATCTTAAGAATAACGGCTGCCGTAACCGCCTGAAGCACTAAAGAAACCGCCAGCACAGCCACCGACGCCTTTCCTATCAGAATCGCTCCCGGCAAAATCATAACCGATGTAAACGGTATGAACATCATCACGCTTACAAAGCCGTTTATCCCGACAGTCCACATCATCTCGCACGCCGTAATGCACGCAAAGAAGGCAACCAGTATTATGGCCGTGTAGACCTTAAGACCCTGCTGAAGATCCTCCATTTTGCTTACCGATGCGCCGAAAAGGCCTGCAAGGAGCCCATAAATCAGCACTCCAAGCGCAATCATTACAATACATATGAGAAAGTTCGGAATTGAAATGTTTTTTATCGCATCGGACGAAAGGAAACCTGAAAGAAGTCCTGCGCCGTCACTGCCATTCAAAGCCGACGTAAGTTTTGAGGATATTATTCCGGAAGCCGCAATGAGCGTTATTTCAAGAATGCACACCGACAGCATTGCCACGACCTTGCCGAGAATAAGAGCCATCGGGCGTACCGCCGTCATCAGATACTCAACGACCCTGTTTGCCTTTTCCTCAACGACCTTGGCAGCTACCATATTTGACGCAAGTATTATTACCATGTAGCAGACCATAAGGAAAGCATATACCACATTGTAGTCCATGTAGCTGATAACTTCATGCGTGTCGGTTTCCAGAAATTCTCCTGAATCCATTACGGAAAAATCCACGACTTTTCCTATCATCTCCAACGTGTCAGCATCAGCATCCAAAACCGTAACCTTATACTTGTCAAACCACTCCGCCATTTCCGAAGCAATTTTATCAACGTCACCGTCATCAATAGGCGATTCGGCGTCACGGTAGAAGTTCAGCATGTAACCGCCGGATCCCTGATCCAATTCAAACTTTAAAACCACTTCCTCGGCGTGTTCTTTTGAAATTTCTTCTGCAAGGACGTCAAGCTCCTTGTCAGTCTCTTCAAATGCAACGTCAGCATAGCCGTCCTTGTCCTTAAAAGCATCTGCATAAGGAATGTTCTGCATGCCGGTTTCATTTATGACATATACCTTTTTGATCGGACTTTGGTAATTGTCGTCCTCTTTATTAAACAGACTTATCACAGGAAAAGCAACTAACGCAATAAGCATCATTACAGCAGTCGTTATAATGAGCGATTTTGAGAAAATTGCCTGAAGAAAGGTGAACCTGAATACCTGTGTAAAGCCCCTGTACTCAGACCTCTTCATTTACATCCCCTACCTTTTCTACGAATATTTCATGCAGGGAAGGCTCAGTAAGCTCAAACCTTACAAGAGGCACATCATCTGCAACCAGCCTGTTAAGAAGCACCTTTGCCTGCCCCTCATTTTCCAGTCTGATTTTGGTTTCTCCCGGAGTTTTCTCCACAACATTAAGAGAAAGCTCGTCAATATATGAAGATATGTCTGTGTCTGCCTTAAGAAGAAGATTTACTCTGCCATAGCTTTTCTTTATCTCATTGAGATTGCCGCTTAAAACAGTCTTTCCCTTGTTAAGTATTGTCAAATCAGAGCAAAATTCCTCAATAGTTGCCATCTGATGCGAGGACATTATTATATACTTATCCTTTGAAGCCTCCTCACGGATTATATCTCGGAACAGGTCTGTGTTGACAGGGTCAAGTCCGCTTAACGGCTCGTCAAGCACAATAAGCTCCGGGTCTGAAATAAGCGTCGCCATGAGCTGAACCTTCTGCTGATTGCCCTTGCTGAGCTGTTCAGCCTTAAACGGCTTCGGTTTTTTCTTGCCGACCGGTTCAGGATAAAAATACTCCGTGAGCTTAAGCCTCTCGGTCCAATATTTAATTCTTTTCAGAGCTTCTTTTTTCGGTACTTTTTTCAGGCTCGCAAAATAAAGCATCTGGTCCATCAGCTTAACCTTGGGATACAGTCCTCTCTCCTCTGCAAGATAACCGACATTTACCTTCGTAGTAGTAAGGTCTTCACCGTTAAAGGTGACGCTGCCGCCATCACTGGCAAGCATTCCGAGCATTATTCTGATCGATGTTGTCTTGCCCGCACCGTTTGTCCCAAGCAAAGCGTAAACCCCCGGCTTATCCATCGAAAATGAAAGATGGTCAACCACCGTTTTTTCGCCATACCTTTTTACAATTTCTTTAACTTCTAATCCCATGTTTCCTCCCGTTTGCCGACACGGCAATATCTGTTATCGGAATAACCGTTTAACGATGCAGCCGCCTGTAACAGTGCAGCCGTCCGCAGCAGATTCCTGTGCCGACTAAATGTGAAATTATAACCTACAGAATAATTTATACCATTTTAATAAATGTTTATCAATAAATTTTTTTCTTAAGTAGACTTTTTTTGCAGTATATTAAGGATTTATACGCTTGAACCGGTAAATCGCATCCGATAACTACATACCCGTGTTTTTTCCACGGCATAAAGAAGCATTTTACTTGGCACGGAAGCCTTTTAAATAACGGTAACGGCAAAATATAAATGTCTGTTTTTCAGCATCAAAAAAGAGCCATGCGCAAAGCACACAGCCCTTTCTTTTAATCACTAAATTTAAGTAAGCAATTAAGCTCTCTTCTTTGAGATAACTACTACACCGCCAAGAGCGATAACAGCTACAACTGCAAGAACAGCTACGCTTGTAGCATCACCTGTCTGAGGTGCATCATCCTTTGCAGGAGCATCCGTAGGAACTTCTTCAGAAGCGCCATCAGCTGTATAAAGAGTTACTCCTGTAAGTTTAGCGTTGCCTGTACTCCAGTCCTGAAGCCAAATCTGAGCATAAGTATCTGTTGCTGCAAAGATAGAAGATCCATCTTCTCTTGAGAATGTAACCTCATAAACACCGTCAGAAACCTTTGTCAAAGTAAGTTCCTTAACAGGATTTCCGTTCTCATCAAGAGCCTTTGGTGTCCATTCATGCGACTCCCAACCTGTTGATTCAGAGTTGAAACCAACGCCGCCGCCTACCCATGTTTCTCCGCCGCCGGCACAGTCAGCTGCTTCTGCTTCGTCAAGAGAAATGGTAAACTTAACAGATACATACTTGGTAATTTCATCCATCTTGCCAGTAAATGGTCCATTCTCACCCTTTGTCTCATCACCGCAAAGATAAAATACTCCGTCCTTATTCCATTCTTCAGGAACTACGTATTCTTCAGCCACTGCTAAACTTGCGAGCATTGTAAGTGCAAGAACACATACAATAACCTTAGCAAACTTTTTCATTTTAGTATCCTCCTAAAATATTTTTGTACGATAAGTGTATCACTTCATAATAGAAAAATCAACACCTAAAGTTATTAAATTTTTCAAATTTTTTTCACAATTTTTCCCTAGAGTTTTTTGCGGGCGCTAATTTTTATTTTAATGCAACTACAGCATCTGCCAAAAAACATATCGCAAACCAGCTTTTAGTAAAAATTATGGCAATTTAAGTCACGATGACCCTGTTTGGGCTAATCAGCATTATGCTGTAAACAGGCATAAAAATTTATTACCGACAGTGAGCCTCTACTCATTTAAAGTACTAAGCCATTCATTAAATTTCGCAAGAAATTCATCTTCCGTAAGGCTGACTTTTTTCGCAGCATCGGAAGAAGACAGCAGTCCGTCCCTGTAAATTTCAAATATAGTGTGAAAACGACCCGAAGCCTCACCTAGTTCTAACCCTTTCGCCATTCCTGAAGCCTCTCCGAGTTCTAATCCCTTCGCCATTCCTGAGGCTTCTCCGAGTTCTAACCCTTTTGCCTTACCTGCCTCAACTCCGTCCTCATATCCGTCCTTGTAGATTACCTCTTTATACTTTTCTTCGTTAAACTCCGTCAAACACATTTCCCTTACCTCCCGTCGGTGCCGGCTCAGAAATTCTTCCAGAACGCCTTCCTCTATGCATTTGTCCACAGCTGCGCTCACCGCATCGTAAAGCGCCTGCCCGGCAGAAATTCCACTCCTGACCTCTTCCACGAACATGCAGTACTCCTTCAAAGTGCGGCAGTCGTCCTTAAGCTTTTCATTCCTGCCCTTGTTTATGTCTACGACATTGGCTGTCCATTCATAGTCGCACGTTGGCTCTGACTGTTCATGTCTGTTATATACAGGTAACGGTTCAGAACCACGAATCTCATCTGACGGCTTTGCTTTATCTAATTCGCCTGACAGTTCCGATTCCTTGCATTTGCCTGCCGGCTCCTGCTCTTCGAACGCATCCGAAAGCCTCAGCTTAACCACGTCTTTTTCAAGCCTTTTGTCAATTCCGTTGTAAAATACGACATACCTCGGCTTCGGTATCTTAAACAGCCTGCTTCCGTAAAGAACCTCTCCGTCCGGTATCATCTGTCTGTACAAGTCCGCAAAATAGAACAGCCCCCTAAGCGGCATGTTTGGACTGAACGTGCTCTGATGCTCGTAAAGGTTAAGCGTTCCTTCAAGCAGCATTGAGATATCGTTCTTATGCTTTACGTAAATGACGTCCTCAAGGGTCGTGACCGTCAGGTCCTCCTCCCTTTCATAGCTGGTACCGTTGAGAGCGTTGTATAGGCTTAAAAGATTGCTTTTGTTCTGTCCGAACACGAACCTGAAAAGACCGTCCTTAAACTTCCTGTTTACGGAAATTCCGGCGTTTGCTTCCATATTTCTTTTCCTCCTGATTATAATGTAAGTAAAAATGGCGTGTCAATATAAAAATATAAGCAACATCTGAAAGATTCGGGGTTTAAATCCGTTTTCGATAAACCTATAAATCAACCGCTGTCTGATGGGCTTAGGTTTTAAATTTATTTGTTTGAACTTTTAAAATCAAGTCCTTACTGATTGTTCAGGTTTCGAATCCATTCTTTATGAACCTCTAAAATCAAGCCCTTCCTGATTGGTTCAGAACTTAGGCTCCGTCTAAATAAATCTGTAATTTTTCCGCACACAAATAAAGAAATGCTTTTTGAATTTTTTATCTGACAGGAAAATGATAGCGGTTTTATTTTTAAATGTCTATGTGCAATCTGTTGAAAATCACGTTAAAAAATATACAAAGCATACAAAAAAACAAGCCCAAATTTGCAAAAAAATCATTTTAGAAATGACTTTTTTAAAGAAAAGTGCTCCCCAAAAGTTAGACCTGAACATCTGACGTATTTACAAGTCCATAAGCGAAAGCCTGTACTCCACCGGACTCATCCAACCTAACTTTTGTTTAATTCTGTATTTATTGTAGTAAGAAATATATTTTTCTATCGCTTCCTTCAGCGATGCATAACTGTAATAACCAACACCATAGTACATTTCCTGTTTCATTATACCAAAAAAATTTTCCATGATCGCATTATCATCACACTTTCCCTTTCGTGACATGCTTTGAAATATCCGGTTTGCCTTAAGTTCATCGGAATATTCCTTCATCTGGTACACCCAGCCTCTATCAGAATGGAAAGTCCTTCTATATGGACAATCAGCTGTAATTTTTATCGCCTCTCTCAGAGCAGACATAATACTCCCTGCTGAAGGAGTTTTGGAAATTGTAAAGTTTATTATTTCTCTGTTGAACATATCCATAAAGGCATTTAAATAAAGTTTCCTTACTGTTTTGCGTCCTTTTAAGCCTATTTCATAATACCTAAATTCCGTCGTATCAGTAGTTATCTTTTGATGAGGTATGCGTGTATCAAATCTCTTGCGTATCCTGTTAGGAGCAATCTTACCTATTTCACCTCTGTATGAGTCATATTTGCGGCTTTTCGGTGCATATGAAGTCACCTGAATATTTAATTTCTGCATTACCTTCTGAACTCTTTTTTTATTTACTGTATACCCCATCCGACAAAGCACGCTATGTACTCTTCTATAACCAAAATCCTTATTCTGACAGTGTATTTCGATAATTTTTTCCTCCAGTTCCTTGTTTGGATTCTGTCTGTCAAATCTTTTCTGCCAATACATATAGGTTGACTTTGGAAAGTCTACTGCTGCGAGAATATCTTTAAGCTTGAATTCTCCTCGGAGACTGTGTATAATTCTCGCCTTTTCTTCGGAGGAATTTCCTCCTCCGAACACAATCTCCTCTGCCCTTTTAAATAGGCGTTTTTTATTTTTAGTGTCAAAAGTTCCTCTTCCAGCCTCTTGATATATTCATTATTCAAGTCATTTGATTTGACTGCCAAAGAGGATTTTTTTATTTTATCTTCAGATGCGTACACTTTCATATCACCTTTCTTTTTTATTTAAATTAAAATCATCCGATTAAAGGCAGATAACTTATGCCATGTTCAATATTAAGTCTAACTTTTGGGGGTCACTTCCTCCCTTATACTTTTTAATCAATTGGATTATATTATAAAATCTGAAAAAAGGCAATATCGAATCAACCTCTGTCGACCGCGCCATGTCTGCTCTTAAGGCAGAAGGCCTTATCCCCATTA
>CANRAZ010000037.1 GCA_947628705.1 uncultured Lachnospiraceae bacterium | reverse complement strand
GATGAAAGTATAACACAGAAGAGGTATCTTCGTCTTTTAATTATTCAGTTGTAACAGATGTATTGTAATCCTACAGGCATAATGCGGATAAGGGACAATTAGGGCTTGAGTTTTCCTCTCTTATATGTTACAATAACTAATGCGTTTTCGGCGTAAATTAATAAATGTCCTCGTAGCTCAGCTGGATAGAGCGACCGCCTCCTAAGCGGTAGGTCGGAGGTTCAAATCCCCTCGGGGACGTAAGGCGAAAGGCCGTCGTTTTAACGGATAAATTTCGTAAAGCGGCGGCTTTTATTTTTGTATTTTTAGGACAAATATTTAAAAAGCAGTTAATTTTGGCGCAGCGTATGTAGTACCATACTATCGCAAAGGAATGAGGTCTTTTCGTCATAATTACTAAAGCGCTAAATTTTTGTTTCGATTTTTTGATTCAGGCTTACTAAAATCTTATGTTTATTTTTGTACATTTGCCAATAGATTTTTATCCTGCATATGCTACAATATTTACATCAAAGCCGATTAGTATTGCAATACATTTTGATTTTTTGATAACTAAGGTTTGGCTGACAAGCAGCAAACCATTTGATTTTTTTCAAGATAATGATGCTTACCATGCAGGCGTTTCTGTGCCGGCAATCCACAGCAGCAATGAATAATAACCATTGCAAAAGTTTTATAAGGCGCTTTTGTTGAAAGTTGCATGAGCTTTCTGTCTTTTGTGACTTTTTAACGGCAGTTTTTTGTGTTGCAAAACAATGAAAAAATGATACAATTGGAGGTAGAAAAATGAATAAAAGAAACACAGGAAAAAGCTTTGAAGCAAGTATTGGAAATGATTCTGAAAAGAAAAACGGCGTAAAGCTTGAAAATAGAATCAGGGAAAACCTTGAGGAAAAGTATATAAGGCTTGAGCTGCGTGACGACTACATGTTTGGGGCAGTGATGAGCAACGAGAAAAATTGCAGAAAGCTTCTCGAAATAATTCTTGGAATCAGAATTGCAAAGCTGGATTATACTGAAGTTCAGAAGACGATTGACCTTTCCTTTAAGTCTAAGGGAATCAGACTGGATGTTTTTGTGACGGATGAAAACGGAAATGCCTATACCGTTGAAATGCAGACCACTTCTGAACGGGGTCTTCCGAAAAGGAGCCGCTACTATCACGCCCTAACGGATTTAAATCTGCTTGCAAAGGGGGCAGGCTACAGGGAGCTTCCGACCAATATAGTGATATTCATCTGCATGTTTGACCCGTTTGGAGACGGAAGGTACATATACCGTTTTAGAAATATATGTGAGGACGACCACGGTCTGAGACTTAATGACGGAACGGAGAAGATTTTCCTGAACACCAAGGGCTTCAAAGGAGATGCCTCGGAGGAGCTGAAGTCACTTCTTGGTTACATAGAAAGCGGAACCGCAACAGACAGCTACACCAAAGAACTGGCGGCGGCTGTTTATAACGCAAAAAGAGACGGGAAAAGGATGGTGGATTACATGAAATATGAGCTTAACATAATGGATGCAAGAGACGAGGGGATTGCTATTGGTGAAAAGCGAGGGAAAAAGAATTTTCTCCTGCTGTACAAAAAGCTTGCTGCCGACGGACGGCTTCAAGAGCTTGACTGCCCTGATTTGGATTTGGACCTGCTTTTTAAAGAGTATGGGATCGAGTAAGGTATATTAAGAAAGGCTTGGCATATGAGAATATCGGAAATTTATGAAAAGAAAAGTAAAACCTTATCATTTGAGATTTTCCCTCCTAAAAAGGACAGGGAGCTTGAAAATATTGACGAGACGCTGTCGGTTTTGTGTGAATTAAAGCCCGACTTTATCAGCGTGACCTTCGGGGCGGGCGGCAGCTCAAACTGCAACCGCACGATTGAGCTTGCAAAAAAAATCAAATATGAATACAATGTGGAACCCGTGGTTCACCTGACCTGTCTCAGCTATGACAGGGCTGAAATTGATGAATTTTCAAGAGTTCTCAACGCAGAGGGCATACAGAATGTGCTTGCGCTTAGAGGAGACAGGAATCCGAATATAGAAGAAAAGGACGATTTTAAGCATGCCTCTGATTTAATCGCTTATTTAAAGGCTAAAAACCGGTTCTGTATTGCCGGAGCCTGTTACCCGGAGTGTCATCCGGAGTCTGAAAACAGAGTTACCGAGATGATGCATCTTAGGGGAAAGGTAAATGCCGGGGCGGAGCTGCTGCTTTCACAGCTTTTTTTCGATAATGACTGTTTCTTCCGTTTTGTGGAGGATTGCAGGATCGCAGGCATTTTCGTACCTGTCATACCGGGCATTATGCCCGTTATAAACGCCGCACAGATAAAGAGAATGGTAACAATGTGCGGAGCGTCGTTTCCGGCTCGTTTCCAAAAGATAATAGACAGGTATGAGGACAACAAAGACGCCCTGTTTGACGCAGGAATGTCCTATGCGCTCAGCCAGATAATTGATCTTTTGACAAGCGACATAGACGGAATACATCTCTACACAATGAACAATCCGACGGTTGCGCGGAAAATATGCGAAGGCATACGAAATGTCATCTGAACTTTTGCAAAATACATTTTGGGTTCATAATGGCGATAAAATTGAAAAATAATTCGATGGCAAAGTATTTTATCCGTAACTGCGGGCGGCTTGTGTGTCTTTTTTCGGCAGGTTAAAATAACAGAAATGATGTTTGGAATGCACTCCGGAGGAATAAGGGATTTATGATTAGAGAGGACGCAGCACATATTTCTGTTATATCGCATTTTGAAGAAAGGAGTCGTATAATTTAGGACTAGCTATATCATACAAGGAAAAATATGAATATCACTATTAAAAAACTTACAATGTCAAATATGACGGATTTTTTTGATTTTTTTGATAACAGAGCATTTTCGGACGGTTCACCTTTTGCGCCTTGTTACTGCAACGCATTTTATCTGACGGCCGAGGAGGTCTGCGACTTTGTGATATGATTTATTCATGTACGGATATATATCTGCCCGAAAATCGGTGCTTGAGGAGATATGAGCATGGTCTATTATGATAAAAACGGAATTGTAATTCGAAATCTGCAGCAGAGCGATGCCCAAATCATTACAGATGAAGAAATCGCGCAAGGCTGGGATGCGACAATAGACAAATACGAAATGCGGCTGAAACATCAAGCCGAGGGTAAATCGGTCGCATTGGTTGCAGAATGGAATGGCAGCATTGCCGGATATATTAACGTTTATCCCGATGCAAAGTGCGGCGCGTTTGCAAATCTGGGTTATGCTGAGATCGTTGACTTTAGCGTTCTGGAGAAATACAGGTGCAGAGGAATCGGCAGTAAGCTCATGGATATTGCGGAACAGATTGCATTCTCTTATTCCGACGTGATATACCTTGGGGTAGGACTGCACAGCGGATATGGAAGCGCCCAGAGGATGTATATCAAGCGAGGATACATTCCGGACGGTAGCGGCGTCTGGTATAGAGATAAAATCTGTGAGCCGTATCAAGATTGCTGTAACGACGATGATCTTGTGTTGTATTTATCAAAACGGATAAAGTAAATTCCCGTTTGGAAAATGCGGTTTTGGGAAAAAGGATTAAATGAAGGCCTTAGTAATGAACTACAGAGGCATCATTAAAAAGCGTGCCGTTGCGGTATATGCTGCCGCTTGGGTATAAGCCGTACACGTGAAGTCAGTTATAATTTAAGCAATACACATTTTTCTTTGAGGAGATAAAACGATGTGCGTAATATGCGATAGAATACAGATGATAAAATCCGGAACGAATCCGTATTTTGTCAAAGAACTTGATACTGGCTATGTTGTTATCGGCGACAACCAACACTTCAAAGGATATACCTTGTTCTTGCTGAAGGATCATTTGACTGAACTTTTTGAATTGAAAGATGATATAAGGGCAAAGTATCTTGCCGAAATGACGGTCGTAGCAGAAGCGGTTGCAAAAGCATTTGGCGCGGAAAAGATGAATTATGAATGTTTGGGAAACGGCGACGCACATCTGCACTGGCATCTTTTCCCAAGAGTAGACGGCGATCTTGGCGTTTATGGGAACAATGGCAGAGGACCGGTTTGGTGGTATCCGAGGGAAAAAATGTATTCAGATGATAACAGACCGAATGACGAAGAACTTAAGATAATGAAACAAACCCTGCGCAAAGAGATTGAAATGTTACTGAGCGTATCAAAATCTTAAAGAACACAGATATAATTCTTAAGAGATTAACACAATGCGAAGGAATAATTGAAAATTTCATTTAAGGAGAGATTTATGGAAATAGAAAGAAAGTTTACTCTGAAAAAGCTTCCTGACGGACTGGAGAAATATGAATATGCGGATATCGTTCAGGGCTATCTTTTAAGAAATCCTGTGGTAAGGGTAAGAAAGTGGAATGATAAGTATATTCTTACCTATAAGTCCAAGCTTAACAAGGGAAGCGGGCCTATCATAAATGTTGAGGAGGAGTTTCCTCTGAATGAAAAGGGCTTTTGGCATCTGATTGAAAAGTGCGACGGAAACATTATTTATAAAAGGCGTTATTTGATACCTCTTGACGAAAAACACAAGGGAAGCCTTGCAGGAATCGGAAAACAGCTTGTCTGCGAATTGGATATCTTCAGCGGAGTTCTTGAGGGACTTCAGTTTGCCGAGGTTGAGTTTGAGAGTAAGGAAGCGGCGGAAGCTTTTATAATGCCGGAGTGGTTTGCGGAAGACGTGACAAATGATAAGAACTATTCAAACGGACACTTAAGCGAGGTTGGCTTAAAGGACGGGCAGCTTGACCGGTAGGCGAAAGAGCCTATCCTGTGGGACAAACAAAAAGCTTTGCAATAAAAAGCAGTATTGTCTTGACAGTCACAGCGCCCGAAATTATAATCTTGTTGACAGTCGTCAAAACGAGAGGGCAGCACAGCCTGCGGGCGGCGGATAATGTAAAGGAGGCAAAAGAATCCGTTTGCAGGAAGGCGGACGGATTTCCTAAAGGAATTATGAGGTTTAAAAAAATTATTGTGCCGGTGCTTGCCGTTACCATGGCAGTCAGTCTGTGTGCCTGCGGAAACAGCAGTGAAATAAACAAGACCGGCAGTGACGCAAAAGCTACAGCTACGGCTGCGCCTACCAAAGCCGCCGATAAGAGCGAGGGTGAAAAGCCTGAGAAAACGCCGTCGCCGACTCCGGAACAGGGATTGATGCCAGACGCAGTGGACTTGGGAACGGTTGAATCAATTATTCCGGGAAAGGTTTCAGTGAGCGGAACCGACTTTGTCGTCGGTGATGCTCCGATTTATATGAACGGCGTCAATACTCCGTGGGACAAATGGAACGATTTCGGCGGTGCATTCAATGAAGGCTTTTGGAGCGAGCATTTCGCATTGCTTCACGAAAACGGCATAAATGCGACCAGAATATGGATATGCTGCAACGGAGATGTCGGAATGCTTATTGACAGTGAGGGCATGGTCAGCGGCGCAACAACAGAGCATTGGGAAGACCTTGACACTCTTTTTACGCTTGCCGAGGAAAACGGAATCTACATAATGGCGACGCTCATGTCCTTTGATAACTTTAAGGATTCCAATAAAACCTATCAGAGCTGGAGAAAAATGACGCAGAACGAGGAAGCAATCGATTCATATGTAGAGAACTATGTCATTCCTTTCTGCCAGAGATATGATGACTTTGATTCTCTTTGGAGCATTGACCTCTGTAACGAACCGGACTGGGTACACGAAAATGCCGAGAGCGGACAGCTGGCATGGGAGGACATTTGCAACCTTTTTGCCAAAGAAGCCGCTGCCATTCACAAAAACAGCGATGTGCTTGTTACGGTTGGCTTCGGCATGATAAAGTATAACAGCGACAGCTATGAAGGAAATTACGGCTCGGACGAATATCTGAAGGGACGTTACAACGACCCGGACGCTTACCTTGACTTCTATTCGACCCATTTTTATGAATGGGAGGCTCCTTGGTTCGGGTTCCCGTTTGACAAGTCTCCTGCGGATTTCAAGCTTGACGGAACAAAGCCTTGCGTAATAGGCGAATTTCCGGCGACAGGCATGGTTGGAAATGTAAACGGTTCACAGGCCGTAAGCGGTGATGAATGTTACATAAATTGCTATAATAACGGCTGGAACGGAGCGTTTGCATGGACTTCAAACGGCGTAGACGCCTGCGGAAGCCTTGACGATTTTAAGGACGGGGCGCTTGAGGTTGCAGAGAAGATGAAAACAGAGTAAAGCGTATAAAAATAGGTCTGTAAAGATACTTGCAGATATGACGGTCAATGCGATAAATCAGAATTTTCAGGGGCAAATACATGAAAAAATTCAGAGGAGAAAAGCATAAATGAAATGTGAAAAATGTGGTTCTGCAAACACTATTGAAGGTAAGCTTTCAACCGGAATGGGCGGATTAGTATTTACGACTGATACATTTCAACAAAAGCTTCCGTTTACAAAAAAATTATTCAACTTTAATCGCAAAGGGCTGTAAAGATTGCGGAGCGATCTTTGACATTCGCATGGAAAATCCATAAGGAATTACTGAGTGGGAGTGATTTCAAGTGGCTTAAGGAATGGAGGTGGACAATATGGGTTTTGGAAAAACGATTGAACTATTTTGGGTGAATGGCACATCTGAGGGCATTGTAACAGCTGAACTTTCCAACTGGAATGGAAAGGGTATTAAATTGCCTCGTACAGAGGTTGCCCAGTGCCAACGAAGCGATGTGAATGAACCAGGTATCTACTTCTTGTTGTGCCAGGAAGAGGATGGAGAAGACTCTGTCTATATAGGTGAAGCGGAAAATATCAAAGATCGGCTAATTCAACATATCCGCGACTATCAAAACGGGAAAGAAAAGTATTATTGGAATACGGCAGTCGTCTTTGTCGGGCGTGATCTCAATAAAGCGCTGATTCGTTACCTAGAAAACCGCTTGGTGGAAATTGCTACGGAATGTGCCCAATGCAGGCTGCTCACTAAGAATACATACAAAAATACTGTGATCAAAGAATCCCAAATCGCCAGCATGGAAGAGTTTATTGACAACATCAAAGTCCTTTCGAATGCGATGGGGTATAAAATTTTGGAATCGGTTCCCGTGGCGACGGAAACCACAGAGTATTTGTACTGTAAAAGTGGAGATGCAAATGGGACAGGCTTTGTAAGCGCTGGCGGATTTACTGTTATCCAGGGCTCCAAGGTCTCGGGACATTTGGCGAATTCCTTTAAATCCAGGTCAAAATCTTATTTTGATTTGCGGACAAAACTGGAGATGGACGGCATTATCGTGAATGGGATATTTGCCAAGAACTATGAATTCAGTGCACCATCCGCCGCTTCAGCTGTCATTCTAGGGCGTTCTTCAAACGGAAAGACAGATTGGAAAACACAGTCAGGGAAAAAATTGAGCGAGATTTAGGATGGGGTTTTTTTTCACATTTTATTTGAGACAAAGACCAAAACAAATTTTTGATGAGAGGAAAATTATTTGATGTACAATCAATATCCGTATAATATTTTTAACCAGACATACCTTTCTCCAAATTACCTTCAACAAATTCAGCTGCAAAATCATATGGAACAACAAAGAAAAATTGCCGATATGGTAAAGGCAATTTCTGATTATTGTGCGGCAGCCAGAGACATAGAACCGGCATATCAGCAGGAAGCTATATCGGCCTGTCTCGTTGAAATTGAACGGCAAATGATGATGGATCATCGGTAATGCCTGGTAACAAACGCTTTAAATATGTGTCGTGAAAACAGAATGGCAACAAAAATCGGATAGCGTACGCTTTGCCGATAATACGGATAATGTAGATACGCTCTGCTAAAATTCATAAACAAACTTGTTTAGAATGGATTTCAAGGGAGCGAGTTCGAATAGTATCTTGTGGCTGTAAGGTGCCCGAAAACACGCATGAATACTGGGTTTTCGGGCACTCTTTTTTTAAAAAATCTTTTTTACAGCATTTTTGCAACAGTTGGAAGAAAAAAGCGTCCAAGTTTTTACACTTGAACGCTTTGATATGATTTCGGCCTTCAAAAATTACTTTGAAATTAATCCTGCTTTTCATAACAAATGATTCTTAAAAATCTATCCACACACTCTTTATCGAAATAACAGTTTTCCCAACCCTTTTTGTCCGCCTCTTTTGGAATTCCCAAAGCTGTCAGCGCTTGGTCAAATTCCTCTAATTCCAAATAAGTATGTTCTTCGTATCTCTCTATCTGTTTATTGACGGTTGGCGTATGAAAGGTGACGGTTTGATTGTTTATTTCGATTTGATAGTAAAAGCTGCCCTTTCTCTTGTATTCCATAAAGGAAAAGCTTTTGTCCCCGAATCCGGTTTTGATAGAATCTACATCGGAATATTTATATTCCACACCCATCGGTTGCCACGGCGAATACAGTATGATTTTGTTCTTCGTAACCACAGTAAAATGGAATGCGCAGCAATACAGAGCAACCAGCCATGCAACGATTACGGCAGCACGCCATTTCCCAAGGCGGTTCCAGATAAACAGAAGGTCGTTTACGTCTTCCATTTCTTCCACAGGCTTCTTTCGGATCTTTGCAACGATCAATTCACAAAATAAAATTGTCGGAAGGATAACAAGCAGGACAAGCACCGTCCCCGTGGTCTGTCCATGTTCAAAAAACAGATAATTGTCGGGCAGCACCCATTCGGGAAACAGAGCCGTCACTGCAATAATAGCCGTAATTCCCAAAAATAAGGCGGCGATCATCGCCGGAAGCAGCCAAATCATCTTACGATTTTTTCTTTTTACCCGTTCCCTGTTCTTTTTGTATTGATTGGCGTAATGGATCCAATTCCATGTCGTAAGAGCCGTGCCGATAATAGCAAAAATCCCACTGAACATCAACATACCTGTTCTTGCAGTCTTAATATTGTAAAACAGCCAAAAAACAGGCGCCATGCCTATCAGCGTCTCTGCGATAACGGTTATCAGGTTAGGTGCGGCGAAATCCTTCACCTGCTCCTTAAACTCGTCCATTTCATCGCTTTCCAAAAATTCGATGGTGTCGTTATATTCCTCCACGACCGCTTCGTTATTTTCGTAATTTTTAGCCAGCGACAGGCAAAGGCTTCGTTTATTTTCGCAAAGTTCCGCCTGCTCTGAAAAAGCGTCTGCCTTTTGGTTAAGCGCTTTCTTGGTCTCGTCGGCATCCATCGTCAAAAGTTTTTCAATTTCCTCAATGCTAAAACCTAAATAACGAAACATTTTAATCCATCTTAATCTGGTAATATCCGCGTCCGTATAATTCCTATATGAGTTTTCTTCATTGCGTTCTACTGCTATCAGATTCCTCGACTCATAATAGCGTATGCTTTTCGCTGTCAATCCGGTCAACTTCTCTACATCCTTGATTTGCATAAGTAATCCCTTTCTTTTTGCCGATTTCCCGATAAGGATACACCTTAACCCAAGGGGAAGGTCAATAGTTTTTTCATTTTTTTGCACAAATGTCCGTATTTTTTTGCTGAGCCCTAAAGGACTCGTCATATTTGCTTTGTTTTACCGGCTCACCTACACATGGAACAATATGCACAAAAAACGTTAAGCTTTTTGTGCATATTTTTTTGCGCCTTAAATTTTTTTGTCGATTATTACCAAGTGATTTTTACCGGTAAAATTCAAGCCTTCCGTAAACATTACCAAACTTTCTTTCAAAAATTTTTTAGGGGTTGACCTTTGGCTTTGCGGCGGTTATTTTGACCTTGCAGGACGGAAATCGCGGGCGTCCTGCTCTGTAAGGAGGAAAAAAGAACAATGGAAAGCATATTGGCGATACTCACAGGAGACGTTCCGTTTGGACAGACCTTGGCAGATTATATTATCAATTCTCACAGTCTAAGCTGCCGTGTAATGCCGTTTTTTGACGAAGCGGATTATTTACAGTTTAAGGACGCAAATCAGGTAAGAGTGCTGCTTGCTGACGAAGAGCTTGAGCAAAGCCCGTGTATCAGCGGAGAGCAGAGGATTTTTTATCTCACCGAGGAAAGGTGTTCAGGCGAGGACAGGATATTCAAGTATCAGAGCCTTGAAGCAACCGTAAGAGAGCTTGCCTTTAAGCTTTACGGTGCAGCTGATGAGGCACGAAGCGATAAGGCCTGCAGTCTTAAAGCGGTAATGTCCGGCAAGGGCGGCTGCGGAGTAACAGTCTTTTCCATAATGCTTGCAGGAATTTTGGGAAAGGAAAGGCAAGTTCTTTTGGTAAGCCTTGACGCATTTGCCGAATTTCCGCCTGATTTTGAGGGAGGCAACGGCGAATTAAGCGAGCTGATCTATATGCTCAAGCTGGGCAGGTCGTTTCCCGGAGAGCAGGAAAGACGGTATTTAAGACATGCCAAGGATTTTGATTACATCGCAGGAGTTTTAAACTTTGAAGATATTAATTCCTTTGGCAAAGATGAAATGAAGCGTTTTCTTGCGGATATATCGGCTGACGGAAGATATGAAAGCGTAATTTTTGATTTGGGGAGACTTCCCCCATGTACAGAAACGGTGCTGGAAAAATGTGAAACGATCTACCTTATCGGTGACGAAAACGCTGAAACCGAGAGGCAGCTCAAGCAGCTGTTGGGAGCAGGCGTAAGCGAGAAATTAAGAAAAATAAGCTTGCCGGTTGTGGAGGATTTCAAGCACGGAATCCCATCATATTCCGAGTTTGAAAATTCAGCCCTTGCGGAATTTGCAAGAACCGTACTTGAGCCGGATAAAAACAGATATGATTCAGAACAATTAACGGCATATCCGGTCGTAAGGAAAGGAATTTTCAGACATGCCAGAGAATAAACCGGAAACTTGGGAGACGCTTAAGAGTCTGAAGGAAAGGATTGTTTGCAGGATAGACGTGAGCCGCGAGGTAAGCGACAGGGAAGTGTTTGAGATAATAGACGAGGCGCTTTGGGAGCAGAGCAGAAAGGCTTATCTGAGCATTGATGAGAGGTTTAAACTTAGAAAAGACATCTTCAATTCGATTCGCAGACTGGACGTCCTTCAGGATTTGCTGGAAGACGAAAGAGTTACGGAGATAATGGTAAACGGCTGTGACAAAATATTCTTCGAGAAGGACGGCAGGCTGTTTTTATCCGAAAGGCGGTTTGAATCCTCGCAGAAATTGGAGGACATTATTCAAAAAATCGCCGCAGACGTAAACCGGACAGTCAATGAAGCGCACCCTATGGTTGATGCGAGACTGGAAGACGGTTCGAGGGTAAATATTGTTCTTCCTCCGGTTGCTCTTAACGGCGCTTCTGTGACGATCAGAAAATTTTCGAAAGGCGTGATGAGTCTTGAACAGCTTATTGACTTGGATTCTGTAAGCAGAGAGGCAGCGGAATTTTTGAGGCTTTTGGTCAGAGGGCGGTACAACATTATCTGCTCCGGAGGAACAGGCTGCGGCAAAACCACGCTGCTGAATGCGCTTGCAGGCTGTATAAGCACGGACGACAGGGTAGTGACCATCGAAGATTCCGCCGAGCTTATAATGGAGGGGCTTCCCAACATTGTACGCTTGGAGGCGAGAGGCGCAAATGTTGAAGGAAAAAATGAAATTACGCTTAGGAGTCTGGTGAGAAATTCTCTTAGAATGAGACCTGACAGGATAGTAATCGGAGAAGTCAGGGGCGGCGAAGCAATAGATATGCTTCAGGGGCTTAATACCGGACACTGCGGAATGTCAACAGGCCATGCGAATTCGCCACGCGATATGCTTATGCGTCTTGAAACCATGGTGCTTCTTTCGGAAAATATACCGCTTCATGCCGTAAGAGCGCAGATAGCTTCGGCAATTGACGTCATAATCGGCATCAGCCGTATGAGGGACGGCAGCAGGAAAATTGTCGAAATATGCGAGGTCGACGGAATGAAAAACGGAGAGATAAAGCTTAATAGGATTTTCGGATTTCAGGAAATCAATGAAGGTCAGGCTGATGAATGCGGTAGTCGGAAAATCGTAAAAGGCAGACTTGTAAAGGTTGGAGAGCTTAAGCACCGGGAAAAGCTTAGAATGTACGGACTGGAATAGGCCGTAAATTAACTGCAGCAGGTAAGGAGGCAAAATGCGAGGAGACAGGCTTCAATCGGTTTTATTTATTATTTTTGAGGCGTTAAAGGTTTTGCTTTTAATTCCGGCTCTCGCATGGCTTTTCTTTGACGAGCCTGTGGGAACGGTTATAATACTTCCCTACGGCATTTATCTTTTGCTGAAAATAAAGGGTAAACACAGGCGTTTTATGAGGGAAAAGTATCTGTTTCAGTTTAAGGATGCTTTGGGCTGTCTGCTTACGGCGCTTGAGGCCGGCTACAGCATAGAAAAAGCCGTAGTTTCCGCAAAACAGGACATCGGGACTATGTATGGGAGCGATGCGTGTATGTTTTCCGAGCTTCAATTAATGGAAAGAAAGCTGTCCTTGGGGCAAAACGTTGAAAGCGTCATTGAAGAATTCGCCATAAAAACAGAAGTGCCCGAAATTATCGGATTTTCCGATATTTTTTCTGCCGCAAAAAGAAGCGGAGGAAATCTCATAGGACTGATGAGGTCAGCGGTAAAGGACATATACGAAAAAACGGAGACAAGGAGGGAAATAGAAAGCATTATTTCAGCAAACCGTACGGAATGTCTGATAATGCAGCTCATGCCTCCTGCGATCCTTCTCTATTTTAAAGCATTTTCCCCGGGATTTCTTGACCCTCTTTACGCTACTGCGCTTGGAAGATTGGCAATGGTTGTGCTGGCGGCGGTTTACTTTTTTATGTGCGAGTACGGAAAAAGGATAACGGAGAAGGTCTCTGACGGATGAGCAATGCAGAGAAATCCTTATTATCGGCATTGCCTGTAACTTGGTAAAACGGGAGGGATTGCAGAAATGGTTTTAGCTGTGGCGTCGATAATTATGGTTATTACACTTCTTACCATGATTGCCGGAATACTGCAAGAAAATCGAATGAAAAAAATTCAGAAAGCTGTAAAAAAGGACGTGCGATACGGCTTAGAGGAGAGGCTGCCTGATAATGAAAAAAACGGTATTTTACGCACTCCCTTCGCTTTCTCGGCTGCCTTCATTGTTGGCCTGCGCCGTCGGTTGGAAATCTTTCTTGGAAAGGACAAGGCTCCGAGGAGCGTTTACAGCTACTACGAAAAGATATACGCAGGAGAGAACTGCGAAGAGGTGAGGAACAGGGAAGAGACAAGGACGGCGGCTTTTGCGGTGAGCGTTTTATTTGCCGCGGCGCTTGTTGTAGTACTGATAAATGCGAGCGGAATGTATGAGACAGAGTATGTCAAAAGCATTAAGAGACCCGAAAGAGGCAGTGAAAAGAATGACTTAACGGCACTGTACGGGAATGAAAGCTTTGAGCTGAGTCTTGATGTTGAGGAAGCAAGACCGTCGCGGTCTGAGATGAAAAAAAGGATAGAAGCGCTTGAGGGGCGGTTAGGGAGGCTGATACTTGGGAGAAATGAAAGCCTTGAAAATGTGAGGAGCGATTTAAGGCTTGATGAAAGCTATGGCGACGAAAGCGTAAAGGTGGCATGGAGCAGCTCTGACACCGAAACGCTGCATACAGACGGCAGAGTCAACAGCAGCGAGCTCACAGAAGGAAGGGCGGTCAGTCTTACTGCCGATATCAGATGCTATGACGAATCGAGGACGGTGCAATTCGATTTAACGGTGTTTCCTACAAATTCGGCGTCTGCGGACAGAGCCCTGCTGGTAAACAATCTGGAGGAACTGTTTGAAGAAAGGATTGAGGACGGTTTAGTGGATTTGCCGACACAGCTCAACGGAAAGGAATTGAGGTTTTTCATTCCAAAGGAGGATAACAGCCGGAAAATTTTGGGACTGGGCTTTATCGCTGCGTTCCTCACGGTAGCGATGGGATATGAGATAAGGCAGAAAAAGCTCAGAGAGCGTGAAACAGAGCTAATTAATGATTTTCCGGAGGTGCTTAGCAAGACGACGATGCTTCTCGAAGCAGGACTTGCAATAAGAATGGCGTTTGAAAGGATATCTGCGGATTACGAGAAGCGTAAAAACGCCGGTAGAAGAAAAACAGATAAAAACCGTAGATACGTATATGAAGAAATGAGGCTGGCAGTCAACGAAATGCAGCTTGGAATTTCTGAAACAGAGGCCTATGAGCATTTTGGCAGGCGGTGCGGAAGCATTTCATATATAAGGTTTGCCTCTTTGCTTTCCCAAAGCGTAAAAAAGGGCGGCGACAGCCTGATTCCACAGCTTCAAAAGGAAATTTCCGAAGCTTTGAAAGAGAAACAGCAGGCGGTAAGGAAGAAAGGAGAGGAAGTCAGCGTAAAGCTTCTTCTTCCGGTAATGGGAATGTTTTCGCTCGTGCTTGCGCTCATTCTTATACCGGCGTTTATGTCGATGTAAAACGCTTTAACATGCTTTAACACGCTTTAAAACCTGCGAGCATTTAAAAATGCAGCTAAAAATAATAATCTGAAAAGAAAGAGAGGTTGGACAATGAAAAAAATTAAATTTCGGCTTTATAAATGGTTTTGTGCCTGCAAGGAAGGCTTTGTAAGAAGGAAAGAAAAATTTCAGGCAAAAATCAGAAAAGGAATGCTTAGCGACAACAGCGGCGTCGGAATAATCGAGGTCATTTTGATACTTGTGATTCTCATCGCAGTAGTACTTCTTTTTAAAACGCAGATAACGGATATTATTGAGAAAGCGTTCAGCTCCATAACAAATGACAGCAACGGAATCATAAAATAGGAGATGCAGATGCAGAAACACGGAAAATCACACGTATTGCAGGGCAGTATAACCGTCATGATGAGTCTCGTGCTTTTGATAATAACATCTCTGATGCTTGTGACCTTAGAGCATGCTTATCTGCAGGCAGGAAAGACGCTGCTTTATCAGACTGTAAACAAGGGAATGGAATCCGCGCTCGGAAGATTTTACGCTCCGCTCTATACGCAGTACGGGCTTTTTGCAATTCCTATCGGAACAGGGCTTTCTTACAATGATTATATTGAACTTGAAGAAGCGGTTATCGATACGGTAAATAATGTGTTTTCAATGCAGACGGACGGCGATGCGGAACCGTTTATATGGAACGCGCAAGCGACGGATGCTTCTTGCGAGGACAAGATTTTTCTGACCGATGAATCAGGCGCTTTTTTTAAAGCTCAGGCGGTTTCGGCGGCAGAATATGAACTGGTTTCCGAAATAAGCGAGACGCTGCTTTCCTTAAAGGGCTTGGACGCAGGCGGTATATCCGAGCTGCTTTCAGGAGCGAAAAATCAGGTAAGCGGCGCGGAGGAAGAAATCGGTAGGAATGACAGTGAAAGCGGAGGAGGCAGCGGCGCAGACGGTGATGAAGATGAAGGAGCAAGGCAGGTTTATAACACGCTTACTGCTTTTTTGCAGGACGGTTTTTCAGGATGGTGGTTTGAAAATGCCGGAAGCCTGTCGGAGAAAAAAATAGACAGGTTTGAACTGCCCGGTTATCAGTATATCGGAGATACGGGGACTACCCAGCTGTTTGAAGAGCCTGATTTTGGCGAAATGGTTTTTGATAACGGCGAGTATCTTGATGAGTTTGTAAGCGAATCGCTGGCAGGCGGCTTTGAGGATGCAATAAAAGAGGCGGCGGAGGGAAGCAGCACAAAGGCCTTGCTTGCAGGATATGCCTTTGTAAACATGGACAGCTACCTGAAAAATGATGTTGACGGAAAGTTAAAATATGAGCAGGAATATCTCATATTTGGAAACGCGCTCGATGAGAGCAACGTAAAAAAGGCCGGCTGGAGCATTTTCGGGATAAGGCTTATTGCAAATCTGCTCTTTATTTTGACCGATACGTCAGCAATGAACGAAATTAAAGAATGGCTTGCGGAGATTACGGTAATAGCCTCATGGCTTACAGTGCTTCTTGTGCTGGCGGCGGTCGTTCTGGCGGTTGAAAATGCAATTGTCGAAACCGCGGCCATCTTAAAAGGAAAGAGCGTGGATTTTGCCGTGACGAAGGAATCACAAACCGTAAGGCTTGACGAGATTTTCAGCTTCAGCAAGGCCATGGTAATGGCAAAGGCGTCTGCCTACAAGGGAGCCGGAGGACTTAAAATCTCCTATGCGGCATATCTTTATCTTTTTATGCTGATGGTCAGGGAAGATGTTCTCACGGGCAGGCTTATGGACATTGTGGAGCTGAACATGCAGAAAATTTATAACGGAAATTTCAGGCTGGACAAATGTTTAATAGGCTTTGGATTGCAGGCGAAGTGTGAGATTCAGCCATTGTTTACCGCCTCTGATTTATTTATTGGAAAGAAGGGCGGCAGCGGAGCAAATTATATTGTCCAGACTGCCATTATGTATCCGTGAAAATTTTCCGCAGATTTCTGAATATCGGCTGTGATATCTGTCTGAACCGCAAAGCCCCCTGATTATATTTTTTTCCGGATACAAAACAGGCAGGTATCTCAGGCGGTATTCAGAAGTCTGAAGTGGAGTGGAAAATGGATCTGACAAAGGCTACAGATAAAAAGGAAACGTCGGAAACAGGTTTAGACCTTTATAATTCCGAAAAAAACAGACAAAAAAGGCTAAAAGCGTCGCTTACGGTTGAAGCAGCCTTTATCCTTCCCATATCTTTTTGGTTTATCTGTGCATTTATCTATTTTTTTCTGTTTCTGCACACGCAGTTTACTGTCTGCCAGGGAATGCTTTCAACGGCGGACAGGCTTGAAAGCTACGGAACTCTTATTGCCTATGCGGAAAATTCCTTTGTTATGTCCGACGCTTTCGGAATTGCGGAGGAAGGGTGGTTAAAGCAGGCGGAAGAGCTGGCGAAAAGCGAGCTTGCCGCTTTTCTGTCCGGACGTTTTTCCGACGGTGTAATAGAGAGCACGCTTGAGGACGTTCTTTCTGAAAATGAGAGCCGGCTTTCCTGCGTCCGTGGCGGCTCGTCGGGCGTAAGCTGCGACGGCTCCTACGCCTATTCGGGCAGCGGAACTATATTTATAAAGGCTGAATATACCTTTGAATTTCCGGATTTTCTTTTCTTTGCAAAGGACATAAATGTTGAACAGAAGCTGGAGGTCAACGGATTTTACGGTGTTGCTTGGAATCTTGTACATGAATTTGAGTCCGAGAGAAGAAACGATGAAGAATTAAATACGGAATATGTTTATGTTGCAAGGACAGGCACGGTTTATCACACGAATGCAAACTGTACGTATATCTCGGTTAAAACGGAAGGCCTAAGTCCGGAGGAAGCTGCGTCAAGAAGAAACGGCAGCGGAGCAAAGTATTACCCATGCGAATATTGCGGTTATTCGGCAGGGGACACGGTTTACATAACCTATTACGGAAACAGGTACCACAGCAGGGAGGACTGCTCAAGAATAAACAGGGACGTGAGCAGGGTTCCAAAATCACAGGCAATAGAGGAGGGAAGGAAACTGTGCAGCAAGTGTTCGCGACAGTAAAAAATCGGCGGAAATATGGAAACGGAGGCGAGGCGGCAAATGTTTTTGGCGGAAACTGTAATGCTGTTTTATCTTTTATGCGCTTCTGTTGAAGACATCCGGAAAAAAGAAATCAGAGTTTTGTACTTATTGATTCTGGCAGTTTTCCTCTTTATTATAATGTACGTATCGGGAAACGGGCCTGCCGTTTCAGGCAGGCTTGCCGGTACGATGCCCGGTCTTTTGCTTATTTTAGTAAGCAGAGTCTCTAAAGGCGGGATAGGCATGGGAGATGCCTTCGCAGTACTAGGTCTCGGAGCAGCATTTGGGCTCGCCGAGTGTTTAAGCACGCTTGGGCTTGCATGGTTTATATGTTTTTTTGCCGCCGCAGGCTGTTTAATTCTAAAGAAAAGAAGTCCGATTCCGTTTTTGCCCTTTTTATGTATTGGGTTTTATGTAAATCTGTGGTTAAAGTACGGATCAATATATTTTTCAGGCAGATAAAAAGTAAGCTGAACGCTCAGCGATACCGTGAAGCGGAAACAAGCTGAACGCTCAGCGATACCGTGAAGCGGAACTAAGCTGAACGCTCAGTAACACCGTAAAGCGGAAATAAACTGAACGCTCAGCGATACCATGAAACGGAACTAAGCTGAAAGTTTAGAGCCGAATTGAAAGGGTGGTGAAGGCAGCGCATGAAAAAAGGATCTTGTTTTTCCGAAATTTCAAAATTTTCTCTTTCCGCAAGCTATACGGTTGAGGCGGCGTTTATTGTGCCTTTGATTATCTTTCTGATTTTTTCCCTGATCAGCTTTGCTCTCTTTATGCATGACAGTCTTGTCTGCGATGCATGGAGCGCGCATCTTGCGGAGGAGGAGCGTATGGCTGTTCTGTACGGAAAGATTCCCTTGGAGAAGAAAATTTATTCCGAGGGCTTTGCCGATGAAAAGGGATTTGCGAGCGTCAAGCTTTTGTTGAAGGATAATGTTAATAAGCAGAGCAGGCTGATTTTTTCCGGAGAGTCACCGTGGGCCGAGCTTGAAATTTCGGAGAAAAATGTTGCTGCAAGGATACGTTATTTTTCACAGACATTTAGTTTTGATAAAGCAAAAGGAAAGCAGATATCGGAAACGCTGTACAGTGAAAGAAAGCTGTATGCTCCTGTAAAAACTGCCAGACTGACGACGGGGGCGTACCGTTTTGCAGGAAAAATACTCTTTGGTACGCAAAATAAGTAAATCATAGAGGAGCTGTCGCTTTGAAAAAGCTAAAAATATTTTAGCGGACAGGCAAGGCATTATGTAAAAACAGTTAGGAGAACGGAAATGATAGAAAAGCTTAACGTCAGGTACGAGGGAGATATGACAGCAAGATATATGTGCTTTGACGCATTGGGAGCCTATGGGGATTTTAGGGAAAAAATGTTGGAAAAAAACCGCATTGACGGGTATCTTCCCTTAAGCATAATATACTCCGGAGAAGAAAAAATCTACAGGTATGACATTTCGGACAAAAAAGCCTTAAGCGACATTTTAGCGGAGAAAAGCATGACAGAAGAGATGCTGCTTGCTCTGCTTAAGGATTTGGAAAAGATATTTATTAAGGGTAAGAGCTTTATGCTTGAAGAGATGAATTACGTGCTCCACCCCGACGCCCTGTATTTAAGCCATGAAGGGCGTGCTTTTGCGTGCTACCTGCCGGGATATGAAAAGGACGTAAAAGAACAGTTAAGCGGTCTGTTCGGTTATTTTATGGATTGTGTGGATATAAACGACCGAAGAAGCGTATATGCGGTTTACAGCGCCTTTGTGGCTGCCGGTGAAGAAAACTGTACTTTTTCCGCTTTGATCAGTCTGATGGAAAGAAACAGAGAAATCGGACGGTATGGGGAAGAGGTCTTTCGTAACGAAGGAGAAAAGAATTTGATTTTTTCTGATAATGAGGCGGAAAAGCAAACGGAGAGAGCCTTGATGAAGGGCGATGCCGCTGACAGAGAAAAAGAGTACGGCGCCAAAGGCTCTTTGGCGAAAAAATCAGGCGGATTTGCTTTTTTAAACGCTTTTACAGGAGAAAAGCGTAAAAGAGAAATCGGACAGTTCGTATTAATCGCAGCTTTCGCCGTAATAGTGATTTATTTTATTTTTTCCGTAAGCTGAAAATTCATATCATAAATAAGGCAAGCGGTTAAATTATAAGGTTACCTTGATATAAATTTCCTCCAAACACGATATAAGCGGTTCTTCAACCTGCACTTGAAATTAAAATATATTTTGATATACTGTTAGTTAAGCTGTAAAAGCAGTCATGGGGATTTATAACAGTATACAGTGCAGAATTGGAGGAATACGGTGTTAAAAATCGGCAGAAACGACCCTTGCTGGTGCGGGTGCGGAAAAAAATATAAACAGTGTCACGAAGGCTTTGACGAAAAGCTTAAGGATTTTAAAAGGAGGGGATATGAGGTTCCCTCCAGAAAAATAATTAAAACTCCGGAGCAGATAGCAAAAATAAAGGAAAGCGCAAAAATTAACATAGCCGTGCTGGATTATATTGCTGAAAACATTCATGCCGGAATGTCAACTGCTGACATAGACAGGCTGGTCTACAATAAAACCACCGAGATGGGTGGAATTCCGGCGCCTCTCAACTACGAAGGCTTTCCGAAAAGCGTCTGCACCTCGATAAACGACGTGGTATGCCACGGGATACCCGATGAAAGGGAAATACTTCAGGAGGGCGACATAATCAACGTGGACTGCTCTACAATACTCAACGGTTATTTTTCCGATTCTTCGAGAATGTATATGATAGGAGATGTAGCTCCGGAGAAGAAAAAGCTGGTTGAGGATGTAAAGCAGAGCGTTCAGGTCGGACTTGACATGGTCAAGCCTTGGACCTGCCTTGGAGATATGGGTAATGCTATTAATCAATTCTGTAAAAGCTGCGGCTATTCGGTTGTAAGGGAAATCGGCGGTCACGGAATCGGACTTGAATTCCATGAAGACCCATGGGTCAGCTTTGTAAGCCTTCCGGGAACTGAAATGCTTATGGCGCCGGGAATGGTGTTCACGATTGAACCGATGGTAAACATGGGTAGGGCCGATATTGTTCAGGACGCAGAAAACGGATGGACGATTTACACCGAGGACGGCTCCATGTCAGCACAATGGGAGGTTCAGATAGCCGTAACCGAGGACGG